>JADHNY010000138.1 GCA_016779265.1 Pirellulales bacterium | reverse complement strand
ACGAACGAGCAGCCGAGCAGCGGCAGCATCAACACGCCACCTTCGCTAACGACCGAGAGCAGACTGCCGGTCGGGATCAGTTCGGCCGACTCGGAAGCTCCCTCAAGCTCCGCCGACTCAGCCGCTCCAGGGCCGGCGGTCTCGGCTGGCTGCGTCGCTGGCTGCGTTGGGGCTAAACGCGGACCTGCATCGACCGGACTTGTTTCCAGCGGGGGGTCGGCACGGGCGACCCGAACTCCCGTTGGACCTACGACTCGAGACGCTGGCGTGCGACCGGAACTGCTACTCACCGGCAGTGGGTTACCACCTGTCCATGCCTGTGGGTTCTGTGCCTCAGCAGCTGACACACCGATGAGCCAGCAGACAAGAAAGCCCCCCCACTGAAGACCGCGGCATTTCCAGCGGCTGGCGGGTGAAGGTGACATTTGCAAAGCCCATTCCATGACACAGCATGCCGGCCGATCCGTCAGCGCGACCGAAAGGCCTGGTCGCGGCAAACACGACCAGACCTTTCTTTTTGTGTCATCGGATGAGCAACTCGTTGAGAACGAGCCGTGCGTTGTCAGCGGGCCGTCAATCGCGTAACCGCCACAACCGGCACGAGCCACCTCATGTCAGCCGCGGGGCCAGGCCTTAGAAATCGGCCTGAGCACCGCCCGTGACGTCACCCACCATGTGCAGGTGGTTATGGTCGATGTAGACCACTTCGCGGCAGTCTTCGTCCACCAGAGTGTGAGGCACAGGCCAGCCGACGCGACGCACCTCCTGATAGTAGATGGTGCACTTGTAATGAGCATGGTGCTGCTGCGCTGGGCCAGCGAGCGGATAGTGCCGCGGGGGATCGATGTAGTCAGCGATCTTGGTCTTGGTGATCCGCACGTTATTGCGCTGCACCTCATAGAGGAACGGCCAGTTGCCTTCTGCAGGCCGGCTCCGTTCCAGGGCTCGCATCACCTCGTCATCGCTCGGCTCATCAACAGCCTCGCACGGCCCGCCAGGAGGAATCGCTCCGAGCACTGGTACTCGGCCGTACCGCTCCTTCTCCCAAAACTTGTCTTCACGTTCCTTCTGCATCCCAACGGGAACAGGCACTGGAATCGCGAGAGGACCGAGGTTCGGGCCTTGGGCGGTCAGCCAGAAGCAGCCGCTCTGCGAGAGGCCGGCAGCGGCGATCGAAAGGGTCAGGAGCAGAGTCGTGGCTCGCGTGATGTTTGGTCGCGTGCTCATTGGGTCAGGTCCCTGGGGATTCCGGACAAGCGTTACCGGATGTATCGGCTGGGTTGTTGGCAAACCTTGCGGATTCTTTCGAAGAATCCGATTTCGCCAGCCGCGCGTAAAAAAGGGCAGGCCCGGCAACCGCTGCCCCCCGATGGTGACGGTCGCCGAGCCTGCCTTAGAACAGCCGGCTCTCGCGATGGCTGACGAGCGAATCAGTCAGCCACCGCATGGAGCCGGAGGCGGTCGCAGTGCATCAGTGATGCTGTGCACGGTCGTCAAAATCGAGGAACCACCAGCCGTCATCCCACTCCAGCGACACCCGCCGCCAGCCGAGCGGCACCTGCGGGTAGGGGTAGAATGGGCCGATGTATGGCCAGGCAGTTGGGGAATACTGGGTTGGATACTGCAGTGCGGCGTAGTTGGGATACGACGCATAGCTTGGCCAGGCGTAGTTCGGCATGTTGGGGCCGTCACCTCGCATGGGCACAGGCGGCATCCCAACACCAGCAGCACCCATCGGCATTGGCCGACCGAGGCCACCACCATGGTGGTGTGCAGGCATCTGCTGCGGAGCACCTTGGTTGACGTAGTAGTCACCCTGGTTCGCGGGCGTGGGCACGTACTCGCCGGGACCGTAGTCACCGACCACACGCTCCGAGCCGGGCACCACCCGCTCACCACCACCCATCACACCAGCAACTTGCTTCACCCACGACGTCAGGCCGGATGGCTGCTTCGTCGCCGCATGCTCCATGCGTGTCGTATCGGGCTGGGTTGGGATTGCGGAAGCCCTTGCCATCGCCACTGGAAGCGGCGTGTTGCTTCGCGGTGACTGCACCGCTGCAGCGGGAGCCGCCATGACCTCAGGCAAGGGCTGAGCAACAACTTCTGCTGGAGCTGCCTGCACAAGGGCCGCTTCAGCCACAGGCTCCGCCTGAAGTTCAGGAGCCATTTCAGCCGCAGGCTCCACCTCGGCAGCAGGAGTCACCTCAACTGGAGCCGCGACGATGGCTTCGGCAGCCGGCTCGATCAGAGGGCGAACCTCTGCCTCGGAAGCGGCTACTTCGGGAGCCTGAACCTCAACAAGCTCAATCTCGCCAAACTGACCAGCTTCTGCAGAAGGCATCGCCAACATGTCGGCGTCGGCTTCTCCGGCAGAAACCAGCTGCGGTGAGGCCGCATCACCAGTGTCAACAGCCAGTGCAGGGGCTTCAGGCTCTACTCCGAGCATTTTCCGCATCGATGCGGGCAGGCTCAGCGTAATCCCCGAGCGTTTCTTCGCAGTCTTCAGGGAGAGACGGTTGACAACCCGCTCCACACCTTCGGTGTTTTCGGCAACAGCGAGGGCTGCGGCGATCTGCCGGGCGTCTGTCACCTCGCCTTCGAGGAAGACCGTGCCCTCGCTCTCCTTGACGTTAACGCGGTAATCCTCGAGCTGACCCGAATCACGAAGCCGGGCAGCCACCGAGGCAGCCACGTCGTCGGCCGCGGCGGTGGAGGCCGCGAGGATCGACGTCATCGCTCCAACGAGGAACGTGTATTTCGAAATCGACATGAATGACTCCTCCAGTCGGTGGCGTGCCAATGCATCCGCCGGGCAACGGGATCAGCAGTAGACGCCGACCCGTGCTGGTTCATCGGCCAACTGGTCGTGCCGACGGGAGGAAATTTTCCGTTCGCACCGATGTTGCCGCAGAAAGCGATGAGATTAGGCAAACGAAGCAGACTTTTCAGGCAGAACGATCGCTAGCACCGACGGTTTCACCAGAATCCGCAACGGCGATCAGCGTTGCCACCGTCAGCGTGACCGCCGAAGTCACCGCAGTCCCAGGCCCAAGATGCATCGAGACACCGCAGAGCGTTCCCGTTGTGGCAAGCAGAAACAGGCAGGCCGCCTGGCACCCCCGTTCGTACCGACTTCCCGTCGCCAGCCTGGCAAACCAGGCAGAAACGAGCGTCAGCAGGTTGACGACACCCACCGCGCAGAGTGTTGGACTCAGCGTTGGTGAAGCCACAGCAACAAGATCCGCGAACAGAAAAGACGCCATTGGGACATCGCCTGACTCGGTGTGGGCGTGGTCGCGAATGCCAGCACCAGCATCCGCAGCGTCAGGACGGTACCAAGCAAGGCACAAAGCACCAAAGCCACTTCAGCAGAGCAGGGCGACTTTGCCCCATGATGCCGCGGAAGCAGCGATCCTCCACAAACCGCGGAGAATGCAGCAGCTCTGGGCCGCGAACTCGACTTTGCCTTGCGGTCACTGCGGTCCCAGCAGATCTCCCAGCTTCTTCTCTAGGTCGGTGATCATCACGTTTCGGTCCACAACGTTGCCTTCTGCATCGAGCAGGAGCATCGTGGGGAGCGTGAGTACACCGAGCTCTTCTGCGAGCCTCCCGTCGAGCCCGCCATCCTCGTGAAGCTGCACCCACGGGATGCTGTTGCTGCCGAGGTAGGCCGCCAACGCCTCGCGTTCGGCATCAAGAGAAATGCCCACAACGGCAAACCGCTGAGGACCAAAGCTTTCCCGCAACTCACGTATTCTGGCTATATCCACCTTGCAAGGCTCACACCACGAGGCCCAGTAGTGCACCAGCACGGGCATGCCCTTCAGACTCGCCAGACTGAATGAGCGGCCGTCAGACGTCGTGCCAGTCAGCGTCAAAGGCTTTCCGACACTCTCCAACCGCCACGCAGCCCCAGCCGCCTTGCGGGCTGCGGCGGTTTCGGGGAATACAGCCGCAATCTGCCGGTATCGCTCAACGGCAGCCTCCTCATTCCCCGAAAACTCCTCGGCAATGCCGATTTGCAGCATCGCTTCTGCCGCGTCGGGCGACTTGGGATACCCCTTCACAAAGGCTTCTAAGTCGGCCAGCCAGGCGTTCTGCACCGTCTCTAAGTCGGCGTCCTCCGCCAGCATGCCGGCGGCGTAGCGGGCCGATGCCAATCGAAATGCGACAAACCCACCGAGATCCGGGTCACTCGCAACCTGCTCTGCGAGCTGCTGCAGCCGCTCGATGCCGTCCTCGATCGCCGATTCCTGCACCGCGGCGGCAATCGTTTCTGCCAGCTGACGAACCCAGAAACTGCGATCGGCAGGGTCAGCCGCCGCAGCGATCTTCTGCAGGACCTGCAGCTGCTGGGCAATTAACGGCGGGCGTTCTGCGGGACCCGCCTCGACGAGACGGTCTTCCACCACCCGTAGCGCTTCCAGCAGTGGCTTGATCGCTTCACTCATCTGTGGGCCAACAGCATCCGCCGCAGGCATCTGGGGCGAGAAGAACGCCAACGGCTCACTGATTTCACCACTCTGGCCAGGCAGCTGCGGCAGGTCGACGGGTCGCCAGGCATCGCCACAACGAACCAGCGAGCCGACAAAAACCTGCCCGGCCGTGTCCCCGGCTTCGAACAGTGCCACCACGTTATCGTAGGCCATCACGTCAGCAGCGAGCTGCTCGCCGTCGGCCGCGAGCACCCCAGGAAGGGCGGCAAGCATGTTGTTCCAGCGAGCGGCTTGGCCAACCTGCTGCTGGCTGGCGGCCAGCTCGGCGAAGCCCTCTGCAGCAGCGGCGGTCCGCGTCGCCAGCGCCTCGAGAAGCTCACCGCGAAAACCGGCTGCTTCGAGCTCCTCCCGTGTAGGTAGCAGCCGTGTGAACCCACGTGAACTGCCACTCGCGAGTGCCGCCACGATCTCTGCAGTAGCCTCTTCCGCGGAAATGGAGAGCCAACGATCGAGTGTGCCATCCTCATCGTCATCCACGCCCCAGCGGCTGCCCGCCTCACCGAGCCAGCGGGCCTGATCGGCCTTTGAGTTGTTGTCGGAGTCGATGTCGCGGTAGACCTCAATACCGTTGCGGTAGTAGCTCCAGCGGTCCACCACACGGTCGTTGTTGGTGTCGGCGAAAGCACGCAAAACTCGTCCATCAGCAGCACGGACCACCCAGGCCGAGCCACCGGCCCCTTTCTCCATCTGGATCGAGGCCGAGGCCGCCTCCTCCGCGGAGAGCCGGTCGTACGCCACTCCCGGCTGAAACGGCTCGAGTCCCAAGGCATAGTCAACCGTTGGTGCGGCGATTCCGACAGACGACCAACTGCTCACGACAGCCCAGACAACCGCACTGGGCAAGAAACCGGCGAGCCCTAGGCTTCCTGCCTGCAAAACACGTCGACAACTCGTGACAATCACGATGGATCCCTCCCTGGAATCTGAGCACAACGGCAAGGCAACTTCTCAAGCAGCCCAGAGCATCGTTGTACTCCCCAGCCGGTTCGGGCGCCAGCGCCAAAACCTGCCTGGACAAAAGCCCGATTGATTTTGAGCAAACGGGTTCTAGACTTGGACTCTGCGGCTGGAGGTCCACTGTCCAAGAGCCGTTAGTGAGCGCGCGTAGCTCAGTTGGTTAGAGCGCCACCCTGATAAGGTGGAGGTCCCTGGTTCGAATCCAGGCGCGCGCATTCTCGAGCAAGTTTTGGCATCCTGCTTACGCTGGGGCTGGACATTGCGGGGACGTAGCTCAATTGGGAGAGCACCGGCTTTGCAAGCCGGGGGTTGTGGGTTCGATCCCCATCGTCTCCATTTTTCTGCTTTCAGCGGGACTGCCGACCGCGTGCCCCCACTGGCAGCTGCACAGATTGGCCTTGGCACCGTCAGGCGGTTGCAGCAGTGGAGCGGTTCCCACCCGGCTGCAGATCCTGGCCGATGGGCAGGGTACTCTGAGTTGCAGTGCTTTTGGGTGGCAGTGCTTTTGGATGGCAGTGCTTTCGTTGCTGCAGTCGCTTTGGGTGATGCAGTGTTACATGTGCCGAAAAGCCGTCGCAGCAGGCGTGTGCATGTGTTTGACAGGTTCCACTACCATTCAGCTGCGGTCATTCGGCATTCTTCCGCGGTGACACCGCAGACGGTTCTCCCTGGATGAGTTCTTTGCCCACACGCTCGACCGGCACAGACCACGTAACCGGCCTCTGCAGTCGCGGAGAACTCGAAGGAAGGCTGGCACAGCTTCTGCCGCCCGCAGACACCTCCTCAGAGTCTGCCGTGGCCCTGCTGCTGTGTGACGTCGTGGGCCTCAAAGAGGTGAACGATCGCGACGGCTTTCATGCTGGTGACGCCGTGCTCGCCGCCGCGTCCCGCAGGCTTCAGGATGTTTCCCGCGAGGCGGCGTTGCTCGCCAGGCTTGGTGGAGATGAGCTCATTGCCGTCTTTCTCGGGCCAGACTCTGAAAAACACGCCGCAGCCGCAGCCGCAGCCCTGTCACCTACACGCCACTCCAGCTCCCCCAGACTCCGCACCGCCTGGGGCACAGCAGCTGCCGAAGAAACGGCAGACGCCCTGATCGATCGTCTCTATGCAAGCATGCGGGCATCCTGAATACTGCGTCGCCCACCGCGTTTCTTCCCACCTGCCATTTCTCTCTGCCACCCCTCCCTTAAATGCCGCCCTCGGCGGCCCCTCCTATGTCATCAGCGGCCGACGTCCAAACCAGTAGCCCCAGCACCACCTCCCGTCGCAGCGACCTGCGTAACGTGGCCATCATCGCCCACGTCGACCATGGGAAGACGACTCTTGTCGACTGCCTCCTGCGGCAGAGTGGCCAGTTTCGCGAGAGCCAGCTCTCAGGCGAGCGGATCCTCGACTCCAACGACCTCGAACGCGAGCGAGGCATCACCATCCTCGCCAAAAACATCGCCCTCGAGTGGAAGGGAGTGAAGATCAACATCATCGATACCCCTGGCCACGCCGACTTCGGTGGCGAGGTGGAGCGGGTGCTCCGTATGGCAGACGGCGTGCTCCTGCTCGTCGATGCGGCTGAAGGCCCAATGCCTCAGACCCGGTTTGTGCTTTCCAAGGCGTTCGAGGCTGGGCTCAAGCCGGTCGTGGTCGTCAATAAGATTGACCGCCCCGACGCACGCCCGGCCGCCGTGCTCGACGAGGTGCTTGAACTGTTTTTGGAACTCGGAGCTGACGACGATCTGGCCGACTTCCCTTTCGTCTACGCGTCGGCACGCGACGGCTACGCATCACACGACGCCGCTGATCGCAGCGGCACGATGGAGCCGCTCCTCGAACTGATGCTGGAACGAATTCCAGGGCCCGCGGTCGATCAAGATGGGCCGCTGCGGATGCTCGTGACCACGCTCGACTGGTCGGACTATGTGGGCCGGATTGCCATCGGACGCGTTGAGTCTGGCACACTCCGCAAAGCGATGCCCGTCGTGCGTTCGACGGCCGCTGGCAGTCTCGAATCGGCCAAAGTCGTTGGGCTGCAGGTGTTTGACAAACTCGGCCGTGTCGATGCAGACGAAGCAACCGCAGGCGACATCGCAGCGATTCACGGCCTCGACAAGGTCGAGATCGGCGACACGATCTGCGATCCGAATAACCCGCAGCCGCTCTCGCGGGTCACCGTCGATGAACCGACACTGTCGATGGTGTTTGGCGTGAACTCCAGCCCGCTGGCTGGCCGCTCGGGCACCTTCTTGACCACCCGCCACCTCCGCGACCGGCTCAACAAAGAACTCGAGCGAAACGTTGCCCTGACCGTCGAACCAGTGGAAGGCAGTGAGCAGTTTCGGGTTTCAGGACGTGGGCTGCTGCATCTGTCGGTACTCATCGAGACAATGCGTCGGGAAGGCTACGAGCTTTCCGTCGGCAAGCCAAAGGTCATCCTCCGTCGTGAAGAGGGCGTGCTGCTTGAGCCGTTTGAGACGCTCGTGGTCGAGGTCCCGCAGGAGGCGCTCGGCCCAGTGATGGAACTAGCCGGCAGCCGTCGCGGGCAGCTGGTGCACATGGGAAATCGCGGTGACTTTGCACACGTTGTTTTCTCGATCCCAGCCCGCGGACTGATCGGCCTCCGCACCCGCGTGCTCAATGCCACCAAGGGTGAGGCGATCATGCACCATCGCTTTGAGGCATGGCAGCCTGCTGAGGGTGATGTCGCAGGCCGAGCCAATGGCGTGCTGATTTCGATGGTGCCGGGTAAGGCGGTGGCCTTCGGTCTCGATGGCCTTCAGGAGCGTGCCGATCTCTTCATCGCCCCTGGTGACGAGGTCTACGAGGGCATGGTCGTTGGTGAAAACTCTCGCAGCGGTGACATGGTGGTGAACCCAACCAAAGAAAAGAAGCTCACCAACATGCGGGCCAGCGGCAGCGATAAGAACATCCTGCTCAAGCCACCACGAAAGATGTCACTCGAAGAGGCCCTGGAATACATCGACGACGATGAGCTCGTTGAAGTCACGCCTGATGGGATTCGGCTGCGAAA
>JADHNY010000029.1 GCA_016779265.1 Pirellulales bacterium | reverse complement strand
TACGCACGAGCGATGCTGGCAGGAGGCAACATTGATGGCACCGCAGTCGTGAGTCCACAGACACTCGCCACGATGAATACCGTCGTCGAGGTGCCAGGAGGCGGCCTTCGCGGCCTCGGCTGGGACAAGCAAAGCGGCTACTCTTCCAACCGTGGTGGCAAGCTGTCACCGTCTGCTTTTGGCCACGGCGGCTTCACCGGCACCTCGCTCTGGATCGACCCCGAGCTCGATCTGTTTGTGATCTTCTTGGGAAGCCGTCTCCACCCAGACGGCAAAGGGCGGGTCAACCCATTGGCTGGAGCGATCGCTGATGTGGCGGTCGAGTCGATTGCCACCACGCCGCGAGAGCAGGCTGCAACACCGGCGTCCAGCACTCTCAAGCGGCCGCCGAATGTGCTCGTGATCCTCGCCGACGATGCCGGCTGGGGCGACTTCTCGGTCACCGGCAATCAGTCGTTTCGCACGCCGAACGTCGATGCGATTGCCACCGATGGCTGTCTGCTTGAGACGTTTTTTGTGCAGCCGGTCTGTGCACCAACCCGTGCTGAACTGCTGACTGGCCGCTGGCATGCACGCGGTGGCGTCCGCGGTGTGACCGAAGGCCAGGAACGCATGAGCCCCGATGAGCGGACGATCGCCGAGGTGTTTCGTGACGGTGGCTACGAAACCGGCTGCTTCGGGAAGTGGCACAACGGCACCCAGTGGCCATACCACCCACTCGCCCGTGGCTTTGAGCGGTTCTATGGCTTCACCGAAGGCCACTGGGGGAGCTACTTCAATCCACCGATGGAGTCCGACAGCGAGTTTGTTAGGGGCACGGGCTTCATCACCGACGACATCACTGACAAGGCGATCGACTTTGTCAAAGCCAACACGGAGGCACCCTTCCTCTGCTACGTCGCGTACAACACGCCCCACTCGCCGATGTCGGTTCCAGATGATGACTGGGCGCGTTACGAGGATCTGCCACTTGCTCAGACCCGAGACCGTGAAGATCCGACCTTCACCCGTGCGGCACTGGCCCTTGTGGAAAACCTCGACACCAATGTCGGCCGCCTGCTCGACACACTCGAGAGCTGCGAGCTTACCAACGACACAATCGTCGTCTTCTTTTCAGACAATGGCCCGAACAGCTTTCGCTGGTGTGGTGGCATGCGTGGTCGTAAAGGCTCGACCGATGATGGTGGAGTGCGGAGTGTCTGCTGCGTGCGGTGGCCCGAGACGATTGCGGCGGGCTCGCGACTTGCCGAGCCGACCGCCGCCATCGACCTGCTGCCCACCCTCGCGGGGCTTGCCGGTGTGTCGACAGCAGGCTGCCGGCCACTCGATGGCGTAAGCCTCGCTCCGTTGCTCGCCGGACAAGGCAACACAGCGTCGTTGTTAGAGACGCTCAAGCAGCGGCCGATCGTCTCCTCTTTCCGTGGCAAGGTGAGTATCCGCACAGCCACCCACCGCCTCGACCACGAAGGCCAGCTCTACAACATGGTTGACGATCCTGGTCAGACCACCGATATCACCGACGCTGATCCACAGACCGCAGCCCAGCTCAAGGCGATTGCCAAAGCCTGGCGACGCGAGGTGCTCGATACCGTCCCTGTTCCTGAGGTCGAACGGTTCCCCGTCGGCTTCGCTGGAGCCCCCCAGACCGAACTGCCTGCCCGCGATGGCCGTGGCCACGGAGGTGTGGAACGAAGTGGACGCGCTCCGAACTGCTCGTTCTTTACCAACTGGACATCACCCGATGACCGCATCACCTGGACTGTCGACGTGCTCACGCCCGGCAGCTATGAAGCGGTGCTCTGGTACACCTGTCCTGAGGAGTCCACCGGTGCAACGATTGCGCTGACCTGTGAGCAAGCCGACCGCACGCCGACGGCAGCTCAACAGGTGACAGGCGTAATCCGAGAGGCCTGGGATCCGCCACTCAACCTAGGTGAAGATCGTGTCGACCGTGGTGCAGAGAGCTACGACAAACCCTTCCGCACCCTCTCCTTGGGGCCGATTGACCTCCCTGCCGGCGAGGCCACCTTATCCCTTCTGGCCACCGATGTCCCGGGCGACATGGTGGCCGACATTCGGCGACTGGTGCTGCGGCCCGTGGCAGCTCAAGCCCCCTGAGCGGGGTGTACACTGGGGAGTTCTTGATTCGAGTTGTCGGCAGGGCGGCGTGTTGTGAGTGAAGACCTCTCCAATCCGAGTGACCATCAGCCCACACCCGTTTCGCCGGAAACTGCGACGATCTATCGAGACGACAGCCAAAGCGGCGGAGCCTATCCGGCTGACCTGGTCTGGAGCCCCCAGGAGACGGTGACGGGCTTTGGCGAGGGACACCGCTACCGACTGATCCGTGTCATCGGCCGCGGTGGCATGGGGGTCGTCCACGAAGGCTGGGACTCCCAGCTCTGTCGTTCCGTCGCCATCAAACTCATGGAGCGACCTCAGCGGCAGCAGCCGGCAGCACTCCAACGCTTTTTCCGTGAGGCCAGGATCGCCAGCCAGCTGGCGCACCCTGGGATCGTGACGATCCACGAGTTTGGCGTCACGCTCGATGGCCAGGCCTTCATTGTGATGGAGCTGCTGCTTGGGAAGACGCTCCGACAGGTCCTCGCGGACATCAGCGATCGCGGCGGTGAACTGCCGAGGCTGCTGAACATCTTCTCCGAGACCTGCCTGGCCATGGCGTCAGCCCACCAGCGGGGTGTGATCCATCGTGACCTCAAGCCCTCCAACGTGATGGTCTGTCCGTTTGGCGTTGTCAGCGTGATGGACTGGGGGGTCGCCAAACTGCTCCCTGATGCCAGGCCACTCGATCCAGCACCGCTTGCTGTCGCCGCCGAGTTCACCGCCGATCCGCCTGATGCCGTGCCACTCTCTTCAGCCGCTGAAGAACACGACGACCAGACCGCTGCCCTTGAGAGCCTCGGCCACACCATGGCGGGCACCATCTTCGGCACCCCCGCCTATCTCCCCCCGGAGCAGGCTCGAGGAGACATGGATCAGGTCGACTGCCGTTCGGACGTGTTTGGTCTTGGCAGCATCCTCTGTGAAATCCTCACCGGTTCCGCCCCATTCGCTGCCGAAAGCTCCGACGAACGCTGCAGACAGTCTGCCGCTGGAGACCTCACCGCAGCCTTCACTCGCCTTGATGAATGCCGAGGGCCACTGCCGCTGGTGCGGCTTGCCAAACAATGCCTGGCAGCTGAGCCTGAAGCGCGTCCTGCGAATGCGGGTGAGGTGGCCGCCGCTGTGACTGCGTATCTCGAGTCTGGGCAGCGGCGAGCGGAACAGGAACTGGTGCAGTTTTTTGATCTCTCACTCGACCTGTTCTGCATCGCAGGGCTCAACGGCACCTTCCACCGGCTCAACGACAATGTGCAGGGGCTGCTCGGCTACCAGGCCGCGGACCTGATCAACCAGCCTTTTCTTGACTACGTGCATCCCGACGACCAGGAACGAACCCGCAGCGAGCTCTCGCATCTCGCCGACGAGAAGCCGACCTTCCACTTCCTCAATCGCTACCGGCATGCCAACGGCCACTATGTCTGGCTTGAATGGAATGCCCACGCCGTGGTCGAAGAAGGGGCGGTCTATGCGGTGGCCCGTGATGTCAGCGACCGCATGGCAGCCCAAGAACTCCGCCTGAAGCTCGAACAGGAACGCGAAACGATTGCAGCCTTCACGGCAGCCGCTGGCCTGTTTCTCACTGCCCCTGGCAGCCTGAAGGAACGCCTGCGTAACGTGGTCGAAGAAGGCACCATGCAGCTGGGCCTGCTCGCGATGGAGGTCTGGCTGTGCGGAAAAGACTGCACACAGCCAACCCGATTTGTGACGTCTGATCCAAGCCTGCCAGGAATCGACCAGCCCACGGTCGATGCGATCCTTTCAAGCCATCAGCCGCGACAGATGACTATTACCAAGCCAGTTGAAACAACGTCGGCCGGTGGGTCGAGGCATCAACGCATCAGCAGCATCGTTGGCTATCCCCTCGTCATTGGCCATCACCCACTCGGCCTACTTGCCATCTACGCAGAGGAAAGCCTCTCTGAGATGCATGTCACGGCGCTCACCACCACCGTGGTGAGCCTTGCCTTGGCGATCGCTGCTGAGGCTTAGTTGGAGGCATTGGCCTCAGTGGTGGCTTCTTGGCCCGAGCCAGGCTCATCTGGCGTCTTCGCAGTGTGGCCGCGACGGAGCAGCCGTGCGATCGCCACCAGCCAGGCGATTCCCACCACCGCAGCCAGGCCAGCCGCCACAGGCCGCTCCACAAACGCCAGCAGGCTGCCACGGCCACCGCTGAGCGTCTGCACAAACCGTTCCTCAAGCGGCCCACCGAGAATGATGCCCAAGACCATCGGCCCTACAGGAATCGACAAGCGGTCGCAGGCGACGCCCACCAGGCCGAACATGAGCATCAGTCCCACATCAAACAGGCTGCCATTGATCGCAAAGCTCCCCACCACACACAGCAGCACGATCAGTGGCAGTAGGATCCGCTGAGGCGTCTGCATGACGAACCCAGCTGCTCGAATCGCGATCAGGCCGATCGGCAGCAGGACAAGGTTAGCCAGCATGAAAGTCAGGTAGAGGCCATAGACCAACGCTGCCTGCTTCTGAAACACGTCTGGCCCAGGATCGAGGTTCTTCATCGCCAGCACCCCGATCACCATCGCCGTCACCGAGTCGCCTGGAATGCCAAACACGAGCGCCGGAATCCATGCCGCCGCAAGCGACGATGAGTTGGCGGTGCAGGCGTCCGCAATCCGATGCATCTTGGTGTCATCACTCTGGCCGCCACGTGGTGATGCCGCCGATGCGACCCAGCTGGCAATGTCAGCTCCTGCCCCCGGCAGCACTCCCACAAACACCCCGATCACCGCAGAGCGAAGCCAGGCGACCGGACGCGAAAACAGCTGCTGGAGAGAGACAGAGACGACCGGTGGGGCGGTGTTGACAACAGATCCAACATCGGCCTGTCCACTCGCCGCATCGGCAGCGATGCCCGCTCGCCTTCTCAAGGCCAAGGCGTTGCGAAGCACCTCCGACATTCCAAACAGCCCCACCATGGCTGGGATAAAGCCGACACCGCCAAGCAACTCCGGAATCCCCAGCGTGAAGCGTGGCTCCGCATGAACCGCACTGAGCCCCACCGTCGAGCAGAGCAGGCCGAGCAGCAGGCTCACCAGACTCAGACTGACTCGTCCTGGCGCCACCAGCACCGCACAGCTCAGGCCGAGCGTATAGAGCCAGAAATACTCCGCCACGCTAAACCATGAGGCAATGCCCGCCAGCTGGCTCCCCAACAGCATCAGTACCACCGCACCGAAGAGCCCGCCGGTGATGCTGGCCACCAGCGCCATTCCCAGCGCTCGACCGGCCTGGCCTTGGCGAGCGAGCTCATGGGCTTCAGCGGCGTAGGCGGCGGATGCCGGTGTGCCAGGGATGCGGAGCAGTGTCGTGGGAATGTCGCCGGCAAAGATCGCACAGGCAACCATCGTGGCGATACCCGCCAAGGCAGGCACCGGTGGCAGCCAGAACGTCACCGGCACAAACAAGGCCACGCCCATCGTGGCTGTCAGGCCCGGCATGCTTCCGATCGCCACGCCATAGAGTGCGGCAGCCACCACCACTCCCCACACCAGCGGGTCGGCGAGTGTCGTGGCTGCAGCAGTGAGGATCTCTGCCATCACGTCTTCCTACCCCTCAAACCAGAGGCCACGTGGCAACGGCACTCGCAACACTCCCGCGAAGAGTAGCTGCACAGCCCCAGCAGCCGTCAGCGCGATCAGACCTGCCTTCAGTGGGTGCGTGCCAAACCGCAGCAGCAAGACCAGCAGCACCAGTGTGGCCGCCACCAGGAAACCGACGAGATCGACTGATGCAATGAAGGCCGCCACGCTGAGGACGACCGCAGCTGCATTGAGCACGCCCTCGCGCGACATCGTGAGAGCCGCTTCATTGCTGACGGCGGCACCTCGTGTCGACACAGCGACGGCCGCAGCGAGCAGCAAGAGGCTGCCGATCACCGTTGGAAACACCATGCCACCCGCGGCATCGGCAGCCACACCGCCGAGCGCGTCGCTGGTCATCACCCGCTCAAACAGCCGGTCCTGCGCCTCGAGCGTCGGCCCAAACTCAGTGGCCGGCTGAAACGAGTGGTCAAACCCGGCCAGCGACAAGAACTCCCGAAACTCTTCGCTGGTCGCCTCTGCTTCAACCGCGTCGGTGAGGATCTGCAGCCGATCCTCAGGCACCCCGGCCGGAACGCCGAGCCCTCGCCAGCCCGCCATCTCCCAGTCGGCCCCTTGTTCGCGAAAGGTGGGGATGTCAGCTGCCGTGGGCAGCCGCTGGCCTGCCATTACGCCCAGACACCGCACCCGCTTCGAGGCCAGCAGGGCATCGGCCTCCGCCACCGCGCAGCACACGATGTCGAGACCGCCTGCCATCAGTTCCTGCAGCGACGGCCCAGAGCCGTTGAGCGAGACCCAGGTCACCGCGTCTGCCGGAAGCCCACGGCTATCAAGCCAGCCAGCCACCGCTGCATGCCAGATACCGCCTTGTGCCGTGCCGCTGGCCTTCAGCGGCTCGGGAGCTTCACGAATGGCCGTCTCAAGATCAGCCAGCGACACGTACTCCGCATCCTCTCTGACAAACAGGGCCGCAGCATCTCGATTGAGCAGTGAGAGGGCGGCAAAATCGCGATGCGTGATCTCCGTCAGCTCACGCCAGTGCAGCATGGAGAGCTCGACGGTCATCATCATCAGCGTGTAGCCATCCGGACGACTCCGTGCCCCGCGTGTGAAGCCGGTGACCCCTGACCCACCAGTGGCGTTGATCACATTGACCGGGACGCCAAACCGGCGTTCCAGCTGCATCGCCATCTGGCGTGACACACGGTCGGTGCCGCCCCCCGCCGACCAGGGGCAGATCAGCGTGATCGGTCGCGCTGGAAAGGACTGCTGTTGCCCACACCCAGGCAGGACGAACAGGCAGAGCACTCCGAGGACCAGCCGCTGCCAACCTCGAACGGCCGCTCCACGCGAGAGGCACTGCTCGCGAGAGGTCCGCCGGGTCGCAGGCACAGCCTGGCTATACTCGGTGTTCACGATTGATCCCCCAACGGAGCCTGCGGCCCCATGCATTTCCACTCGCTGATCCCCTCCAGGTTCACAGCGTGGCTGATCGTCGCGGTCTCGGTCAATCTGGGAGTCGCCGCGGCCGATCCCTCGTCACCCAAACGAGGCAGGCGTCTCTCACCAGTGCCTGCTGCGACTGGTGAAGAGAACTCCGCCACCGCTGAAATCGCCGGGCTCAACAGCGATCTGCTGCAGCTCACGCAGGAACTCGCTGAACTGGCAAGACAGGCGGGCTCGCTGAGATCGCTTGCTCGTGACATCGAGTTTGCGGGGGTCGACCTGACGGGAGGCTGGCAGCTGACTCTGCCGGCAGGCTTTGAGTATCCGGCTGAAATTTCACGAACAGCTGACGGACGGCTCGAGGTCGATGTCCGCGGTGTGATGCGTGGCACCTACCGCCAGGATGGCCGGCTGATTCGCGTCGAGATCCCCTCCGACGAGCGACTGACAGAGTTTGTGTGGGAGTGTGTCAGCCCTGATCAACTGGTGCTGATTGAGTCGCCACCGGTCGCGAAGATCGGCTCGGACTACCGTGGAGCGACGCTCAAACGCCTGCAAAAGTGACCGAAATGCCTCTACGCGGCGGAGACTCTTGCCACATTGTTGGCCCTGGGCATCGCAGATGCGTTGAAAACCTTGCGAAACCGTGTTTTCACCCCTAATCTCGCGGTGTCGGGTATTGTTTCAGAAGAAACCCCGCATTCCCCTTTTCCCCTTTCGGAGAGTTGTCCATGGCCACGGCTGATCGCCCCCACACGTCCGACACGTTCGTCCTCGGCGCCGACGCGGTGGTCGAGTCGCTCGTTCGGCAAGGAGTGGAGGTGATCTTCGCCTACCCAGGCGGAGCCAGCATGCCTCTCCACCAGTCGCTGACCCGCTACGCCGATCGCCTGCGGACCATCCTGCCGCGGCATGAACAGGGAGGGGCGTTTGCCGCCCAGGGCTACGCCCGCTCGACTGGAAAACCAGGTGTCTGCATGGGCACCAGCGGCCCGGGCGCCCTCAATTTGGTGACTGCGATTGCCGATGCCCGAATGGACAGTGTGCCTCTGATCGCCCTGACCGGCCAGGTTGGAACAAGCGTGATCGGCACCGACGCCTTTCAGGAAACGCCGATCGTTGAAGTCTGCCGCAGCATCACAAAGCACCACTACCTGGTGACTGACGCCAACGACATTCCGCGTGTGATGAGGGAAGCGTTCCACGTGGCCACCACGGGCCGGCAAGGACCAGTCCTGATCGACCTGCCGAAGAACGTGCAGCTGACACAGATTCAGCCCGACTACGACGCTGAGATGCGGCTGCCGGGCTACCGGCCGGAGCCCCGGGCGGTGAAGCCAGAACAGATCGCCCAGGTGGCCGCCGCCATCAAACGGGCCAAGAAGCCGGTGATTTACGCCGGTGGTGGCGTGATCAGCGGCGAGGCATCTGCTGAGCTGCGGGAGCTCGTCCGCAAGACTGGTATTCCCGTCACCATGACCCTGATGGGCCTGGGGGCCTACCCCGGCGACCAGCCCCTCTCGCTCGACATGCTCGGCATGCACGGGAGCGTCTATGCCAACTATGCCGTCGATGAGGCCGACCTGCTGATCGCGGTCGGCGTGCGATTTGACGACCGCGTGACCGGAAATGTCGAAAAGTTCGCCCAACACGGCTTCATTGTGCACATCGACGTCGATCCTTCTGAGATCAACAAGAACAAGCTGGTACACGTGCCGATTGTGGCTGACGTGAAAGAAGCCCTTGTGGAGCTCAACAAAGTCGTCGAACCGCCTGCAGCAGGCCTCGACGACTGGCATGCCCAGATCGCCCGCTGGAAGTCCGAAGATCCGTTTGCCTATGACGAGACCTATTCAGGCATCCTCGCCCAGGAAGCGATCGCCGAGCTCTCCAGGCTGACCGCTGAGCGAGACACCGTGATCTCCGTGGGCGTGGGCCAGCACCAGATGTGGTCCGCCCAGTTCTATAAGTTCCGTGAACCTCGTCGCTGGCTCTCGTCGAGCGGCCTGGGAACCATGGGATTTGGACTTCCCGCTGCAATGGGCGCGGCAGTTGGCTGCCCTGACGCGGTTGTCGTTGATATCGATGGAGACGGCAGTTTCCTGATGAATGTTCAGGAACTGGCCACCTGCCATTGTGAAAAAATCCCCGTCAAGGTGCTGCTGCTTAACAACCAGCATCTGGGCATGGTGGTGCAGTGGGAGGATCGATTCTTCAAGGGCAACCGGGCCCACACCTACCTTGGTCCGGTCCACCACCCAGAAGCCGCTGGCCAGGGTGACGGGATTTCGCCCGAAGCTCGCTACCCCGATTTTGTCGGCGTTGCTACGAGTTTTGGCTGGCAGGCCGAGACAATCTCTGAAAAGGCAGACCTGACGCCGGCTCTTCAGCGGCTGATCGATGCCGAGGGCCCTGCCCTCCTCGACGTCCAAGTGCCGTACCAAGAGCACGTGCTGCCGATGATCCCATCCGGCATGACGGTTCGTGAACTGATCAAGGAGTAGCCGCGGGTCGGCGATCCACACGCGGATTTTTTCAGCGGACGAACATCAGGAACGAAATACAACAACGCCGACCGGGAGCATCCCGATCGGCGTTGTTTGTTTTCGTACGCGGACGGCAGACTACTCGCCGAAGGGATCAAACGGTTCGTCACCACCGCCTTGAGGTGGCTCACCGCCGCCCTGGGCTGCTCCAGCTGGTCCTCCCGGCTGGCCTGGAGGGCCTCCGGGACCGGGGCCTGGGGGCCGCCGACCACCAGGACCACCCGCCGGTGGACCACCTGCTCCCATGCCGGGAGGTCCTCCCGCCTGTGGATTGCCAAACACGTCGCCGCCGAAGACATCGTCGCCGAATCCTCCTGGCCCCTCACCAGGCTCCATCCCCTCCTCGGGGAGTTCAGGCTCCTCTTCCGGCGGGCTGGCCAGCTCGGGTGCAACAACGGCAAACGCGGAACGAATCGAACGATCTGTGGGGTTCTCCATAATCGCCCCCGACTGTTCGCGAAGTTTCTGAGCCAACTCAAGGATCGCTGGCTTATCGTCGGCCGCGGCGACTGTGACGAGGCCTGTGTCGCCGGGATCTCCCACCGCCAGTGCATCTGCCAGCATCTGCAACCGCCACGCCGTGCGAAGACAGATGCCGCTCTCGAGAACCGGAGCTCGGCCGCGGCTCCGCATCCCGAATCCAGAACCGCCAGAGCCCATCCCAGGCCCCATCATGCCAGAGCCCATACTCGAGCCCATCATTCCCGAACCCATCATTCCTGAGCCCATGCTCGAGCCCATCATGCCTGAGCCCATGCCGCCCCGCGTCGGACCACGGCCGCTTCCTGCTCCCTGTTCTTCGCCACCACGGCCTCCTCGCGTTGAGCGTCGACCACCGGGCGACTCGCCAGGCTCTTCTCCAGCCCCAGGGCCCATGCCCATCGAACCACGGCCACCTGGTCCCCGGCCACCGGGCGCACGCCCACCGAAACTCATGCCACCGGGGCTCATGCCGGCCATCCCAGAGTCGGAACCCATCATCATTCCGCCAGGCCCGCCAAAGCCGCCACGACCGCCACCGGCACCGAGAAAATCGCGTTCAAATGTGCGTTCGTCCGCCAATGCCACATCCGACGCAAGCGATTCAATCGCCAATGACTCGATGATGGCGACCGCCTCCGGGACATCAATATTCCCTGCTGCATCAGCAGTTGTCCCCAGGGCATAGGCTGCCCGCACTCTCACATCGAGCCCGCGGTTGGTGTCAGCCAGCGTCTCGAAGATGGTGCCTGCCACCGTCGCCGTCGCCTTCGGCATCACGCTCGGCAGCAATCGCAGAACCTGAGATGTCAGCCATTCCGCAGCAACCTGCTCTGAAGGCGTCGTCGCCTCCGGCGCCGAGAGACAGGCGAGCAAGGCAGGCTCTGCCGTCTGTAGCATTCCCGAGAGAATCGCTGGGTCAGACCGCTCGGCAGCACGCGAGAGATGCTGATTCAGCCCGATCATCGCGGCAATCCGCAGTGACAGAGCCACCGAATCATCTGCGGCAACCTGCGTCAATGGCTGTACGGCTCCAGGCCAGAGACCGCCAGACTTCGCCTGCAGCTCGCCAATCAGAAGCAGCGCGTTGAGTCGCACGCCCATCGCCTGGGTGTCATCCTCGAGAAGCCGCTGCATGCCCTGGGCAACGAGGGCATTCGCCGAGTTTTGGATATCATCCGTCGCGAAGCTCGCCAGAATACGGGTCAGCACTCGGTTGCGGACCTCATCAAGGTCGCCTCGGTTTTCTGGCAGGCTGAACTGCGGAAAAACGATCTCCTCAAGGTAGGTGCTAGCGGAGGCATCGATCCCTCCGCCACCCTTCATCGCAGTCAGAAAATCACGGGTTTCGGGAGCTGCCTCGACCTGTTTCCACGAAGAGTATTTCGGCTCTTGAGCCACAACTCGTTCGCTGAAACAAAATGTCGACGCCGTCGCGACGATGGCTGCGCACAAATAGCCGCTGTAGGAACGCATCGTATGCCTCATGTCCTGTGACACTTCAAGGAGTCTCGCCGCCACCATAACCGCCACCGGGGCCACTTCCCCCGCCTCCAAACGGACTGCTTCCGCCACCACCGAATGGGCTGCTTCCACCTCCGCCACCAAAGGGACCACCCGAGCCAAATGGTGAAGAGCCTCCGCCGGATCCCGGCCCGAAGCCAGGTGGGCCACGTCGGCCGGGCCCCTGAGTACGGTCGTCCTGTTGCGAATCCGCACCGAGCGTCGGCGTGTACTGCGACGCGCGTCGCTCGCTGTCTGCCGCCGAGACAATCTGAAGAGTGCCATCTGGTTGCATAAACAGCAGATCAAGTGGCTCAGGTACACGGCTGTCGTCGTCACGGCGACGGTCATCTGGCTTTTCTTGTGTGCCAGCAACGTCGACAAGCATCGAGTCTGTGGTGATCGGCGGCCCCTCAGTACCCCGTTCACCCTTCTCTGCAACGATGGCCATCCCACCACGGTCGAGGCTGATCGATCGCAGTGCGAAGTTGCCGGTCTCTGGATCAGCTCCCAAGACCAGCGTCTCCACCAACCCGCGAACCTTACGGGCCTCTGTGCGGTCGAGCGTTCGAGCCAAAAGAAGCGATTGCGGCGGCACCTGAATCGCGTTCGAGGCCTCACTCGGCTCCGACGCGAGCTTCGTTGGCGTCGCAACGTCTTCGCTCTTGAGATACTGCGGATGGAGTTTGATGTTTGGATTCCAGAGCGAGACCCGAACCCGGTAACGATAGGTCTTCCCGGGTCGGACATCGGTGTCGATGAAACGGAAGAGGCGGTACTCCACCGGAGCAGGCTGGGCGAACATCTGCCCACCCTCGCCCATCATTTCTCCGCCCATCATCTCGCCACCTGGATCAGCTCCATCTCCTTCTTCCGTGAAGATGGAACCCCCACCAAGCCCCGAGCCCTCTCCCTCCATACCCATTCCCATACTCATACCCGAGCCCATTGAAGAGCCCATGCGACCTGGTCGCATACCCGAGCCCATTGAAGAGCCCATCATGCCGGAGCCCATGCTCGAGCCCATGCCAGAGCCCATCATGCCGGAGCCCATGCTCGAGCCCATGCCGGAGCCCATCATGCCGGAGCCCATCATGCCGCCCATCCCAGACGACATCCGGCCACCCTGGGGCCCTTGGCCCATCGCCCGCTGCATCGCCTGCTGCTCATCACGTCGCTTTTCCAAGAAGCCTTGAAACCATGGATGAACAGCCTCCGCACCCCACTGCTGATCCAGACGTCGCGGGAGAGGCATGTTGTAGGCGTACGGTGAGACAGGCTGTCCACTTCGAGCAAGTTCGGGAACGTCGAATGACAGCAGACAGTCCATCGGCAGCAGTTCCGGCTGCAGGCCCGCCCATTCTCGGGACGCTTTCTCAGCCACCGCGTTGGTGTTGATCCGCTCCCAGTTCAGATTTCCACTGCCATCATCTTCAGCTCGCTCCACAAGAAACTGACTCCACTTCGGTGAGTCACGTTCCGGATCGCGGAAACTCGACTGGCCGTAGCGAACCTCGTATTCCGTCATCTGTTTGCCGTACGGCACCAGGCCCGTCACCACCACATAGGGCACGACCGTTCCAGGCGTTCGGTCAGGACCACGTCTGCCCATCATGCCCGGAGGTCCGAACCCACCTGGCCGCATTCCGCCCCGGCCGGGGAAACCTCCAAAGCCTCCGAACTCTCCCTCGCCGAAGCCTTCGCCCATCTCACCGCCGAAGCCTTCGCCCTCGCCAGACTCAAGCCCTGAATCTTCGAAGCCCATCTCTTCTCCAGCGATCCCTTCTTCACCGGCGCCCGGATCGCCACCGAAGCCGCCGGGGCCCATACCCATGGGGCCACCCATGCCAGAGCCGAAGCCGCCCATACCACCAAAGCCACTCATGCCCCCGAATCCAGGTCCACCAGCACCCGGCTTGGGAAGCACCGCAAGGCCAGACTCAACATGCAGGTCTTCAATCGGAAACACATCCGGCTTGGTTCGCTTCTCAAACGCGTTAAAGAGCGGCTTGTTCAGAACAACAAACTCTCCCGGAGGAGCCACGTTTGGCTTCGTCCAGGCCGCCAACTGGCCGGCCACCTGACCTGCCGCAGATGAGGTCCGCTTCTCCTCGGGCAGCGGAGTTGATTGCCGGACATGCGCTTCGGCTTCCTGCGCCTTTGACGAGATCGCCGAGGGCAACATCTCGGAAGTTGGCCGCTTCGTGAGCAGCGAGGAGACCCCGCCCCACATCAGCCAGCCACCCAACAACACAAACACGAGAAAGCCCAGTTTCTCGCCATGCTGCAGAAACATATCGCCAATGCCACCGCCGCCTGAGCGGCCCAGAGCTGAAGGCATCTTCATGACACGTCTCCTTCTGAAAGCGTCTCATCTTCTGTATTTGCAGGCCCGACGCCGTCATCAAACGGCAGCTCATCACTCGGCAGCGGAATCTCATCTTCAGCAAGGCCAACGACCGTGACATCCGGAGCCGCGACAAGTGCAATCGTGCCGGAAATGATCACTTCCAGGTCGTTTGGCCGGCCACCGCCATCGTCGCCGCCCATGCCTTCCATGCCCATGCCTTCCATACCGCCCATGCTCGACGACATACGACCACCCATCGAGCCTCCACCGCCGCCCATGCGACCGGCACGCGAAGGGCCCATGCCACTCCCCATGCCACCGGAACTCATTCCTCCAGAGCCCATCCCCTCGCCACCGGAGCTACCGCCACCAGCACTCGGGTTGATGCGAACCTGTCGCACATCGATCGGCACAGGTGCCTGGGTCGCCAGTTCGACGAGGAAGTCGTCAAGCCGCTGTTCACCGATCTGAATCTGGAGCCGGAACGGCATCAGCCGCATCATGCGAGTCGCGGACGACGAGTCGATTTCTGATTTTGTCAGCGGCTTGCCGCTGAAGTCGACATAGATCCAGTTGTAGAGCGCGTCATCTTGAGAGCCTGTCGTTGCGGTGGATGCTCCACCTCCCGCTCCGCCCATCATGCCCATGGAGCTCATCCCGCCCATGCCCATGGAACTACTGTTTTCGCCACCGCCGCTCGAACCGAAACGAGGATGTGGAGGTCGGACAAGGCCGGCACCAGCCCCGCCACCGGCTCCACCGCCACCTCCTTCAAGCCCCATGGACATCATCTCCATGCTGCTGCCCATGCTGCTGCCCATGCCACCGCTCATCATCGGACTGTCGCCAGCCCCAGGCACCATCACACGACCACTCCCCTCGCCACCGGGCTGATCCTCAGCCGCCTGGTAGCCGATGGCCAGTTCGTTCACGGTCGGAATCGAGGCGTTGTAGTGTCCGGTGGAGCGACTGTTCGCGAGGGCGATCGCGTCACAGAGAACGCCGTAGACCCACAGTTCTTCTTGAGCGAGCAGGATCTGCGTGGTGGAAGGGGTCGTGTCCCACACAAAGGACTCATAGATCCGAGACTGATCCGCTGCTGACCAGTCGACCATCGGTCGAGGCCCCATGTCCCCCATGAAGCCACCATCTTCCTCTCCACCAGAGCTGAAGCGGCCGCCACCTGAGCGGCCACGCATCGACATGCCGGACATGCCCCCCATCCCGGAGCCCATGCCTTCCATGCCGCTCATGCCACCCATCCCCATACCAGCTTCCATGAGGTCGTCAGCTCCCATACGTGCTGGCAGCGACTTCACAATCGAAGGCACCGAGTTTTGATAGAGCTCGCGCAGCGTGAGCGGGAGTTCGGTCCCTTCTCCCAAACGATCGACATACCGGAGAAACTGAGGCCCGAGCGAATCGGGCCAGACCCGAATCTGTAGCTGGTCTTGATACGCCTGATCCCACGACCGCCAGGTGTCTTGTCGGATGCTCAGCGTTTGCTCACCAATCTGGTCTGCCCATTCCTGATTCGGATGAGGGGAGGTCGATCTCACCGACTGGACCGCACTTATCTTGGACTGGATGTTGCTCTGAGCGTCATCGATCTTCTGCGAAATGTCGCTGCTCGCGAGCACGAACATCGGCACCACTAACAGCGGTACCAACACAGCCAGAATCCAAAAGTGGTACTTGCCGAGCGCGGCGACAACCGGCTGCACGTTTTCAGGTAGTTGCATGATGTCCTCGTGTCTCCACCATCAATCGTCGTCGTCATCATCGTCACGACGGCCACGACGGCCACCGAACGAACGTGAACCGCCACTTCGACCACTCCGACCAGCACCTGCTGCGGCAGCCCCGTCGCCATCGAGCATTGGCTGCCCTGGAATCTGTGGCACCCAGACGAACTGCACGACAAAGTCGTATCGCTTCAGTTCCACAACCGGGTCTTCGCCTTCTTCGTCACCATCACCTTCCCCGGAGCCCGACGGCGGCCGACGCCCTATTCCCATTCCTGGGCCGCTTCCAAAACCACCAGACCCCATGCCGCGGCCCATGCTCATCATGCCGCTTTCACCCATCATGCCGACACCTGTCGACAGGCCGCCGTCAGCAGCAAGAAGCGGATTGACAACCTGCTCTGGCTGAATCGTTGAAGACGTGACGAGCACCGGATACTTGATGCCAAACTCGCTTACCGAAACGATCTCTCCGGCCAACGGACCGACGTCAACCGTTACCTCAGGTCCGTCACCGAGGAGATTCTTAATCAGCGTGTCACGAACAAACTGAGCACTCTGGTTTGGCCTATGCCGCGGTTCGTTGTGGTAGTGGTGGCCGACTAACTCAATCACCCAGCCAGGCCCCGAGGGACCAGGATCATCAGCGAGGGCAACCTCTTCCCCCTCTTGCTCGGTGCCCGCAGGCGACTCGTCGACCTCCACCGTCTGCTCAGCCTCAGCCGTGTCATCGTCAGCAGCGGTCTCCCCTTCCGTTGTCGTTTCACCATCCGCAGCAGGTTCGGCGGCTTCAGCAGTGTCTTCAAGTTCTGGCTCGTCGAGCACAACGCCATCTCGAGGGTGCGTCTTCTGCCACTGATCCTTCACATCCTCAAACCAGGTCGAGAGATCGCTGAAGTACTGCATGTCGACACGGTCGATGTGGACTTCGTTACGATCAGCAGGGTCTTCAGGAATCGCATCTGGCGGATCGTGCGGCAGCACCGACCGCAACGCTCGCAGCATCTCCAAACTCTGGAAACGCCGGTGCGCAACCCGCAGAAAGATCTGCTGCCCTTCGACCGCAGCATCACGGTCTGTTTCCGCTTTCTGGACTGCCGACTTGGCCGTTTGCGAACTACTTGCCGCCTGATCGGCGCTGCTCAAAGCACTCGCATAGATCGATTCGGCGTAGCTGTTCCAGGTGAACACGTTACCGGCGTAGCCGATGAATGCGGTCACCAGCAGCACGAGCAGGGCCGCCACAGTCACCGGTCGCTTGGACGCAATCAGCCGATCACGCAGGATCTGCTTCGGCATCAGCGTCGTCTTCATCTCCGCCATGCCGAGGCCTTGAGCCGCGAGGCCGTAGGCCGTGCCGAACGCCAGCCGGTTCTCACGGAACGTTGACGAACCGATCACCGTCTTGCCATCCAGCTTCTCGAACTTCTCCAAGCGGCTCACATCGAGCCCGATCTGCTTGGCAACGAAATCACTCAGACCGCGGAGCTTCACCGCATTGCCGAGCAGATAGACCTTGCCGATCGAGGCGGTCTTGTGGGTGCCGGTGAAGTAGTTGAGCGATCGCTGAAGTTCTGCAGAGAAGTCGTTAAACACCGGCCGCATTGCCAGGAAAACCGCCTTCGCGTTCTCCGCACGGACCGCATTTCGCTTGAGATGCTCCGCCTTGGCAAACGTCAGCTTCATGGAAGCGACGATCGCTTTTGTGAAGTTGCTACCGCCGATGGGGATGCTCCGCTGCCAGATCTGCAGGCCGTTGGTGACCACGAGATCCGTGCTATCGACTCCGGTGGAGACAAGCACCGTAAACGGAGGAGGATCGTCTGGATCGAGCTCATCGACCGGCGGCAGCTGGTCAAACATCACCATGTTGGCCAGGGCAACCGGTGCCAGCTGCAGGACCTCAACATCGATACCGACATCAGTCAGCGGCTGGAGAGCCTTAAACACCTGCTCACGCTTCATCGCGAAGATCGCCACTTCGGCGTCGATCACGAAGCCGGCTTCTTCCATCCCGCCGGGCAGCCTCTGCCAATCCCAGACAACCTGTTCCAGCGGGAACGGAATCTGCTGCCTCGCCTCGTACTGGACGATGTCGGGGATCTTCTTCGCCTCGATCGGAGGCAGCTTGCTGTATTTCGTGAGCCCCGACTGACCAGGCACCGACAAGATCACCTTGTCCTGATGCAGATCATGACGGGAGAGCAGTTCCTGCAGGGCGTTCCGCACCAACTCGACCCGGTCGGCTTCCGGATCGGAGAGCAGCATGGGGTACTCGATGTACTCCAAGGCAACGGCTTCCACGGCCGTTCCCTCGCTGCCAACGGTGCACCGCAGGGCCTTCAGCCCGCAGGTGCCAATATCGATGCCCCAAACGTGTCCGCTGCGAGCCATGAGATCCATTCCGCAGATGAGTCACTGGTGGGAAAACAACACCCCACCATTCCCTTGGACGATACCGCGCCGAGAACCGTTCACGGGACCGCAGTTTACCTGTTTCCAGGCAGTTCGCCGCGGCCACATTCCCCAAATGCAAGTCGAGACGCCACGGACTCCCGCTGCGTCTTTTCATGTCATATGTGCCGCAAAGCCTTCCCAACTCACAATTTATGGACGAAAAAGAAGCAAAGTCAAACGCTCACGGAGCGTGGCAGCCGCCCCCGGATGCCTTAAACCAGCCTACGGGGTAGCGTAGAGGGGCTCCGTCGACGAGCAGGTTCCTTCCCACCCGAACAGTCACACGACTGGCAGCAGCATGAGTCACGAGCGGATCACGGTCCTTCTTCCCTGTCATTCGCTCGAGGATTTTCCGGTCTGGAGCCGCGGCGAGGAGGCGGAAGATCTCCTAGCCGCCTGGACTGCCAGCTGGCATCCACTCCTCGTCGCGAGCATGGGGCGGATGCCCTCCTGGCGGGGCATCGACCGGCCTGCTGAAGGACTTCTTTCCAGCGTGGCCATCGTTCCCGCAGCCTTTGATCACCGCTTTGACGTCACCAGTCATGAGGTTGATCCGCAGGATCAGGCCACAGTCACCACCACCGCGGTGCGACATCTCTCAGACGTCTCGGCGATTGTGGCGGAAGCGGCCAAACTGCTTGACGTCTCTCCCCAGCTGGACACGGTCGATCCAGAGCTGATCGAAGAGTTTTACGCCCTCGGCCTCGCCTGGCTGCTGGCAGAACTGCTTTCGCGGCGAATGCGATCGCAGTCGATGCCAGAAAAAGATGTTTTCGCCAGCGACCTCGTCGCCGCTGCCAAGGCCGCCGTCGCCAACGAGCAGACCAAGGCCAACGAGCTCCTCGACGCCTGCCACCGCCATCTCGAGACCGCGCGGTCTCACTACTATCCGGTAGATGTCTGGCTGCTCGATCTGCTGTTGATTGCTCCTTCCACCATGGACGAGCGGCTGGATCACGAACTTGCCTCGCAGTCGCCATCAGGCCTGATCGCCTCTGGCGAGCTCATCGATCAGCTCACCGTCACCCGTCCGGATCGAGCAAACGCTCTCAAAGAGGCGGTCGCCGCCGGGCGGCTGGAAGCGGTCGGCGGACTCTGGGACGACACGCCAGTTGCGAGCCAATCGCCTGAAACCATTCTGGAGTCCTTCCGCCGCGGCAGAGACGCCTGGCGGCGTGCCATTGGCCACAGTCCGACGATCTTCGGTCGACGCGGCGGTGGTGGTTCCGCTCTGCTCCCCCAGCTCCTCTCCTCATTGGGCTACGACGGCGCGATCTGGAACCTCTTCGACGGCAGTCCACTTCCCGACCCCGGTGCCAGCCGTATTCGCTGGACCGGCACCGGATCTGGCGCCATCGAGGCGATTGCCAAAGCACCTCTTGATGCCCGCGATGCCGCCACCATCCTCGGCCTGCCCGAGAAACTCGGCAACGCGATGGATCATGAACATGCCGTTGTGCTCAGCTTCGCTCGCTATCCTGGCACCACCAGCCCGTGGTACGAGCGACTGCGGCGGATCACGCTGCGGGGCCGGGTGCTGGGAAGCTTTGCACTCCCCTCAAAACTGCTTAGCGAAACCTCGTCCGCCAGCATCACCGTCGACTACGGCCCAGACTCCTTCCGCCCTCCTCTCCCAGAAGCCACTGCCTCGGGTGACGAGGCGTTGACCACCCCTCGCACGGCCGCCCGTCGCGAAGCCGTCTCACTGGCTACAGCACGCGAACGCTTTGACGAAGCGATCAGTGGTACGACCAGCCGACAACAGGCGACTCCCACAGCAACTTTGCCGCATGCCGCAGATGCTCAGCCCGCATCCCGCCTTCCCGCAAGCAGGCAGGGGTTGCTTGGCCGACTCGGCAGCCTGATGCCATGGGGGCGCAAAGCAAACGCTACGGCAGATGAGATTCTCGACAATGGACTCATTCGGCTACGGCTGCATCCTGAAACAGGCGGCATCCTCTCACTGCGGGCCAGTGACGACACCGCCAACCGCCTCTCCCAGCGGCTGACTCGTCGAGTCACAAAACCACCGGCGGGGAGTCGCTGGCAGGACCCGCTTGAACGGAGTGAGTACGCCACTATGGCGGCCGACACGGTGGGCCGCTGGGAAGGCTCGCCAGACGACACCCTCGAAAGCCGTGGCCGTCTGGTCGATCACACCGGCACGCCCGTAGGACGCTTCTGCCAGCGGATGACGCTTCCAGCGGGCTCATCTCTGATCGTGCTCGACATTGACCTGCAGCTTGATGAGACCCTCTCCGGCAATCCGCTTGAAAACTATGCCGCCTGCCGATTCGCCTGGAACGAGAACGACGGCGCCGATCTGTTCCGCAGCATCCACACCCAGTCAGTTGCCAGCGAACGCAACGTGATGATGGGTGAACACTTTGTCGAACTGGCGATCGACGACTTGCGTCGCGGCTCGTCGCCACAGCGGCTCTCGATCTTCCCGCTCGGCCTCCCTTGGCACGTCCGCAGCCACTCACACATGCTCGACACGCTTCTGTTGCCCGCGGGGAGCAGTTCGGGCCGGTTTCAGCTGGCGATTGGCGTTGGCCGTGAGCGGCCGTGGGATGACGCGATCCGGCTGATGGCCGCGCCAGACAACGCTGACTCCGCGGCGGCACTCGCAGCGTTGGCTGCACGCGACGATGGCACCGCCGTGCGTGCGGAAGGCTCCGTTCGGCTGACCACTGGAATGGCGATCAGCGAAGCAGAGGAGGTGGTTGGGCTGCAGTGCGGACTGCTGGAGTCAGCCGGCCGCCGTCACACCGCACGGCTCCAACTCCCACGCACGCCAGTCGCCGCCTGGCGATGTTCCGCAGATGGAAAGCGTGGCAACGAACTGATAATCGAAGACTCCGCTGTGCTCGTGCCGCTGGCAGCATATGAGTGGGCGTTCGTCGAAGCCCGGTTCGTGGTGGATGACGAAGCTGCTGCGGGAGGTGAGGCATGATTGTCACCCTCGACGGCCCGGCGGGAGCAGGCAAGAGCACCGCTGCCAAAGCCCTTGCCCGCCAACTGGGCTGGCGGTATCTCGACACCGGAGCGATGTATCGCGGGGTTGCCTGGGCCGCCCTCACCCGCAACGTGTGCCTTGAAGAGGACTCCGAACTCGCCAACCTTGCAAGCCGGCTCGAGCTCCGATTCGATGCCGATCGTGTGCTTGTTGACGGCACCGACGTGACCGCTGAGATCCGCACCCAGGAGGTCACCGCGGCAACCCGTCGTGTTGCCGACGCCGCTGCTGTCCGCGAGGTGATGGTGCACCAGCAGCGGCGGATTGCTGACGGCTGTGACATTGTGACCGAGGGTCGCGACCAGGGAACCGTTGTCTTTCCACAGGCCGAACTGAAGGTGTTTCTCACGGCCTCGCCTCGAGAGCGAGCCCGGCGACGATACCTGGAGCGGACCGCCTGCGGCGATGTTGTCAGTCTGGAGGCGATCCTGGCCACGCAGCAGGCCCGGGATGATGCCGATGCCACTAGGCCAGTCGGTGCGATGCGTGCGGCCGACGACGCCGTGCTGGTCGAGACCGATGGCATGGATCACCAGCAGGTCGTCGATGCCTTGGTCCAGCTGGTGGTCAGTCGCGGAGGAAAGGCATGTCCCTAGCACCCCACGACAAGCCGACTGCACCGCAGCCGCGAGCGACCCCGGCAAGCATGCGGCAGACGGGGCACACGCGGGCGGGAAAAGCGTTTTACGACACGCTCTGGATCCTCTGCCGCACGCTCTCCATCGTGTTCTTCGGCTTCCGCTCGCGATTTGCCGAACCGATGCCGGGGGAGGGCGGCCTGCTTGTGCTCGCCAGTCATCAGAGCCATCTCGATCCGATCTTGCTTGGACTTGCCAGCCCACGCCGTCTTTCCAGCCTGGCGCGGAGTTCACTCTTTCACAACCAGCTGCTCAGCTCCGTGATCTCGCTGCTTGACGCGGTGCCGATCGACCGTGAGTCCTCGTCGATTGCCGGCATGAAGGCCATCATCAGCCGCCTCAAAGCAGGCAGGGCGGTGATCATCTTTCCCGAGGGCACTCGAACCTCGACCGGACAGCTCGGCGATCTAAAAGGTGGGTTTACACTGATCGCCCGTCGGGCAGGGGTGCCGATCATGCCTGTCGCGATTGTCGGTGCCTACGAATGCTGGCCGCGGTCACGCGTGCTCCCCCGAACCGGCCGAATCCGGCTCGAGTTCGGCAGGCTCATCACGCCGGAGGAGATCGCGGAGATGGATGATGCCCAGCTGCTGGCGAGGTACCGCACAGCGCTCGAGGAACTCGATGCCAAGGGCCGCTTCAGCCTCAGGCATGCTCGTCCACCGCTGACAAGCTGGAGTCTGATCAGTCGCCCTGCCGCGCCCGCTTGAACGGATCAACGCGTCCCCCGCCTTCCCCGACAGGCGGCCCACTGGAGCCAAAGGGCAGCAGGTTTGGCCACTGCAGCCCCATACCAGGCCAGGCGGCTGTCGAAGCAGGCGTCTGAGGGGGTGGGCTGGCAAGCACCGCGGTTGGCGGAGCTGCTGCGACGCCACCCACTCCAGGTGGTGGCAGCGTCGTGGCAATCGGAGTCGGTGGTGCGATGCCCGCCTCCCCGACGCGGGCCCGCTGCCGCACACGGACGTTATCGAGGAACACCTCGCCGAGCCCTGTTGTTGCGAACGTGACTACCAGTGGTGGCGGCGACGCACCTGCCGGAGGAATCCTGTAGAGCACGAGGCGTTTCCAGCCACCCGTGCCCACCACACGCTCAGCCAAGGCGGGGCCACCCCAGTTGTCGAACACAAGCAGGCCATCACTCGTCCCGACAAGTGGTTCGGGCACCCGCACCTGGGCCTCAATCTCGATCAGCCTGCCGGGAACGGCCTCCAGTGGTGGCGTCGTCACCCAGACCGGCGGGGTCTCGATGACGATGGGCGGAGCGTCTGGGTCGCTCGGCTGTGCCACCATCCGCAGGCAGCCAGTTCCCTCAGCAGGCAGGTCGTAACTGACCTCCACCGAGGTGCGAATCGTCTCCTGCGGCAGCACGAAATGCCGCCAGCCGCTGCCGGCAAGGTCTTCGATCCTGTTCATGCCTCCCCCCGGAAGCATGTTCTCACCGGGATTGGTCATGGCGAGAGTTTCCACAAACTGCCAGTGCTCCGCGAGCGTGCTGCCGGTGGTACACAGCGGGGCGGCCACGATCGAGCCGGTGGCCAGCACGCCTCGTTCCCAGAGCAGCCGGGTGAACTGTTGGCCGATGGCAGCAGCCCGATCGAACTGATCTCGAGCCGATGCCGGATCCGTTGCCATCAGCATCTCTGCAGACTGGGCATCGCGGGTGGCCTCGGCGAGCATCTCGCTGACAGGAATCTTGCCGACGGAGGCCGGTGGCAGACGTTGTATGAGCTCGGAAGCCTGCATCAGCGATGCCGTTGCCAGGCTGCGGCGGGCCGTGAGGTCTGCCTGTGCAATCGCGGCGAGTTGCCGCTGCACACTCCCTGTAACCGCGGGATCACCAGAGAACAGCACAAACGCATCCGATCGAAAGCCCTCGAGCGTGACTGACATTCCACCCGTCACCCGCCGATGCTTCAGGGGCCGCAGACCGCGACTGGTGACCAGATACGCCTGGTGCGGCTCAGGCACACCAGGCACCACGATCGTCAACTGAGCCGTATCGTCTGGCAGACCTTCCGCGTAGGACCGTGCGACCACCTGCGAGCCTTGGGCAGACCGCCAGGCAAGCACCATCCTCGCTCGCACCGCCTCCAGCACTACGGCTTCAACGGCCGGGTCACTGGTCGTGGCTGTTGATGCAAAGCGGCCCGCAGCTCCCCACGGCTCAAGGAGTGAGAGATCGATGTTCAGCCGACGCAAGGCCGCGGACCGCACGAGGGTATCTCTATCGGTCGCATCGAGACGGTGCGTGGAGCGAACCAGCAGTCCACGAGCTCCGGCTGCAACGGCGGCGTAGGAGGCAAGGTGCAGACTGCCAGGATCGACGGAGAGCCCTTCGGAAGCCTGCCCCGAGAGGGCCTGCATCTGTGCTGCCACGAGCGGGTCGACCTCGCTGTCGATCGTCACCAGGAAGGGCGTCCCTGGGCGAGCCAGTCGCGGCTGCTGCCGAAGCCATTCCAGGTAGGCATCGAGTTCGAGACTTGTCCCGAGCACACGACGACGGGCCACAAACATGTCCATGTGGCGAGACAGTGTCCGTAACCCAGAATCGGCAGAGCCGATCAGCGGCCGCCCAGGCCGGAGGTCGCAGGTCTTCACACGCCGCGCCCGCTCAGCCACAGCTTCCACATCGTTTGCCGTCAGCCCTTCACCGAGATCCCACATCAGCACTCGGTTCCACGACGGTGAGAAGGCAGGCAGCGACTCGGGGTCGCGGACGTCAACGTCGGGGAGGTCTGGGGGTGGGCAGATGATCCACACACCCGCCTGCCGAGCCTCCTGCAGCACACCGCCGTCGGCGGGCTGTCGGAGCCGCACGGTGTTAAAGCCGAGCGACGCCAGCATCGCCAACGGCTCCCCGTTGTGGTCAATCACGCGTGGAAAAAACGGCATCCCGCCCACCTCGAGCACACCCCGCAGAATGCCCGCGGGAGGATCATCGGTCGCAGCGGTCGTGGTCGTAGTCTCTGCGTACGCCGCAGGCATGACGGCAGGATCGTCGATCGCGGCAGGTGGCTGTGTGGCGAGGGGGGGCTGGGTGTTCGTGGGCGAGGTGTTTGTCGTCGCCGTCTGGGTACTGGAGACTGCTACGGCAAAGCCTCCGCTGACTTCGAGATCGTCAATCGCCACCTCATAACGGCCCGGTGACGAGTAGAGTTCCAGCACGACCGCCGTCACACACGCCTCAGCGAGATCGACATCCGGGCCATACTCAGCACGCAGGGCAGGGAGTTGGCGAGCCAGGGCCGCCGCCGGCGTGGTGACCGCCAGCCGCTCCCAGCTCTCGACCCGTTGTGACACGCTGCCCGGAATCGTCGTCTCGACGACTTCGGCTGTTTTCGGATCGACCGACCGTGGCAACCGCACCCGCAGCAGCAAGCCGATATCCGGCCGGTTGGCTCGCACCCAGAGCGACGCAGCGAGCTCGTCGATCACCCGCACCGGCTCAATCGGGAGCTCGTACCGCAGCCGGGTGCCGGTTGCTGCCTCGAGGACAAGTTCCTCAGACGCCTCACCAGTATGGGCGGCATCGCGTGTTCGCCGATGGACGAGTTCTCGAAACTCGACATCCGCCTCGGCCCGCCGCAGCATCGGCTCAGCTGTCTCGAATCGCTCCTCATACGTCGCTGCAACAGCTTCCACACCGGCCAGCAGCGGGGATCCGCTGACCCAGAGAGCCAGCAAACAAAAGAAGCAGTGGTGACAAGGAGTTCTTCGCATCATCGGGCTTCTACCAGCCCACGTCGGTCGATCTCCAGACCAGCACTGCGTTCAGACCAGCACCGGCTCCCAACAAGCCAGGGACACGGCTGCAAGCACCATACCGCCGAGGTGTCCTGGGAGGGATAGATCGATTGCGCGGGCTGGCGAAGCCAATCGACCCAGCAGACCGCTCGACCGCAGCCGCTCTCCGCGCGTGACCGTCGGGTATGGTTGTGAGAGAATGGAAAGGAAAAGGGAGTTTCCGGGTTCGGGGCACCGTGGAAACTCGTCCGGTCACGCTATGCAGCCACAAACCGCCGAAGATCTCGCCGAACTAGCGATCGACCTAGGGCTTGTGACCTCCGAGGAGGTTCAACGGTCGTGGGCCGACGCGGGTGGAACGAGCGTCCCGATCGAGCAGTTTGGCGCGACCCTTCTCCGCCGGGAGTTGCTCACCCGTTATCAGCTCGATCGGCTCCTTCGCGGCGACCGTGCGGGCTATTTTTTTGGCTCAGCAAAGATCCTCTACCAGGTCGGTGCTGGCGCGTTCGCCCGCGTCTACCGGGCAGTGATGCGGGACAGTGGCGAAACCGTGGCGGTGAAAGTGCTGCGGAACCGCTTCTCACAGGATGAGGAGAAGTGCAAAGAGTTTCGTCGCGAAGGTGAGATGGGCCGCCTGCTGCGTCACCCCAACATCGTGGCGATCGAAGACGTGGGTGAGGCCAACAACACCAGCTACATCACGATGGAGTTTGTCGAGGGCCAGACCCTGCGGGATCTCGTCAAAAAGCGAGGTGCACTGGAAATCGTGCGGTCGCTCGACCTGATGAAGCAGCTCTGCGCAGGTCTGGAATATGCCCACAAGCGGGGCGTCACCCACCGTGACCTGAAGGGCTCCAACGTCCTCGTCTCAACCAAAGGCGTTGCCAAGCTGGCCGACTTTGGGCTGGCGGCGGTTGACAAAGAGTATGGGGACGAAGTGCTCGGAAAGATGCACAGTCCTCGCACCGTCGAGTATGCCGCGCTTGAGAAACTCACCGGCATGCGAAATGACAACGTTCGCAGCGACATCTACTTCATGGGTGCGTTGGCCTACCTGGCGCTGACGGGCGTGTCACCACTCGGCGACACCCGCGATCGCGCGGCACGTTCCGATCCACGACGCTTCCTCGATGTGGTACCCCTGGCGAAGCGGGCCCCGGAACTCCCAGCCGACATCCGAGAAACGGTCACCCAGATGATGCACCTTGAGCCGCTGGAGCGGTATCAGAGCATCAGCGACGTGCTACGGGTATTTGAGGAACTGACCGTAGCCCATGCTCCGGGCGGAAAGGCCACCAAGCGGAAAGCTCGCGTCTCAACAGCCCCCTCCGCTTCGGCGACGACAGGTCAGCCGCGGGTGATGCTCGTGGAACGAAGTGGCCAGGCCCAGGACGCCCTGCGAGACTTCCTCAGCAAGCTCGGGTATCGCGTGCTCGTCACCGAGAATGCCCAACGAGCGCTGAAGCGTTTTTCCTCAACGCCCTTTCCTGCCGAAGGGATTGTGTTTAGCGCCTCGCGGCTCGGCGAAGAAGCCCTGCTCGCATTTAACGAACTGACGGCCGATCCTTTTTACGCCAAAGTACCGGCGGTGCTCTTGGTCAGCAGCAAGCAGGCTGAGATCAGCGAACAGGCCAGCTGCGACGAGCTGCGAAAAGTGATCAGCTCGCCGATCGAGAAGGCGACCATGCAAGACACGCTCGACTCGATTCTGGCAGCGAGGGCGTAGGCTGAAGACGGTGCCATCTGCTGAAGTATTGCCGCGGCTCCTCCAGCCGCTTCGGTACCGAGCAACCCTGTCGCGGTGTATCCTTCCCTGAGTCGTAGGGCCTACCGCGTCACCCCTCCGACCCCCACGTCCCGCCGACGCCCCCGCCCACCGACGACATGAGTCTCCAGATGCCCGATGAGCCGGCTTCTGACCCAGTGGCAGACACGCCAGACGCCTTTGCCGCGAGTTTTTCGCAACGGAGTTCGTATCCGCAGGTGGTGATCGTTGGCCGGCCAAACGTGGGGAAGTCAACGATTTTCAACTGGCTCGTCGAGAAGCGGATTGCAATTGAAGACCCCACCGAAGGTGTCACCCGTGACCGCCTGGTGCAGCGGATTCGACTCAGCACGACCTCGCACGGTGAAGACGGGCGGGTCGTCGACCTGATCGATACCGGCGGAATGGGCTTCGACGATCCTGATGGGCTGACCGAACAGATCGATTCGCAGATTCTTGCCGGCCTTTCCGACGCCGCGGTCGTCGTGTTTGTCGTGGATGTGCGATCCGGGCTTGTCGCCGGTGATCAGATGGTCGCAGATCGGGTGCGGAAACTTGGCGGCACCGTTCTGCTGGTGGCCAACAAGGCTGACAACGAAAAGTTCGACGTCCACATCCATGAGTTTGACAGCCTCGGCTTCGGCGCTGCCCTTCCCACCAGCGCTCGCCAGAAGCGACACCGACGCGAGCTTGTCGAAGCTATCACCGATCACCTGCCGCTGCCCGGCACACCGAGCGGTGATGGTGAGGGCGACGGTGATTCCGTTGAACTGCCCGAGATGAAGCTGGCGATCGTGGGACGCCGCAACGTCGGCAAGAGTACCTTTGTCAACGCACTCGCGCAAGAGGAGCGGGTGATCACAAGTCCCGTTGCCGGAACGACCCGCGACAGCATCGATGTTCGCTTTGAGGTTGACGGCCACTCCTTCCTGGCGATCGACACGCCTGGCCTGCGACGCACCAAGAGTCGCAAGAGCGACCTCGACTACTACGCCGCCCATCGCGCCGAGCGGAGCATCCGCCGAGCCGACGTTGTGCTGCTGTTCTTCGATGCAAGTGAACCAATCGGCAAAGTCGACAAGAAGCTGATCGATGCGATCGTGGAGTCGAACAAGCCGGTCGTGTTTGTGGTCAACAAATGGGATCTCTACGCCGGCGAAGTTGAGCGGAAAGAGTGGCTCGACTACCTCCGCGATGAGTTCCGCACCATGCCGTGGGCTCCCGCCGCCTTCATCACCGCCAAGACTGGCCGACAGGTGAAGCGGGTCATCGACACGGCCCAGCGACTCTTCCGACAGAGCCGTTCCCGCGTGCCCACCGCTCGCCTCAATGAGATTGTTCGCCTCGCTGTCGAGGACCACAATCCGCCTTCCGACCGTCGTGGCCGCCCTGTGCGGATCTACTACGCCACCCAGGTCGAGACTGCTCCTCCCACGATCATGCTCTCAGTGAGTGCTGCAGCGGCGATGAGCCAGCCCTACCGCCGCTACCTGATGAACGTGCTCCGTAAGGCAACGGTTTTTCGCGAAGTCCCCATCAAACTCCTCGTCCGCGGCCGCCAAGACAACGACCCAAAGCCTTAGGATGGGCTGCGGTGAGCGACCTGCTGCAGGGTGCGGTCTGCGGGGCGGCAGACTGCGGGGCGCCGGCTGCGGGGCGGCAGATGTCTCGTCGCTGGACTTTTTCGCCGCATGCTCGCATGCCGCTTCAGACCCCAACAAAGTGGCGAAAAACTCGCAACGCTCCTCGAGCACCCGCCGTCCCCTCCGCCTCATCAATAGCCAGCGCAGCGAGGGGGAGCCCGATGCGGATCCGCCGGTGTGGTTCTGCGAGCGAAGCCTGGAAGGCGAGAGCGAGCAGAACCTCGAGAGAGCGAAGGCCCATGGAGGGGCCGCAGCGAGCGTCCGGCGGAGACGCATCGGGCTCCCCCGAGCGACCACGCCCATCGGTCCCTCGCGACTTCGTTGGCGGTGGAGTTTCCCGGCGCCGCTGGCGCGGGTATCCTTGCGTCCCTTTGGGAGAGGAACGTTTCGTTCACGCATTTCCTCCAGCCGCTGGTTTTCAGGAGAGTGTCACGATGGCAAAGCCTGCCTCGGATTCGTCAGCCCCACAGTCTGTCATTTCGCGTCGCGACGCGATGGTCGCCGCGGGTGCCGCGGGAAGCATGCTTGCCGGCATGTCGGCCGTGCATGCCCAGAACCCATCCGATGAAACGATCCGTGTGGGTCTGATCGGTTGTGGTGGCCGAGGCACAGGCGCCCTCCAGCAGACACTGTCGGTCCCTGGCAGCAATGTGAAGGTGACGGCGGTTGCCGATGCGTTCGAGCCGAATGCCAATGGTGCCCTGCGTGCCGTCGACAAGATGAAGGACGAGGGCAAGGTTGATGTGCCTGCTGACCGCAAGTTCATTGGCCTCGACGCCTATCAGAAGCTGATCGATCTGCCCGACATCGATCTTGTGATTCTGGCCACGCCTCCTGGCTTCCGTCCGTATCACTTTGAGGCTGCGATCAAGGCTGGCAAGCACGTCTTCATGGAGAAGCCCGTCTGCGTTGACAGCTTCGGCGCACGGCTCGTGCTCGAGGTTGCCAAGATGGCCGACGAGAAGAACCGCAAGGTTGTGGTCGGCCTGCAGCGTCACTACGAGGCCCGCTACCGCGAGACGATTGCTCGCGTCCGCGAAGGTCTCGCCGGCGACATCATTGGTGGCCAGGTCTACTGGAACGGTAGCGGCATCTGGTACCGCCAGCGACGCGAAGACCAGAACGAGATGCAGTTCCAGGTCAACAACTGGTACCACTTCAACTGGCTCTGCGGTGACCACATCTGCGAGCAGCATGTTCACAACATCGACGTGGCCAACTGGTTCCTCGATGCGGTGCCGGTGGCTGGCTACGGTGTCGGTGGACGTCAGAACCGCGTCGATGGCCAGCCCAGTGAGATCTATGACCACCACGCTGTCAACTTTGAGTACCCAGGCGGAATCCGCATTGCCAGCCAGTGCCGACAGTTCCCCGGTGGCGACAATCGCGTCAACGAGGAGTTCCAGGGCACCAAGGGCTTTGTGCAGATCGGTCACATCACCGATTTCGACGGCAAGACGCTCTGGAAGTTTGAAGGGGACAACCCGAACCCGTACCAGGTGGAGCACAACGAACTGCACGCTGCTATTCGCAACGACACGCCGTTGAACAACGCCTATTACGGAGCGACCTCGAGTTTCTCGTCAGTCCTGGGCCGGACCGCCACCTACACAGGCAAGCGGCAGGAGTACCAGCGGCTGCTCGACATGGACTTCCGGACCATGCCGCAGGACCTCAGCTGGGAGTCAACACCCCCCACGCTGCCTGACGCCGACGGCAACTACCAGCTGCCGATGCCGGCCAGCTACAAGATCGCCTAGGCCTGTTGCTTGCGATGATCGTCGGAATCCCAAAGGAAACGAAGCGGGACGAGTATCGCGTGTCGATGCTCCCTGCGGGTGTGGATGAACTCATCCGCCGAGGTCATCGTGTGCTTGTCGAGCAGGGAGCCGGTGCTGGCAGTGGCCTCCCTGACGAAGACTACCGAGCCTGCGGTGCCGAGATCATCGGCACCGCAGGCGAAGTGTTTGGGGCGGCTGATCTGATCGTGAAGGTGAAAGAGCCTCAGCCGCCTGAGCTGGCACTGATCCGTGCCGGACAGACCGTTTTCACCTACTTTCACTTCGCTGCCAGCCGAGATCTCACCGAAGGCTTTCTCGCCACCGGGGCAACCGCTCTCGCCTACGAGACACTTCGTGATCCACGGGGTCGGCTTCCGCTGCTGGTGCCGATGAGCGAAGTGGCTGGGCGGATGAGCATTCAGGAAGGGGCCAAGTACCTCGAGAAGCCACAGATGGGCCGCGGCATCCTCCTTGGTGGCGTGCCTGGTGTGCCACCAGCCAACGTGCTCGTGCTCGGTGCGGGAACCGTCGGAGCGAATGCCGCGAAGGTCGCGGCTGGCTTTGGTGCCAACATCGCGCTCCTCGACACCAACCTCGAACGCCTGCGGTATCTCGACGACGTGACCGCCCCCAACATCGACTGTCTGTTCTCCGATCGTCACACGATCCGTGAGCGGCTCGGCTGGGCAGACCTCGTGATCGGCAGCGTGCTGATTCCTGGCGCGAAAGCACCACATCTCGTCGAGAAGCCAGATCTTGCTCTGATGAAGCCTGGGGCCGTGATCATCGATGTGGCTATCGATCAGGGTGGCTGTATTGCCACAAGCCGTCCGACCACGCATGCGGAGCCAACGTTTGTGGTTGATGAGGTGGTGCACTACTGCGTCACCAACATGCCTGGTGCTGTTGGCCGCACGAGCGCCCACGCGTTGTGCAACGCCACACTACCCTATGTGCTCCGGGTCGCTGAACAGGGAGTCGAGGCCGCCGCGAAGGCATCCGCAGAGCTCGCTTCCGCCGTTAACATCTTCAACGGACATCTCGTCAATGCTGCTGTGGCCTCGGCCTTCGAGATGACGTATGAACTGAATCCATTCCTCGTAGAGACTCCCTCTCGATGACCTCAGACAGCGCATCGCCAAAGACCGCAGTTGACCGTGTCCCTCAGGCAGTGCGATGGATCGGAGAGGAGGATGGTCATCTAGAGATTCTCGATCAGACTAAGCTCCCACTCAGCCGTGAGCAGGTGGTCTGCCGGGATGTGCCAACGGTGATTGAGGCGATCCGCATGCTCCGCGTTCGCGGGGCACCGGCGATCGGGATTGCCGGAGGCTACGGGCTTGTGGTCGCTGCCCGTGAGGCTGTCCGGGCAGGCATGGCTCCCTCGGCTGCACGCAGCCACATCCTTGCTCAAGCGGAGGAGATTGCGACGGCCCGCCCCACAGCCGTCAACCTGCGGTGGGCCGTAGAACGGTCTCTCGGTCTGCTCTCGTCTCTCCCAGCAGAGACTGCGGCCGAGCAGCTCGCCCACGTGCTCCTGGAAGAAGCTCGGGCCATCCATGAAGAAGACCGACGGCTGTGTGCGGCGATCGGTCGTCATGGCGCTGCCGTGCTCCCGGAAGGAGGCATCCTCACCCACTGCAACACAGGAGCTCTGGCGACCGGCGGCGACGGCACGGCGCTTGCTACGATCACCACCGCCTGGGAGCAAGGGCGTCGCTTCGACATCTTCGCTGATGAAACCAGACCCCTCCTGCAAGGTGGCCGCCTGACTGCCTGGGAACTGACCGAACGCGGCATTCCTGTCACGGTGATCGTTGACTCTGCTGCCGCCCACATCATGAAGAGTGGCCGCGTGTCGAGCGTGATCGTCGGAGCCGACCGGATCACCGCCAACGGCGACGCTGCCAACAAGATTGGCACCTACGGCCTGGCGGTCTTGGCCGAGGCCCATGGAATTCCCTTCTTCGTGGCAGCCCCGTCGAGCACGTTCGATCTCTCGCTGGCGTCTGGCGACGACATTCCCATTGAGGAGCGTGATGCCAACGAGGTAAAGCGGCCACTCGGTGTGCAGGCCGCCCCCGAGACCGCTGCTGCTGCAAACCCGGCCTTCGACGTGACCCCCGCACGGCTGATCCGCGGCATCGTCACCGAACATGGTGTGATCTCCCCGGTCAGCCGTGAAACGGTGGCAGAAATGCTCGGCAGCCAGCCATAGCCGTGCCAGGCTTCCAGGTTTGGGCTACTATTCAAAAAAGAGCCTTTGCCATGCCTGCCAACCTCCACGACACCATTGCCACCGCTATCCGCTCGGTGCTGAGCGACACCGGTCGATCCGCTGATGTGATCGGTGCGGAGTCGTTGCTCTCAGGTGATCTTGGGCTCGACTCGCTCGACCTCGCGCAGACGATCGTGCTGCTCGAACGCAGCCTCGGCGTCGACCCCTTCCGCACTCGCCCTGCGGATGGTAGCAGACCTTCACTCCGCACATTCGGCGACCTCTGCTCGGCCTACGAAGTAGCCGCCGCCCCTCCCGACCCCCATCAGCCGTAACCCGCGGTTCGCCACCGGCGGGATGCAGCCCACCTCGAGAGTCACGATGAACGTCACACTCGCTGCCGCAGGGTCCGCCTCCTCTCCCGCCCTCTCGGACGCTGCCATGCGGCGGGTCTTTGACAGCCCTGTCGAAGACCGGCTCGCGACCGCTCTGACAACGATCGCCGAAGCCGCTCCCACGCGAACCGCCGTTGCGCGAAACGCCGGCACCGACAAACCCACGGCCATTGACTATGGCACGCTCGCTGCGCGACTGGTGGACCTCGAGCAGCAGCTCGACGAGGCCCGTCCGATCGGCGTGGTCGCTCGGACGGATCAGGTCGAGTCGTTGATTGTGCTCACCGCCGCCTGCTCACGGCAGCATGTGCCACTGGCCATCCTGGCTGACGACGCTGCAGACTCTGGCCACGAACTGGACGACTGGCTGTCGGTAGACGACACCCTCTCGATACCATTTACTGCGGCAGGCAGCATGCCGCGTGGTGAGTTTGCCACCGTTGCCCCCACGATCTGGGTTGCCACTAGTGGAACCAGTGGTCCACCCAAGATTGTTGACCACTCATGGGAATCGCTGCTTGCTGCCGCCCGGCTCTCCAGCCAGTGGCACTCACTCACCTGGCTGCTGGTCTATGATGCCAAACGCTGGGCCGGCATCCAGGTGTGGGTGCAAGCGATGCTTACAGGCGGCTGCGTGGTGGTGCCAGCGAGTCGCGACCCGGACGTGGTCGCACGGGCTGTTGTTGACCGGCAGGTCACCGTCCTGCCCGCCACGCCAACGCTGATGCGACGGCTGCTTACATCAGCAGACCCCGCGGTGCTGGCGACATGCCAGCTCGAACGCATCACCCTCGGTGGCGAGGCTGTCGACGGCCCTCTACTTGATCAGATTAAGAAGACGTTTCCCAACGCCGGAGTCTCGCACGTCTACGCAACCACCGAACTTGGCGAGGTGTTTCGAGTGCGTGATGGGCTTCCTGGGTTTCCCGCTCACTGGCTGACTAAGCCGCTTCCGGGAGGTGCTCGACTTTTCACCCGCCGTGATGGAGAACTCCTCGTGCAACTCTCCCGCGACACCGCGGAAGTGGCCACTGGCGATCTGGTCGAACAGCGAGGGGATCGCTTCGAGTTTGTCGGCCGCCGCAGCGATGTGATCGTGGTCGGAGGGGCGAAGGTCTATCCGAAACGGGTCGAAGAGGTGGTGCGAGGAGTGCCTGGTATTGCCGAGGCTCGGGTGCACAGCGTCGCTAGCCCCATCACTGGCGAGCTGGTCGCCGTTGACGTGGTGGTCTCCCCCGGCTTCTCCCCGGATGACGTCCGCAGCGGGATGCTGACGCATTGTCGCCATGAGCTGGAGAGTCATGCGGTTCCCCGGATCGTGACATTTGTCGAGCAGATTGCGACCACACCGGCTGGTAAGGTGCCACGGCGGTAGGAGCTGCTTCCTGCCAAGCCGTCACGTCATTCACGCTGGTTGTGCGTTATGCCTGTCTCTCTGATCTCTGGTGGTTCTCGTGGTCTTGGGCTCGCTACGGTGCAGCGGCTACTGGAACGTGGTGATCAGGTGGCTACGTTTTCGCGGAGCGGTTCGCCCGCCCTCACGAGTCTGGCAGAGCAGTTTCCCGACCGCCTCTACACCGGGTGTCTCGATGCGAGCAAGAATGACAAGCTACGTCAGTTCGTCGCTCAGGTGACCGAGCGTTTCGGCGGCATCACCCATTGCGTGGCCAATGCAGCGATCGCTCACGAAGGTGTGCTGGCGACGATGCGGGACGACCAGATTGAAGAGATGCTCGCGGTGAACCTCGCCGGTAGCATCATGCTGGTCCGCGAAGCAGTCCGCCAGATGCTGCTCGCTCCCGCAGAGAACGCTCCGTCGGTCGTCGTGGTTTCATCAGTGGTGGCAAAGACTGGCTCGCAAGGGCTTTCGGTCTATGCGGCGACCAAAGCAGGACTAGAGGGATTCGCCATCAGCCTGGCGCGGGAGCTAGGCCCTCGTGGTATTCGCGTCAATGCTGTAGCGCCCGGGTTTCTCGACACCGATCTCTCGCAGTCTCTCTCCGCAGACAACCGGCAACGGATCATCCGACGGACCGCGCTCGGTCGCCTCGGAACGCCTGACGACATCGTGTCAGCGATCGACTACCTCACCAGCAGCCGTGCCTCATTTCTCACAGGCCAGATCATCGCGGTGGACGGCGGAGCCTAGGACCCATCCGCACCATCGCCACGCCTGTGGATCTTCCAAAGGGGCCGGCCGCGGCAAGACGTCCTCCGCTAGATGTAATACATCGCCTCGGCGTTGGCTTCGACGCGTGCCGCGAGCGTGGCCAGGTCGAGGCTCTCCATGGCATCGCGTTCACGGCGTGCCACCCCCCGCCAGGCATCCAGCAGCACCGCACTGGCCCGAGAGTGCGAAGGTGAGGTGCCCAGGGCTGTGGCCGGCTCTGCAGCACCTTCAATGACTTCACGAATGTCCGCAAGCGTGATCGCAGTTGCATCACGGGCAAGTCGATAACCGCCGGAGGCCCCCCGGGTGCTGCTCACCAGCCCAGCCGCCTTGAGCTGCAGGAGAATCTGCACGAGAAAACGCGACGGCACCGCATGCATCTCGGCAATCTCGCGAATCCGTACCGGCTCCTCCTGATTCTGGCGGCGAGCCAGTTCTAACAGAGCCAGGCTTGCGTACTCGGTTTTTGCAGAAAGCCGCATCTCTCAGCCCTCCCGAGAGTGCAGGCCACATTCCGTCTTGGCGGTACCACTCCACCTTCCAGCCCGCTCATCCTCTCCGGCGAGGACTGCACGCGTGCAGGGGGCGCAGCCAATACTCACGTAGCCCGCATCATGGAGCGGGTTGTACGGCACATCGAACCGCAGGATCGCATCCCAGACCTTTGCCTTCGTCCATGTCGCCAGCGGCGAGATCTTCACCACGCCAAACTTAGCGTCCCAGGCGACGATCGGAGAGGTGGCCCGATCTGGACTCTGGTCACGACGAATACCGCTCATCCAGGCATCGAAGCGGCCGAGCACCCGCCGGATGACAGCCAGTTTACGGTCGCCACAGCACCGCCCTGGATCAGTGCGGTAGAGCGGTCCGCCGTGCTCACGCTCGTAGTCGGCAACGGTGGTGTCAGGCCGTTCGTAGGCTACCTCAAGACCGTACCGCTCCGCGATCCGGTCTCGCAGCGTCAGCGTCTCCTGAAACTGATAGCCAGTTTCCAGATTGAAGACATAGGTGTTGGGGGCCACCTCGGAGATCCAGTGCAGGATCAGGCAGCCCTCCGGACCGAACGCCGTCGCCATCGTGAGCTTGTCGCCGAACCGCTCAGCGGCCCAACGGATCACCTCACGGGGCTCGACAGCCTCTAGCCGCTCACTGGCGGCAGAGAGTTCTTCGGCAAGGTCTTCCGGAACGGCAATCGCTGTCATGACAAAATGTTTACCAAGTTGGTCAACAATCTCAAGTATAGCCCTCCTCGTGTTGTCATCGGGTCTCACGAGAATCCTCGTCAGAACTTCCGGACAAACGAGCACAGTCTTCGCAGCCTGCCTGTCTTTTGCGAAGCCAACTGCCGGCAATCCGGTTGACGTCTGCTGTCGCGGGGGTACTGTGCAGCCACACCTTTGGGAGGAGAGAGCAGATGGCACGCACCGTGGCACTCGCGGTTGACCTAGGAGCATCCGGCGGCCGAGTCGTCTCAGGAGCCTTCGACGGACGACTCCTGGAACTCGAAGAGATCCATCGCTTTGAGAATGCCCCAGTGATGATGGGCGGCCAACTGGTCTGGGACCTCGTCAGGCTCTGGCAGGAAGTGGTCACCGGGCTCCGCCTCGCGGGCCAACGACACGGAAAGAACGTCTCGAGCATCGGGGTCGACACCTGGGGCGTCGATTTCAGCTTCCTGGGAAACGACGACGCGCTGCTGGCCAATCCTGTCTGCTACCGCGACGCCCGCACTCGCGGCATGCTTGCCAAAGCCTCTGCAGTTGTGCCGCGAGAGGACATCTTTGCAGCCACCGGTCTTCAGTTCATGGAGATCAACTCGCTCTACCAGTTCTTCGCATTGGTACAGCACAAATCGAGCGTGCTCGCTGCTGCAGAACGAATGCTGATGATCCCCGACGTGTTTCACTGGCTCCTGACAGGCACGCAGTCCAACGAACGCACCAACGCCTCGACGACACAGTGCTTTGATCCTCAGACGGGGGACTGGGCGGTTGAACTCGTTGAGCGACTTGGTATCCCTCGACGCGTGTTTGGGCCGATCGTCGATCCAGGAACGGACCTGGGCCCCCTCCGCAACGAGGTGGCCGAGGAGACCGGCCTCTCTGACGTCCGCGTCGTGCTGCCTGGCACCCACGACACCGCGAGTGCGGTTGCAGCAGTGCCTGCCATCTCACCACCTGCGGCACGCCCAGACTGGTGCTACATCAGCCTGGGCACGTGGGCGCTTGTCGGTGCTGAACTCGACCGTCCGCTCGTCACTCCGGAGTGCCTCGCCCATAACTTCACCAACGAAGCGGGCGTGTCAGGCACAACACGGCTGCTCAAAAACATCTGTGGACTGTGGCTCGTGCAGCAGTGCCGAGCAGGCTGGCAGCGGGCAGGCAAGGACTGGTCCTGGGACCAGCTCACCCGGCTTGCCGCTGAAGCACCGCCGCTGGTCACGCTCGTCGACCCCAACGATCCATCTCTGGTCGCGCCTTCCGACATGCCAGAGGCCTTGCAGGCTCTCGCTCGCGCCTCGGGTGAACCGGTGCCAGAAACCAC
>JADHNY010000137.1 GCA_016779265.1 Pirellulales bacterium | reverse complement strand
GAGCGTGACTTTGGACGCCGGAACGACAGACGGTGGTGGCTGGGGAGCTGGCTTCGCTGACTGCCAGCCGGTGAGGTCAGGAGGATTCGCGTTGACCGGAGGTGGCTGAGTAATCGCTGTTGCGACCGATGCTGACGCCTCACCAGCGGGCTCTGATTTTGCCAGCACAAGCAAGACTCGAGAGGAGTCCTTACCGGCGGCAAACTCCGTGGGAATCTGAGAGAGATCACGAGAGAGACAGACCACAAGCTTGCCCTCATCAAACTTGTAAATCCCGGTCCCTGTCACGGTGTCCTTATTCTGGACCGTGATCCGCTTGGGGTATGTGGTGGGGTCGATACGGAAGTCGCGGGTGCTCTTGGGCTGAGCCCCGGTGGCCTGGAACAAGACGGTGTAATCGAGGATCTCCAGGCGACCTCCACCCGGTAACCACTGGGCCATCTGCGAAGCGGGGACCTCTTGCCCGTTTTCCATCAGCTCGAGAACCCGCCATTGACCTGCAAGCCTCTCGATTTCTGCATCAACCGCCTCTTTCGGCTGAGCCTGGCAGTATCCACCGGAGAGGATCCCGATCACGGCTACCACTGCCCAGGCGGGCGATCTCTTCCATGAATCCATCGACACACTCCCATTCCCTTGGGGATTCGCTCCATCCAGACTCGGAGCGACTTTGGGGGCCTGCGGGTTTGGTACGTCTCGCCTGACCAGTGCCCCAGCGTGAGAAGATGTCGTTTCGACCGCTACGCTACTATGCATTTTGCGCACCGGCATGCTGGCTACGGCATCGTGAACCGCGACACCCGAGCTTCCCTCTGCGAGAAAACGATCACTCCCAAACGAGAAATGGATCTCTGATGATGCCCGCCTTCCGTGTCGAGATAGATGTCAAGCAGCAAAGTTCCACGATCGACGAACGTGTTCCGCCAATGGTCGAGAGAGTCAACAAAATGTATGTCTTCGCCGTTGGCATTCAGCAAGGCGTCGAACGCAGCGTTGATTTTGAAGCACCAATTGGCAGCACCAGCGGTCATCTCGTGGAACTGGCAGAGAAGCACTTCGACGAGCTCACGTCGGTCAGAACAACCAACCTCAAGTTGAGAGGGATGAATCGACCGATCTCAACAGAGCCCAATGGCCGGGATCCACTCACGTTTAGCAGCCTCTACCCCCCCGGGCATCGAGTGATCCAACTCACCAAGGCTGATGGGGAGGAGACCTGGTCCTTCATCACCACGATTCGCGACAGCCTCGGTGGTTCCTGCATGTTGTGGGGGCGTCCGGACGAAAACCAGAGCGAGATCCAAAAGCTTCGCCAGCATGGCAGACTCGACATTCGGGTGTATCGCCACAACTACGCGAGCCACGAAGAATGTATTGACGCAAACCCAAATCAGTTTCACTTCTGCTCGATCTAAACATACACACGACTGTTCCGCTCCCATCACGCCCCAAACACACAGCTCATCTGCGTGAGCATGCCTGAAACGACTCGTTTGATGAGAAGTCGCGAACGCCCAGAACACACTCCCGGCATGTTTGATTGGTTTGCTGCTGACATCACGTCGCACCCACGACGTTGGCTGCTCTTTGTGGCGATGGCCACAGCCGCCGCTGTTGTGGGAGCGTCTCATCTCGGCTTCGATGACGATCCACGGGCGCTCTACATGGGCGACGACCAGGCGTTTGATCAGCTCCGAAACCTCTACGAAGAGTTTGGTGCAGACGATCAAGACATCTTGCTGGTCCTGACCGCCGAAGACGTCTTTTCGGCCGAAGTGATGAACGTCGGCCGCGATCTCTGGCTAGCTGCCGCCGAGGTCGAAGGCGTTGAACGCGTCTACAGCATCTACAGCCTGCGACGTCGCGGAAGTCGGCTGATTCCACTGATTCCGCGGCGAGAAGCGGCTCCCGAGCGGTATGCCGAAGCCAAGCGGATGGCCATGGAACATCCGCTCGCGGTGAACCAGTTCGTCTCCCCTGATGCCACCACACTGCTGCTGATTGCTCGGCTTGCCGGCGATCCAGAATCACTCGCCAAGATCGCGCCGCCAGTTGAGCAGCTCCGCAAACTGGCCGACAACGCCTCGCTCATCCCGGGCGTGAAGGTGCTGGCCACGGGCCACCCGGTGCTGCGAATCGATATTCTCTCCGCGCTGGTTGCCGACCTGGTCACGTTTGTTGCGGCAAGTGCGGCAGTCGCCCTGCTGGTTGCCTGGCTCGTGTTTGGACGTCTTGCCGCCGTGGTGATTGTCGTGCTCACGCCCACCTTCGGCGTGTTCTGGATCGTGAGCCTGATGCCAGTCTTCGGCCTCGCCTTCAACGCCGTCAATGGGGTGCTGCCCACGCTTGTCTACGCGATCGGCGTAACCGATGCCGTTCATCTCCTGATCGGTCTCCGCCGCCGGCTGGCTGCGGGCATGCCGCATCGCCAGGCCGTGCAAGAAATGATCGAGGCTCTCGCCTTGCCCTGCTTCTTGACATCGATCACCACCGCCATCGGCTTCGGCTCCCTGGGGCTCGCCCGTGAGCCTCTGATCCAACAGTTTGGGTTGATCTGTGCTGCCGGCACGATGACGAACTTCGTCGCAGTGCTCACAGTGATGCCCCTGCTGATGATGACACCGCTTGGCTCGCATCTCCTGCCGAAAGCAAACCACCGCTTTGCGGACGATGCCTGGCTCAATCTGCGACCGCTTGTGCGGTTCGTGGAGAGCTCCCCCCGCCTGATTGTGGCGGCATCGCTCGCAGTCGCTGCTGCCATGGGCACGCTCTGCCTCCGGCTTGGGCCCGATTTTCTCGTCACCGAGATCATTCCGGCTGAAAGCCCGTCCGTCATGGCCCTCGACTCAATCGATAAAAGCATGGGGGGCGGCATGCTCGGCTACGTGGTGATGGACTGGCCCGCCGATCGTCAGCTCGACGACCCCCTGGTGCTCGACACACTCGCCCAGGCTCACGATGAGATCGAGTCTTTCCCGGAGTTTCACGCCGCTTTTTCCGTGCGGACTCTCCTCCAAGCAGGCGGTAAGGCAGGCGAGCCACTCTCCCAGAGTTTCAGCCTTCTAAACGACGTTCCAAACGACGAGCTCGCGCGACTCGTGCATCTCGACACGCAACGACTGCTGGTCTCTTTTCATATCCCCAACATCGGTGCGGCAGAGCTTGCCCCCGCATTCGTGAGTCTCGAGCAGCGGCTCAACAGCCTCGCCCTCGCCGAACCGGGCTTTCACTTCCATGTCACCGGCACACTCCCAGTGGTGGCCCGCAATCTGTGGTCGATGATCGGCGACCTCGCCCGCAGCCTGACCGCTTCGACGATCCTCGTGTTCGCTGTCATCGGGCTCACGCTGCGGTCATGGAAGCTTGGCCTGATGAGCCTGCTCCCCAACATCCTGCCGCTGATGGCAACCTCCACCGTGCTCGTGCTGGCCGGTGAACCACTGCGAATCGTGAGCGTGATCTCGTACAGTCTCTGCCTGGGTATTGCAGTTGACGACACGATTCACTTCCTGGTTCGCTTCCAACGTGAAGAGCAGACAAAGCCGCTTCGCGATGCGATCGAGCATGCCATGCAAACGGCCGGCATTGGCATCGTCACCAGTTCTGTCATTTTGCTCGGTGGATTCTCGGTGATGCTGCTCAGCGGAGTGCCGAGTATTCGTTGGCTCGCCTTGCTCTGTGACGTGGCGATGCTCACCGCGCTTGTCTCGGTGCTGATCATCCTGCCCGCGTTGCTCGCCTGTTTCTGCAAAGACCGGCCCGTTGCATGCAGCGATCCTGCATCTTCAAGCCCGGTCCCCTGAAGCGACTGCGTGTGCTACGATCGGCGTCGCCCGCGGCCGGAGTCTCGGGAAATATTTTCTTCCCGCAGGAGCCGTGCTGCCATGGCAGCAGACACACCCTTTGCCGCTCTCCTCGAGCGGATGATTGGCTTCATCAACGCCAAACTGACCGCTGAGCAGCGGCAGAAACTCGCCTCGGCCATGCCCCAGATCCAGTGGGACTTTCCCGATGCCGAGACCAAACTCTGCCTCGCTGCGACCGCTGCTGAACTGAGCGTTTCGGAACCGCTCGACACGCCCCCCTTTCTTGTGCGAATGGCTCGAACCACACTGGAGGACGCTGCCTTTGGAAGACGATCCCTGGGGGCGGCCTTCCTCGCCGGCAAGATTCATGTCCGCGGCATGAATCCACTGCGTTTGCGGGAGTTCATCATGCTGGTCGATCCATTACTTGAAAGTTACCGAGAGGCGTCGAGTGAATGCTCAAACGGTCCATCCTCGGCTGTTTCGTGAGCAAGACGGCGACATCCGCGTTCTCGACGGCAGCACCATTGCAATCCTTGGCTACGGCCGCCTCGGCGAGCCGCTGGCGCTGAACCTGCGTGAGTCGTTTGCGGCCGCCGAGCTGTCTGCCCGCGTGATCGTCGGCAGCGACGATGAGGCTTCATCGGCAGCCGCACAAGCCGCTGGCTTCAAGACGGTATCCCTGACGGAGGCTGCTGCGGAGGCCGACATGGCGTTGATGCTACTGCCTGATGAAGTGCAGCAGGACCGCTGCGACGGGATCTTCGCGGGGCTTAAGTCCGGGGCATCGATCGTGTTCGCCTCGGGGTATGCGATCGCCTACGACCATGTGGTCACACCTGCGGACAGTGATGTGCTGCTGTTTGCACCGCGGATGGGCGGCGAAGCCATCCGGCAGCGGTATCTCGATCGCCAGGGCTACATGTCGTATCTCGGTGTCGAGCATGACGCGAGCGGCCAGGGTCTCAACCGGGTGCTCGCGCTGGCTGCTGCCGCAGGCTCACTATCGCTGGGTGCCTTGGAGATGACAGCCCAGCAGGAAGTTGCACTCGACCTGTTTGTCGAGCAGGCCTTTGGCCCCTGGCTTGGTGCTGCCTTGCTCTCCACCTTCCACGTGGGCACCGAAGCCGGCCTGCCTCCGCTGGGCCTGTTGATGGAGCTCTATCTCTCAGGCGAGATGTCGGAGACCTTTTCGCAGATGGCCCGCGAAGGCTTTCTGCCCTCAACGCTTTCGCACGGATTTGCCGCGTCGTTTGGCGGGATGACCAGAGCCCTCTCGATCGACCGCGAACAGATGGCAGAGCAGATGCGGGGTGTTCTCGACGAGATCAACTCCGGGGCCTTCGCCGAGGCGCTCCAAGACGAGTTTCGCAGTGGCTACCCCTGCGAGCCGTTTCTCCACAAGGTAGTCGGTGACGATGACATCATCAGCCAGACCGAACGCGACTTCCGCGAGATGGCAGCCGACGATAGGCCACAGGACAGAGATGCCTCGCGCTAACGTAGGCGATCTACCGAGACTGCCGAACCCAGGGCGACTGCGTCGCCAGCGTCTTTACGAACGCAGTTGGCGATGCCCACCAGGGCACTGGAAACTGCGCTCAAGACTCTTCCTTACTGCCGACGACATAAACAGGAACGGGTATCGCACCACGTTACGGGCGTTCGTCAGCAGAATGCTGAGGGGTTGTAGATGTTGCGACGTAGAGCCGCGAGCGACGCTTTCAGGCACCCGCAGAACCCGCTGGTTCTTGCCTGCCTGTTTCTCATCGCCGCAACGCCCTCGATTGAAGTGTATGCAGCCGCTCCCGCCAGCGGCCTTGCTCCCATTTATGGCGGCAGCGAGGGCTGGTTTGCACCACCGCCCAAGTCTGCGTGGACACTGGATGTGATCCCCTACGGCTTCCTGGCGTGGTCCACCGGAACGACAACCGTTTTGGGGCGATCGGCGGATGTGCACGCGAGCCCGACACAGGGCCTGGCACACCTCGAGAAGGTTCCCTTCATGGGCTACGTCGAGGCACGTAAAGGCCCATTCGGCATCTACGGGGACGTGCTCTTTGCGGAGGTCGGCCTGACCCGCTACGCGGTCACGAGCCACAAGAGCGCGACGGTCTCCGCCGCAGCGGGCCTCGACGCGACGGTGGTGATTGGGGAGGTTGGCGGCACCTTTCAGCTTGGTGAATGGGCTTCCAAAAGAGGAACCACGGCAGTCGATGTGCTGGGCGGGGCTCGTTACTGGTATCAAAACGCCGGCCTTAAACTCGATCTGACGCAGACTCTCGATCTTCGCGGACTTGTGATCGAGAACAATGTGGCAATCGCGAGGTCAGGCGATATCGATTGGGTCGACCCGTTGGTCGGCGGCCGGATTCGGCACACCCTCCCCAATGGACATCTTGTCTACTTACGGGGTGACGTAGGAGGTTTTCACGGTGGCAGCCAGTTCACCTGGAATCTCACTGCTCTCTACGACTTTGAACTCCGCGTCGGGAAACGAGCGACCTTCTCCGGCGTCGCTGGATACCGGCTGCTTGATGTCGACTATTCACAAGGCGAGGGTTATACCCTCTACGATTTCGACATGCTTCTGCAGGGCCCTGTTGTCGGCCTCGACATCACATTCTAGTTCGACAGAACGTCTTCATTTTCCCTCGGCCCTGCACACGCTCTTATCAACGCGTCCTCGACAGGTCGCTCAGTCCTGACAGCGAGCCGCTAAGCGATGATCGCGTCGACCGGGGTGAAGGCTCGCTCGCTTGGCCCCAACTGCTGCGTCACGCCCATTGTGGCGAGCATCGTGTTGTAGACGTCCAGGCCCTCGGCTTTGACGTCGAGCAGCTGCCCGGTCTTAAAGCGACCGGCGGCGCCGGTGATTGCATGGAACACGCCGGAGAGCTCACGTTTCACATCGTTGTGCCGGCCATCTCCCGACTCGGTTGAGATCGTGATCAGCGAGTTTTCCAGGATCGTCTTGCCGTTGGGATCGAGGGCGTCGGGCGTGTCGAGCTGGCTGAGGAAGTAGGCCACTTCCCGCATCTTCAGATGCGCATGGGCCCGCAGCTGCTCGTTGGTTTTCTTCTCATCGAAGTCATGCCACCATTCGTGACTGCAGCCACCTGAGCCTGATCGCTTCCGCTGTCCAGCATCATCGAAGGCAAACACTCTGCGGCCGTCGTACTCGTAGTCACCGGTCAGTCGGATCCGCTCACCTGCGGCGAGGAAGGTGAGGGCCCCAAACCGGGTGCGATCGGTGGTGACCGCGAGGGCGTAGAGCTCTGCCATCAGCCGCCACTCGGTGGTCAGTTCTTCCAGCGTGATGTCGATGCCTTCACCACCCGGATCTGCCGCACCGCCGTGCAAGAGACGCGATCCTGCTGGTACTTCGGGAGCTCCGGGAACCTTTCCTTTCAGTGCGAACGCCCGCTGTTCGTATTCACGGATGCGTTCGAGATGCTCGGTGACCCGGGCCTTTGAGGTTGCTCCGAGCGGCGAGTTGGCACCGGTGTAGAACTTGTACTGGTCGACGACCGCATCGAGCACGCTGCGACGCAACCGCTGCGTGTTCTCATCGCCACCGGCACCTGCGGTCTCGACGGTGCCAAACACCCGTTCAAAGAGATCCCGGGGCTTCTCCTGCATGGTGGCAGCCACTGTGCCGTCGGGATTGAAACTGTGCACATAACGGCAGACACGACTCCGCCGGAAGAAGGTGCCTCCCACGAGCGTCGGCACCATGCCGGCAGGCAGCCCATCGGGATACCACTGCCGTCGCACCATCTGGTCAATCGATGCCCCGCCGGCCTTTGCCTCACCCTCGGGAGGCGCCGCGGTGAAGGCTGCGGCTGCACCGTCGTAGTGGGCGTTAATGCCTTTCTCGTCGGCCCGCACATGGTCAACGCCACGCATCACCAGCAGCTTGTCCTGCAGTGGCTTGAGTGGCTCAAGCACCCCCTCAAAGCCTTCCTGCTGCAGCGGTGCAGGAATGCCCAGACCGAAGAACACGTTGAAGGCACGCACCGGCACCGCCGCTGCTTCCGCAGCAGCTGCCTTCGGGACTGCCATTTCCTCAAGGAACGGCAAGCCGACGGTTACCGTGCCAAGCCCACGCAGGAGCGTCCGTCGAGAAATCGATCGACTCGTCATTCCGCCTTCTCCGTTGCTGTCTTCTGCACAAGATCGCTCAAAACGATCGCTGCCATCAAGCTGGGGTAGGTGCCGCCGCCCTCTTGTGAAACGAGGTGCACCTCCTTGAGTTTCGCTGCATCCTCCGCCACCAGCGGCCGTCCCAACGCAAACTGGGCAACCTTCCAGGTCAGGCTCTCTTTGACCCGCTCACTCGCCGCCAAGAGATCCATCAGTTCCACAGACGACTCATAGGCCACCGGCTCCGCCTCGCCGGGAAACAGTACCTCGCCGTCGTCTCGCAGCGGATTGCCATGCTCATCCTGGCTGTGGAAGCCGCCAATGCCGTCAAACTTCTCCAGCCCAAAGGCAAGAGGCTCAAATCGGGCGTGACACACGCCACACTGCTGATTGGCGATCCGCTGCTCGGCAATGCCACGCTGCGTCAGGCCGGCCTTCGTGGCTGGTGGTGTGGTGTTGACGCAGGGAGGCGGCGCGTTGACGGTGCCTCGCAAAAGATCGTGCAACACAAACAGTCCTCGCGACACCATCGAGGCATCATCACCACCGATGGTCAGCACACTCCCTTGCGAAAGGATTCCACGGCGTCCTGAGGCGGCGGCAAGTTCATATCGCTGAAAGCCATCGCCGGCGGGCTCGAGTCCGTAGTGGACTGCCAGCTGCGGAGTCGCAAACGTCAATGGTGCGTTGATCAGATCAGCCAGTGGCCGGCCCTCTCTCCAGACGATCTCTTCAAAGAACCGCCGCGTCTCC
>JADHNY010000028.1 GCA_016779265.1 Pirellulales bacterium | reverse complement strand
CAGAACCTCGAGCGAGCGAAGGCCCACGGAGGGGCCGCAGCGAGCGTCCGACGGAGACGCGTTGGGCTCCCCCGAGCGACCACGCCCATCGGTCGCAGGGCATTACGAGAACTGCGAAACCGGCTGCGGGGCGGCAGATGTCTCGTCGCTGGACTTTTTCGCCACGCACTCGCGCGGAGCTGCACACCCCAACAAAGTGGCGAAAAACTCGCAACGCTCCTCGACCACCCGCCGTCCCCTCCGCCTCGTCAACAGCAGCACAGGCGAGGTCATGCCATCAGTCGCCACAGCCCGTGCACCACCATCAGCGCAGCCCACCATCCAGCGCAGCGAGGGGGAGCCCGATGCGGATCCGACGGTGTGGTTCTGCGAGCGAAGCCTGGAGGGCGAGAGCGAGCAGAACCTCAAGCGAGCGAAGGCCCATGGATGGGCCGCAGCGAGCGTCCGGCGGAGACGCGTTGGGCTCCCCCGAGCGACCACGCCCATCGGTCGCAAGGGCATTGCGAGAAGCGCGAAACCGGCTGCGGGGCGGCAGATGTCTCGTCGCTGGACTTTTTCGCCACACACTCGCGCGGAGCTGCACGCCCCAACAAAGTGGCGAAAAACTCGCAACGCTCCTCGAGCACCCGCCGTCCCCTCCGCCTCAGCGAGAGGCCATGATGCGTCGTCAGATACTCAGGCCACCGCGCGACGCTGCGTCATCAATGACACCGCCACAAGGGTGATAAATCCCAGCGGAATCGTGACCAGGCCGGGCTGACTAAATGGCACCAACGAGGTCTCGCCAGCAATGCCGTAGACCTTCTCGAAGGTATCCGCTGAAAGCAGAATCCAGCCGAGTGAGGCCACCATGCCGACCGTCACCGCGGCGATGACACCTTGCTTTGTTGTCTTCGGCCAGAACAGCACCATGACGAGTGCAGGCAGGTTTGCACTTGCGGCAATGTTGAAGGCCCAGCCCACGAGGAAGCTGACATTGAAGTTTCGAAACAGGATCCCCAACACCATCGCGATGAGCCCGAGAACGACTGCTGCGACCTTGCCGCAGCGGACCTTCTCATGATCGTCGAGCTCCCAGCCACAGACATTTTCCAGCAGATCGTGAGCCACAGCCCCACTGCCCGCCATGATCAGTCCACTGACAGTGCCAAGCACGGTCGTGAACGCGATCGCTGAGATCACTGCAAAGAGGGTCTCGTTGAAGCTTTTCGCCAACAGCGGGGCGGCCATGTTTGACGTTGTCGGATCGAGACAGTTGCTCGTCATCGCCGACAGGCCAAGGTAGAGCGTGAGCACGTAGAAGCCACCGATGGCAGCGATCCCAACGACGGTGCTCTTCCGAGCAGACGCCTTGTCTTTGACGGTGTAGTACCGAATCAGGATGTGTGGGAGCGACGCGGTGCCACAGAACAGGGCCAGCATCAGACTGGCAAAGTTCAGCTTCCCGGCCAGCGTGCCATCGCCGAGTCCCTTGAAATATCCGCCCGGCACCAGCAGATCTCCACCCCGTCTTTCCACCGGATAGTACGTGGTGTGTGTCCCAGCCTCGTCGGTCTCGACGCGTTTGCTCCAGGTCACCACCTTCGCATCTTCCAGCGTGGCGAGATACGACAATGGCCCCAACGGTCCGGTACGTGCCTTCCCGCCTGGAAGTTCTGAGATGCTGCCCACAGGCCGCAGGTCGTGGTCGGCAGTCTGCGGTTGGCCATCAATCAGCACGTCACCATCCGGGGTGACAGTCCGCACCTGTTCGGCGAGGTCCGCCTGCTCCGTGTTCACCGCCAGCCCGCGGCCGAGGATCATCACCACGAGCACGCCGCAGACCACCACAAGCAGCGAACCCTTGATGAACTGCACCCAGGTTGTCGACACCATGCCTGCGGTCACCACGATCCAGGTCACGGTCGCTCCCACCAGGATCACGCCCCAGGCATGCGGGAGACCCAACAGTGGTGTGATCAGGTCACCCGCTCCAACCATCTGCGGTATCAGATAGAAGATGCTCACCACGAGTGTCGAGATTGCCACCACAAGCTTGATGCCACGGCTGTTGAAGCGGGCATCGAGCGCGTCGGCAAAAGTGAACTTCCCCAACGACTTGATCGGCTCCGCAATCACAAACAGCGCCACAATCCAGCCGGCAAGAAAACCAATTGAGTAGAGAAAGCCGTCGTAGCCGTTGAAGGCAATCAGGCCGCAGATCCCGAGAAAGGACGCGGCCGACAGATAGTCACCGGCGAATGCGATCCCGTTGACAAACCAGGGCACCTGCCCGTGGGCGGCGTAGTAGCCAGTCGCCGACTGCCCCCGCCGTCCGAGCCAGAAGGAAAAACCCACAACGCTCGCCACAAAGGCAGCGAAGATAATCACAGCGGTGACTGAAGCCTCATGCAGCATGATCGTCCTCCGTGGTTCCTGCGAGCATGAAGATCACCGCCAGGATGATCGCTGCCACGATCAGCCCGAGACCGGAGAGAATCGCCAAGTTCACGCCAGCGACCGGCCGCCACGACAACGCCTCTGGCCAGGCCAGCACCAGACCCATGAAGCCCACATACATCGCCACATAGGCGACAAACAGCACCATGCCTAATCGGTGAACTTTCTGGCGTGCTGGCGGCTTTTGCCGCGATTCGACGGGCATCTCGTCCATCACTTGGCTCCTTCAACGTGTCCGCGTGTGGTGAGACGGACCGCGTTTCCGCCCCCAACCGTTCACCCCCGTGGCAATGAGTGTAGCGTCACAGGCGGCGTCCGCACCCGGCCACTCCACGAGATCTGTCGCTCGGTACCACGATAAAGAGGTCTGGTTATGCGGCTGACGCTGGTCGCAGAGGCATGGGAAAGACTGCTCGTGGCGCAAAGGAAGGATGGCCGATTCTTCACCCCAGATGGTTGGCGTTTCCCAACCACCCAAATCCCCCTTGTAGGAGAACTCGAATGCGTCGCCTGCTCCTCATCGCCGCCTTGCTGACAACGATGGTGATCACGTCTGCCGACACTGCCTCTGCCGCGCAGTACGCCCCCCGTGGTCGAACCGTTGTCGCACAGCGAACAGGCCCCATCGCCCGCCTGGTTGAGCTCGAGCGACGCAAGAACGAGTGGCTGCGTCGAGTCTTCCTCGGCCGCTGACCCGCAGCAGACAACTCCCATACCGCGCCGTCCCGGACACCGGCGCGGTATGGGAGTGGCACGTATGGGAGTGGCGAGCGGAATGCTGCCTGGTCGCGGGCTCGGCTCCGCCACCGCACGGCTCCGCTACTGCAGCCCTTGAGCCGTCACCTTTGACGTCCCGATCGTCATCGACTGCGAAGGACGACCTCCCTGACCAGTGGGACGCTGGAGAAACCGCGGCAGCTCCACCCGCTGGAAGAGCTCATAGTCTGGCTTCTCACGCTTCTTCAGCCAATCGCCGATGTTTTCTCCATCTTCGAGATTGAAGAAGATTACGGGCCCACCTGGCACATTGGATGTTGAGGTCTGCCAGAGGACCTGGCCCTCATACATGTACTTCAGGCTCGTCACGTACTTCTGCACGGTGTAATCGCCTGAGTTTCTCAGCGAGAGCGTCTCTTGGGTCGGCCCCTGGACTGCCGCCACAAGCACAATTTTTCCATCCGGCTCCGCAACACTCCCACTGGCAGCCACCCGCTTCACGAGCCCTTGGATTGCCCGATTCTGCTCAGCAACATTCGGAAGCCCGCTGACATCAAGTCGTACGCGGGTGCCCTCCTTGAGCACAAACAGGTTTGGATCGCTCGAAGCCTTTTCCAGCATCTTCAGCGCGCCGACGTGTGGAATCTTCATCGGCAACAGGGCACCGGTGCGGTCGCCAAACGTGCCGAAGCAGGTCCACGGACCCACGCACGTCACCTGTTGCTGGCCTGAGTAGGTCCACAGGAGCACCTGATTCTCCACACCGATGAGAAACTGATTGCCACCGAGCACGTAGTCTTCATCAGGGAAGTCGATGCCGGTGAAAATGTGGACACTCGGCACCTTCATGTCTTGGATCACGCTCCCGTCTTCGGTGTTCCAAACAATCAGCCGATCCTGCGCAATACAGGCCAGCCGTTTTCCACTGGGACTGAAGGCGAGTTTGGGGTCATGGAGCCGATCCGGGGTCGCCTGCTGGGCAACCACCTCCAGTTCCTGAACATCAAACAGGCCGACATTCTGTCCGTCGCACCAGGCAATCAGTCTGCCATCAGGACTCATCGCGGGCCGGCCACCCGCCGGCAGCCGAGCGAGTGGTTCTGCCTCGGGAAACGACCAGATCCCTATCATGCCGTTGCCTGAGGTAGCAAAGCGATCCTCACCAAGAAACCTGGCCCAGTTCACATCGCGGCTGCCACCGCGTGCGTCTTCATGCGGCACAAACGAGACCAGCTTCTGCACCGAGCGGCCTCGGAGTCGCCAGATCTCCAGCCGGTCGGCATTCCCGAAGCCAAACTCGGCTCGCCGCATGATCACATGCTCAGCGTCGTTATGCAGGGCGAGCGGCGCCATGCGACCGGTGCTCTCCGCCGTTGTCGACTTCCCTGTCTCCAGATCACAGATGCTCAGTCGCAGGGTGCCCGCCGGCTTTGGCTCATCGAGGCTTGTCACTACCAGCGCGTTTCGGCCATCTCCACTGACGGCGATCTCCAGCATCTTCTCAAAGAAGTTTGACTTCCCTGGAAAGGCCGTTGGCCGAGGCTCCTCCAGCGAACTGATCGCCTCGCCGACCGTCACGTTCCAGCCGCCGACGCCGACGTTGGCGATAAGGTCCGCCCGTGACCAGTCGACCTGCAGCTGCCGAGGTGGCGTTCCAGGCCCCACATTGTCGTCCAACGGCTGTTCGTCACGATCCCGCCGAGAGCGGGCAGACGATCGGCCTGCCTGCGGCTTCGATTCAAACGGGTTCATCGCCTCGCTGTCAGCAGGCTTGAACGGATTTTCGGCCATCGCGTCGAGCAGTTCCTTGACCCGCTTCTGGCTCGCATCGCTGAGCTTGTCCAGCGGCACCTCGACCTGAGAGCCTCCCTCCCGCTCAAGGGTGACCACGCCGTCTTCGACACTGACAAAACTCGCTTCAATCCTGAACTTGCCCGTCGCGTCGACCCAGGTCTCTGTCTCCGCGGCGACAGCACGTTGGCCGCAAAGCATGAGCAGCAACAACGCTACTGTCCCACCGATCACGCTGCGGCTCATCGCAGACGTGCGACACCAGAAAGAACGCCCTGTCATCACCGAGAGCCTCCGAAGGGGATGCCGGTGGCCACAAACAGTTGCAGCAACCATGCCTTTGAGTGTAGCGATGGAGGATCACTGGAGAGAGGTCCTTCTCAGTCCCACGAGGTTCCCGATGCCCCAACTCTTTTTTCAGGCCAGCAACACCCTCGCACTGGTAGCCTGGATCGGGTTACTGCTATTTCCAGGCCGGCGTCTGGTCTCGAGTGTGCTCTGCGCGATGGTCGTTCCCGGACTGCTGGCCACGGCCTATGTGGCCCTGATCGGCTGGAAACTCAGCTCAGGCGGCCCACCCCCAGAGTCACTCTCCACGATCGATGGGCTGCAGCAGCTCTTCACGGACGACTGGGCGTTCGCCGCAGCCTGGACGCACTACCTCGTCTTCGACATGGTGGTGGGCGCCTGGGTCGCCAGAGATGCCGTGCGGCTTGGACTGCCATGGCCTCTGCGAAGCCTCTCACTCGCACTCACTTTCCTGGCAGGCCCCACCGGCTTCCTCCTGCATCTGCTCTCGCGAGGCATGCTCAGACAGCAGTTCGCGATCGAAGACGGCACAGACACGCCACCACACTGAAGAGCAGAGGTCCTCCCAGTAGCAGCACCGCAGCCAACAACACACCTGCGAGTGGAAGAGAACCGTCAAACCGCGGTCGTCCCGCGACAGTCTGCCCAAAGGCATACACCGCCAAGAGCAACGTCCCCCAGGTTGCTGCGATCATCAGCCAGCCTCGTCGCTGCTCACGAATGCCTGCACGGCGGCCCGCCCACGCGAGTAGAGGGAGCCACTGCAGGGCATGGATCACTGCACCATGGGCAAACTTGGGCACTCCAGCTGTACCGATCACCGCAGGCTCCAGTCCTTCCATCATTCGTAGCTCTGCGGTCGCGGTGATCCAGATCCCGAGCAGGCATGACCAGACCAGAGCCACAAGCCCTGCCCGCACTGCCAGCCGCATGTCCGCAGCCACCGCCACCGGTTCCCGGAACACCCGCACCATCACCACCGCTGACACGAGCGTGAACCACAGAATCAACACGCCCATCGCGTCGTAGATCCATGAGTCCAGCGTGGTCGCTCGGTTGAAGTGACTCGCAACACCACGCCACCGCTGCAGATCGATCAGTCCAACTTCTACAAACAGGGCGACTGCCGCGCTCCAGGCGAAGAACCGATCCGTTCGCTGCCTCGGTAGCCGCGTCATCACCCAGCCCAACGAGAGAGCCGTCAGTCCACCGGAAATGCCAAACAGGATTGGCTTTCGCCAGGTGACAGGGCCTGCCCAAGGCCCGCCATCGATGCCCCAGATGACAAGATGGACCAGCCCACTGATCGTGAGCGTCACACCGACCACAACCAGCGGCCAGACCCGTGGCTCCTGCCACCACGGCGGCTCGGCAACCACATGCGGCTGGCCGGTGGTTTTATGCATGACCTGCCCCATCGCGATGTCCAAGAGAATCCCAAGCGACTCCTTCTCACACAGTAGACTCTGCAGCACCGCGGACGACGCATCGGCACGCCGTGGAAGAGACAACAGAGAGGACCGTCATGAAGTGTCGTACGTTTGGCAAGACCGGCTGGCAGGTTTCGGAAATTGGCTTTGGAGCCTGGGGGATCGGGGGCGGACAGTGGGGCGGCGCGAACGACGAAGAGTCGATGGCTGCCCTGCACGCAGCAGTCGATGCCGGGATCACACTCTTCGACACCGCAGACGTCTACGGTGATGGGCTCTCCGAACGACTGATCGCTCGCCTTCGTCGCGAGCGGAGTGAGCCTTTCCATGTGATCACCAAGGCGGGACGACGGCTCTCACCCCACACTGCCGATGGCTACAACGCCGAAAACCTGACCGCTTTCGTCGACCGCAGCCTGCAGAACCTCGAAACCGACCGGCTCGAACTCGTGCAGCTGCACTGTCCACCGAGTGAGGTCTACAGCCGGCCCGAAGTGTTCGCGGCTCTTGATGATCTCGTGCAGGCTGGCAAGATCGGCCACTATGGCGTGAGCGTCGAGAAAGTGGATGAAGCACTCGCAGCCATCGACTACCCAGGCGTCGCGAGCGTTCAGATCATCTTCAACTGCTTTCGTTTGAAGCCGGCCGAACAGTTTCTCAGTGAGGCTCTTCGCCGCAACGTCGCGGTGATTGCACGCGTGCCTCTCGCCAGCGGCATGCTCTCAGGTCGGTTTACAGCCGATACCGTCTTTCCTACCGACGACCACCGCAGCTTTAATCGCCAAGGTGAAGTCTTTGACAAGGGGGAGACCTTCTCCGGCGTCGACTACGAGACCGGCCTCGCAGCGGTCGAGCGACTGCGACCTCTGGTTCCTGCGGGTGCAACACTCTCGCAGTTTGCCCTCGCTTGGATCCTCTCCCACAAGGGCATCTCAACGGTGATCCCGGGTGCTCGCAAAGCCGAGCAGGTCGTCGCCAACGCGAACGCAGCAGCCTTCACCCCGCTTTCCAACGAGGCGATGGCCGGTGTGCAGACGGTGTATGACGAGATGATTCGTCCGCTCGTGCATCACCAGTGGTGATGCCCCCGGGATCCCACAGCTCGCGTGCTCACTCCTGACAGGTTGCCAGAGCCAGCAAGGCGTAGGCTGTCACCAGGTTCGGATCGCCCTCGAGCCAACGGGGATTCTCGTTGACCCAGGAACCGTCAGCCTGCTGGCGACGGGCGAGTTCTGCCACGAGCTCGTCCCGCCAGTCATGCTCCACGCCGGAGGCATCGATGAAAACGTCGTCACCAAGAGTGTCGAGTGCCTTGCCAGCAGTCTGAAAAAAGTAGTAGAGCCCAGCATCGCCAAGACCTGGGTTTTCCTTGAACGTGTAGTGTTTTCGCAGCCAGTCGAGAGCGGCCTGAACACGTGCATCTTCACGATCAAGGCCTGCGAAGATCATGCTCTTGAGACCGGCGTAGGTCATCGAGGCGTAGCTACGAAGACCTCCAGCCGCCGTCTCGCCTGCCTGGCTCTCCCCGCCATTCGCCGGTGTGTAGTAGAAGCCACCATCAGGATTCTTGGCGGGGAACGGCATCGTGTTGGCCGGTCCTTCTAGGTTCTGCGTCCGCGAGACAAACACCAGCGCCCGCTGAATCGCTGGGTCATCTTCGGCAACACCGGCAGCCCTCAGCGCCTCAATCAAGAACGCGGTGTTGGAAAGATCTGGCCGCTGCTTGCTGCCGTAGCCGGCCCCGCCATAGGCCGGATCAGATGGCTCAACCGACTCTCCACCATCCCACTGCAAGCCCTTGAGAAAGGCTTCCGCTTTGGCGATGGTCTCGTCGTAGCGTCCATCCTCGTTGCAGGCCACCAGCGCCATCACCGCGATCGACGTCTCGTAGTTGGCATACGGGGAGTCCTCAGGATGAATACCCCCTGTGGCCTTTGCAAAAGAGAAGAGGTAGTCGAGCCCCCGGCGGACAACGTCCGCATTAGGGGACGTGCCCGTTCGAAGCAGCCCGGTGACCACCAGCGCAGTGACCGCTGGCCCCGCTTCGGCAGAGAAACTGCCGTCTTCGGCCTGGCCGATCTCGGCGAGGTAGCGTGAGCCTGCCTGAATCGAACGCATCCGCGTTGCCTCATCAGCCCGGGCCACACCCGCTGGCAACAACGCCGTGCCAAGACAGATCACCACCGCCAGCCGCCGGTACCACGAACAGGAACGCATCTGAAACGCCTCAGAGAAAAACGGGACCTTCCCAGCCATCCACAGCACCCAACAGTACATAGCACCCAACCATACACAGCCATATCCCCGGACGCTGCGGATCCATTCGGCACCGCCCGGAGACAACGGTACCACGAGTCGGAGAGCAGAAGGCGTGCCAAAACACGCCGCCAAGAAACCCGCAAAAATGGCCGAGTCAGGCGAAGTCAACGGCGGTCTGCTGGGCCCGTTTTCCCCGCGCGGGGAATCCTTCACCACGACCTACTGGCCAGCCGCAGCTGGGTCTGCCCCCAAAGGGCTCAGACGGGAGCTACTGGCAGAGCTCGCGGGAAGGGGGGCACTGCTCGCGGCGGCAGGTCGCCACCCGTCTCCATGGCCCACTGCTCTCGCTCGAACTCGGAGGCGTAGTAGGTCAGCCAGACCGTCGCGTCTTCTCCGTCACAGGCGCTGCAATCCCAGTGGAAGTAGTTGTCGGGCAGGTCCACCCGCTTGATCGCCGCGGGCAGGATATCCCGACGGATCAGGCAGTAGAGCTCGCGGTCGCTGAGATGATCGGCGTAGTCGAGCACAACCCGCTTGGAAAATAGCTGTTCGATGGTCTCCCAGAGCCGCTCACGCACCTCGTGGTCCTCGAGCAGACCGGCAGGGGAGAGCGAAAGTGGCGGAGAAAACCAGCGAGAGATCGGCGACATCGGCGCCTGCTCCCAGGCGAGCATCGACTCCAAGAAGCGATTTTCGACCGCCGTTGGCATCGACGAGAAGTCGATTTCATGGATCGACTCGTCGAGATATGGCTCGATCTGATCACGCAGTTCAGCGTTGCGGAGCAGGCAGTCCACGTCTTCAGGACTGGGGTGACGGGCAATCGGCATCGGGCTGCATCCTCGGAATGATCACGGCGGCTCGTGCCACCTAACTCCGACGATAGCAACGGCGTTTTCCGGTTCAATCAATCCGAGAGCAAATTGCAGACTTCTGAACCAACCGGCGACGGCACGATCGGTACGACATGACGACTTTGTGCGGCTGCCCCAAGGCTCCGCAGTTGCCTTGTCAGCCTGCCTTTTCTCGGGCCTTTTCGCCGCAGACAGCCTCGAGAGCCGCAATTTTCTCAACCCGACGAGCGTGCCGCCCCCCCTCAAAAGCAGTCGAAAGCCAGGTCTGGATCATCTTTTCCTGCACTTCCGGACCGATCATTTCTGCGGAAAGACAGAGCACATTGAGGTCATTGTGCCTGCGGCTCATCTCCGCGGTCACTTCGTCATGACAGGTCGCTGCACGCACTCCAGCCACCTTATTGGCCGCGATCGCCATCCCCACACCGGTGCAGCACAGCAGGATTCCCCGGTCAACCGTGTGGTCGCTTACCTGGTTGGCCACGGCAGCTGCCACGTCTGGATAATCGACTGGATTTTCGCCGTCGGTGCCGCAGTCGATCACTTCGTTGCCGAGCCGCTCCAGCAGCCCAATCAGCCGCAAACGGGACTCAACCCCACGATGGTCACTTCCAATTGCGATCCGCATGCGATCCCCTTCCGAGATGCCACCGGGCACGTTCATCCACCGCTACCCTGGAGACACGAATCTACCCCCGTTTGGGGCCAAGATCGAGTGTCTGCAGCCGAGCAGCAAGATGATCGTGGATTTGCCGGGCACATTCGCGGTAGACCGCCAGCGGACCGCCAATTGGATCGAGCACATCCCGGCGGTCTGGGGAGAGCACCGCAGCCCGGGCGGCTGCCTCCGGAAACTGGCTGGTGATCGCCGCTCGGTGGGAGTTGGTCATGGTCCAGATCACGTCGGCCTGCTGAATCAGCTCGTCGCTCAAGGGCTGACTGGCGTGGGCCGTGAGGTCGATACCTCGCTCGTCCATCGCTTCCACCGCGTTGCCACTGGCACGTCCACCCGCCCAGGCGGCAATCCCAGCGCTCGCGACGATCACCCCATTCGACTCGACCTCATCCGGTCGGCAGCCAAGTTTCTTGGCAACCATGTCGCGAAACAACGCCTCAGCCATCGGACTGCGGCAGGTGTTGCCCGTGCACACAAAGAGGACCATCAGACTGGCCAGCCTCCGGACGGTTTCTTCCGCGATCACCCCTGGCCGCACCACGGCAAAGCTGTGTTCATCCGCAGCGATGGTCGTGGAAGACTCCGCATACCGGGTGCGTCCGTCATCCAGAACCAACGCCACGCGATCGTCACACCGCTGAAGACACTCCTCCGCCGTGACCGGGATCCCAGCTCCTGCAGGGGCTGGCTCCACCAGGGCCACTGGGCCATCGAGCATCCGCAGGCAGTCGCCGAGAAGGGGATGCCCAGGAACCCGCAGCCGCAGCCGCCCTTGCCCCACAACTGCCTGACGAGAGGCCTCCGGCAGCCGATGGACAAGACTCTCAGGATGATCGTCGTCGACGAGGATCGTGACAGGCCCAGGCCAGCACCGCCGAGCGATTCGCTGTGCGACGCCAGTGAGTCGCGGCGCCCAGTCAAGCGCCTCATCAGCACTCTTCACCGCCAGCGACAGCAGCGGCTCACGCTCCCGCGACACCGCCAGGCCGGTGACCTGCCCAACACCATCGCGGCGAGCTGCCACCGCAATGACGTAATCGGTCTCAGTGGGAAACACGACCGCCCGTGACTCCGCTAACGCCTGCACGGCAAGATGCACCACATCCCGAGGATCTTCGGTCTTCTTCAGATCGATGATCTTGGGGGGCATGGATCGCTCTCAGCTGCGTGGCCCATTCGGCAGCATGTGCCAGCGGGCAGGTAGTTCTCGGTGAAAAACGAGTGAGAACTGACTTCCTGCTCGAACGTACCCCACGCTTTCGTCCATGGTCAACATTTTTCGGCACTCTGGGAAAGCCTGGAAAACGAGCGTGGCCCTTCACCCTGTCGATTCGCCGCTGTGTCTCGTCGCGCGAAAACAGGTCGAGGATTTCGGGTTGTGGTGTGAGCGATCGGTTCAGTATTTCTCTCCGCCCCATACGGGCTCGAGAAAGACGCTCCCTTTGCCGACGCCACACATGCGCCCACTCCACCAGATCATGCCGCGGTTTGTGCCGAGCCGAGCCACCGCTCTGCTCGGCCTGGTGATGGTCTTGTTCGCCACTGCGGCGAGCACGGCTGCCACTGCCCGCGCCCAGTACCCATCGTCTCCTCCTGGGTCTCCTCCTGGGTCTCCGTCAGGCTCTCTTCCTGCAGATCCCACAGACGGTGGTGTGCAGCCGCTTGCGGCGGTGGAAACTGCCACGCCGACTGAGGAAACCAATCGCATCATCGAAGTGCGAATCGAAGGCAATCAGGTGACCGAGGTTGCCAAACTGCCAACGCTGATGACGCGGGCAGGCCAGGTTTTCGATCCGTCGATGATCGAGGAGGACGTCCGCAGCCTGCACCGCTCGCGGAAGTTCGTGGATGTGCACCCGAAGTACGTACGGGTCGCCGAAGGCATTGTGGTGATCTTTCAGGTGGTTGAGCGACCGATGCTCGGCCACGTGCGATTTGTGGGCAACCAACGGGTGACCACCCGCACGCTTGGCAAGCATGCTGAGATCGACGTCGGCGATTCAATGGATCCGTACGTCGTCGAAGAAGCGAGGCGACGCGTTGAGGCCTTCTACCACGAGAAGGGCTACGACGCGGCCAAGGTCACCACCGTTGAGGGCAACAAGCCTGGCGACCGTGGCGCGGTGTTCCTGATCGACGAAGGCCGGGCTCGCAAATCGTTATGGACCACATTCGTCGGTAACGAGATCGCCTCGGATGCCCGTCTGCTGACCCAGATCCAGAGCAAGCCCGGCATGTTCTGGCTGCTTGGAGGAGATATCGACCGTGAAAAAGTCGACGCTGACGTGGAGATGCTGACGGCCTACTACCGTAGTCTTGGTTTCTTTCAGGCTCGCGTTGGACGTGAAATCGAGGTGGTCCACGGGGCTCTGCGGGACTGGACGTTCCTGACGTTCGTGATCAACGAGGGCCCCCGCTATAAGGTCCGCAACGTGTCGTTTGTGGGAAACACCCGATTCAAGGGTGAGTTTCTCGAGCGGGACCTCAAGCTCGCCAGCGGTGAGTTCTTCAACCAGTCAAAGATGGATGCCGATCTCGGGCTGATCCGAGACATCTATGGCGGTCGTGGCTTCGTGTTTGCAGACATCCGCGCCGACCCCCGCTTTCTTGAAGAGCCGGGCCAGCTCGATCTCGTCTACAACGTGGCCGAAGGACAGCGGTATCGGGTGGGCAAGATCAATGTCCGCATCAATGGCGAACACCCGCACACCCGACATAGCACGATCCTCAATCGGCTCTCGCTGCGACCTGGTGACATCCTCGATATCCGTAAGCTTCGCGCCGATGAGCGACGCCTCAAGTCGAGCAGCCTGTTCCTCAACGATCCAGCCAAGGGAGAAGGTCCACGGATCGTCTTCTCAAAGCCTGATGCTGGCGACACACAGCTCGCCGGAGGCCCGGGCTTCCGAGGGCAGAGCCCCGACGGTGAGCCGCAAGACGTCGTGCTCGACCTCTCGCTGGAAGGCACGCTGGTTGAGGCGGAGGTCTATGGCGATTCCCAGCCAGACACCGGAGAGAGCTCCGCTGCCACTGCCACCGCGACTGAGAGCCAGTCAGCAGCCAGCGGCACGATCTGGCGTGGCCAGAGCCCCGGCGGTGGTACCGCTCAGCCGTGGGGTGGCTCTCCGTTGGCGCCAGCCGGCCCCGAAACACTCAACTACTCTCAGTCGACCGCGCCGCCTGCTCCCCGCGTTGCCCAGCTGCCTTCACCCGGTCAGGTGGAGCCACCGGGAGGCATTCCACCCGCTGTCGGCTACGGCGGTGCACTGCCGCCGATGGCCCCGGGTGCCCAGCCTGGCTATGGCCAGGGCTTTCCACCGAGCGTGATTCCCGGCCAGCCCTTTCCCGGTGCTGGATTTCCGGATCAGCCACCTCCAGTGTTCCCCGGCAACGAGCCCTATGTGGTGGTCGACATCGATGCTGAAGAGACGCAGACCGGCCGATTGATGATCGGTGCAGGCGTGAACTCCAATGCCGGCCTCGTCGGCAACATCGTGATCGACGAGCAGAACTTCGACCTCTTCCGGCTGCCCACCAGCTGGGACGACATCCGCAACGGCACGGCCTTCCGCGGGGCAGGCCAACGCTTCCGACTGGAGGCCGCGCCTGGCACCCAGCTGCAGCGGTACACTGCCACCTTCCAAGAGCCCTATCTGTTCGACACCCGCATCGGCCTCTCCACCAGCGCCTCTTATTACACCCGCTACTTCTACGACTGGGCTGAGGGTCGTGTCGGCGGACGAGTCGGCCTGGGCTATCAGTTTGCCTTCGCTCCCGACCTGTCGGTGAACGCAGGCTTCCGCGGTGAGAGCGTCGACGTATTTGAGCCCCGCGTGTCTGCTCCTGCGATCAATGACATGCTCGGCACCAACAGCGTCTACGGTTTCTCTGGTGGCATTATCCACGACACACGAGATAGCCCGTTCCTGCCAACCCAGGGACACCTGCTGACGTTTGAGTTCGAGCAGGTCATCGGCACCTTCGTCTATCCCCGTGGAATCCTCGAGGCCCGGCAGTACTTCCTGCTCAACGAGCGGCCTGACGGCTCCGGCCGGCATGTGCTCTCAGTCGGTTCGGTGCTCGGCATGAGCGGTCCGGACACGCCTGCGTACGACAACTTCTTTGCTGGTGGTTACAACACCCTGCGTGGCTTCGTGTTCCGCGGAGCGAGTCCTCGTGAGAACGGAGCCATCGTTGGTGGTCCGTTTGAGTGGCTCAACACCATCGAGTATCTGTTTCCGATCACGGCGGACGACTCACTGCGAGGTGTGGTCTTCACCGACTTCGGTACGGTCGAGAGCAACGTCTCAATTGAAAACATGCGTGTCGCTCCCGGTTTTGGTCTGCGAATCACGATTCCTGCGATGGGGCCAGCACCAATCGCGCTCGACTTTGCCGTCCCGGTCGCCTACGCCCCCTACGACAGCCAGCAGCTGTTCAGCTTCTTCGTGGGCTTTGCCCGCTAGGAGATTGGCATGGCACACCCACCGTCTGACTCAGCTGACGAACGCATTCTCGTCGTGCGAAATCGGTACATCGGTGACACACTGCTGGCGATTCCCTTTCTGCGGAATCTCCGTCGCAACTTTCCAAATGCCACGATCGATGTGCTCGTCGATCCCGGCAGTGGCTCGGTGCTCTCGGAGTGTCCGTATAAAGATGAGCTGATCCCCTGGCAACGCCCTGCCGCGGTGAAGGGTGTGCTGCCACGTTCGCTGAGCAACATTCTTGAGAACGCGTCTCGGCTGAAGGCTCGCGGCTACACGCGGACCTATCTGTTGAAGCGATCATTCTCCAGCAGTCTGCTGGTCTGGCTCGCTGGCATCCCGCATCGCGTTGGTGGACGCTTTCAAGGACGCAGCCCCCTGCTCACACGATCCGTCCCGATCGCAGACACCCGCCATGAGGCGGAACACTTCCTCGACCTGCTTCGTGGCGACGGCCTCGAGGTCGATGACGGGCACAACGAGAACTGGGCATCAGAGCAGGCTGCCCATCGGGCCGCCGAGGTCATTGCCGATCTGCCTTCGGGACGCCGGCTGGTGTTCATCGCGCCCAAGGCCACCAACACGATTCGCGAGTGGCCCCTCGACCGCATGGCGGCCGCTGCAGACTGGCTCGTGGCACACCAGGACAGTGAGATCTGCTTCTGCGGTGCTCCGCGTGACATCGCTGCCCACGAGTCGATTCGTGACCTCATGCAGCCTGAGCATCGGCAGCATGTGCACGACTTCTCGAAGGATCTGCGGCTTGCTGAAACGGGGGCCTTTCTGGCAAAGATGGACCTCTATCTCGGTGTCGACACGGGGCTTGCCCACCTCGCAGCCTCCTTCGGCACCCCGGTTGCGGTCCTGTTTGGTCCAAGCGATCCGAATCAGTGGCATCCCTGGGGAACCGCATGCGAGGTGGTTCGGGGCCGTCATCTCCGCCAGGGCTGGAGTCATCGGCTCAGCCAGCGTTGGGCCGAGCAGTCCCAGACAGAGCTGCGGTGGCCACTCGGTGAAGCCTCGATGAACGACATCTCCGTCGAACAGGTCACACAGGCGGCGTCTCGTTTGCTGGCAGTCGATTCGCCACAAGCCCCGCCAGAGCCGACGTTCCCGCAACGAAGCCGCTCGCCCATGCCCATTGGAAGTTGAAGCCGCCAATTCGCCCGTCCACATCGAGCACCTCACCGGCAAGGTGAAGTCCTGGGCAGATCCGGCTCTCCATCGTCTCAAGCCGCACCTCAGACAAGGGCACTCCGCCGGCGGTTGCCTCAGCGACGGCAAAGCCACGATCACCGACAACGGGAAGTGGCATCGCCGACACCAGCCGCACCAGCCGCCGCCGCGCGTCTTTGGGAATGTCACCTGTCAGAGGACAGGCTGCTTCCTCACAGAGCACACGTGCAAGTCTTTCTGGGAGATGGCTTCGCAACACGGAGAGCCCGCCACGGCCTCGGGCATCTTGCAGTTGTGACTCCAACTCCTCAGCGGGCAGCATCGGTAGCCAGTCGATGCAGAGCCGGACATGCCTGTCCGCATGGTTCGCGAGTAGATAATGCCGGCTGATGTCGAGAACAGCTGGACCGGAGAGCCCTTGATGGGTGCACAACGTGCTGCCCTCTGCTGAACAGAGTCGCTTGCCACTCGCACCAGTGAGCGTCAGCCGGGTTGGCAGGGTTAAGCCCGAGAGCCCGCGGATGAAATGGCCATCTGCAAGCACCAGGGGCACAAGCGCCGGCAGGATCGGCTCGGTGAGCTGATGGCCAAGCGAGGCGGCAAGCCTCAAGCCAGAGCCATCGGAGCCACTCTTGGGCAGAGAGCGGCCGCCAGTTGCCAAGATCACCCGCTCGGAACAGATCACTCCGGCTTCCGTCTCGACACGAAAGCCTGGATTCTCCGAAGGCTCCAAGCGAGTGATCGACTGCACGCGTGCAGGATGGACGACTGTAACGCCGACCTCCGCTGATTCCCGTAGGAGTGCGGAGAGGACCGTGCGGGCCGAGTCGGAAACTGGAAAGAGTTTGCCTGTGTCCTCACGTTTGAGTTCCACACCAGCTGCTGCAAAGAACGCGACCACTTTGTCCACGCCATACCGCTTGAGCACTTTTCGAATCGCTGCGGGTGTGCTCCCGGCATAATCACTCGCGGCGACCTGATGGTGCGTCACGTTGCAGCGGCCACCACCCGCCACCAGGATTTTCGCACCAATCTTGCGAGCGGTGTCGACCGCCACGACCGACACCGCGGGCTCGACTGTCGCCGCTGCCCGGCCGGCATGGATCGATGCAAACAGGCCGGCGGCCCCAGCACCGACAATCAACAGGTCACAGTGGGCCGGAAGAGGCATTGCGAGGGTTCCTCACGGCCGATTGGCCGAGGCTTTCTGAGGGAGGTAGAATACGAGCGTTCAGGGTATCCCGCTGATCGACCAGTTGCGGTCCGCGGCTTCGCCTTCGGGCAAAGCACCCCCGGCAACCTCGCCGGATGCGGTGCATGTCTCGTTGGCTGTGAAGTCGGCGACGCGGGGCGTTCGCCTCCTCTCCACCGGGATCGATTCTCGCATGGATCGCACGCCTGCAATCGTTCATGTTCGCTGTCGGCTGTTTGAGGTCGTGGGCTGGAGGCTGCGGGCCGTCAGCTGGTTGATCCTGTTTTCCCTGGTCATGCTGACGTCGGCACAGGCCGACGACCTGCCTTCCGCAGCGGTCGACTTCAACCGCGACATCCGGCCGATCCTCTCCGAGAACTGCTTCTACTGCCACGGCCAAGACGCCGCCAAGCGGCAGGCAGATCTGCGGCTCGACGTCCGCGAAGACGCCGTGGCCTCAGCCGCTGTCGTACCGGGTGTGCCAGGTGCCAGCACGCTGCTTGAGCGAATCCACTCCTCAGACGCCGATGTGGTGATGCCGCCCCCCGACTCCAACCGGCAGCTGAGTGAGAACCAGAAACGGCTGCTTGAGCGGTGGATTGCTGAGGGTGCGGCCTACCAAGATCACTGGGCGTTTATCGCTCCAGACCGACCGGCGTTGCCGGATATCCGCCAGAGCGACTGGCCCCGCACGCCGATCGACCAGTTCATCCTCGCCAGGCTTGAGGCGGAAGGCATCACACCCTCGCCCGAAGCGGATCGTGGCACGCTGATTCGCAGGCTTACGCTCGATCTCCTTGGCCTTCCGCCGACTCCTGCCGAGGTCGATGCCTTCGTTGCCGACGATGATCCCGCCGCCTATGAGAAACTGGTCGATCGGCTGCTCGCCAGCCCGCACTACGGCGAGCGGATGGCACTCCCTTGGCTCGACGCCGCCCGCTACGCCGACTCCAACGGCTTTCAACAGGATGGCGACACCTGGCAGTGGATCTGGCGCGACTGGGTGGTCACCGCCCTGAATGACGACATGCCATTTGACCGCTTCTCGATCGAACAGCTTGCCGGTGATCTCCTGCCCGAGGCGACCGTCGACCAAAAAGTCGCCAGCGGCTTCAACCGCAATCATCTGCTCAACGGAGAGGGTGGGGCGATTCCCGAAGAGCAGCGGTTCGTCAACCTGTTTGACCGAGTCGACACCACAAGCACGACATGGCTCGGGCTGACCATGGCCTGCGCCCAGTGCCATGACCATAAGTATGACCCCGCCACACAGGTCGACTACTACCGCATCCTCGACCTCTTTAACCGGGTGCCTGAGTCTGGCACGCCGAGCTTCTTTTCATCACGTGTTCGCGTGGCACCACCACTGCTTGAACTGCCAACCGAAGAAAACAAGGCAAAGATCAGTGCGTTTGAGAGCCGCATTACGAGCCTCGAAGAAGAACTTGCGCCGGTTGCTGACGTGGCGTTTGCGGCCTGGAAGAAGGGTCTCAGTGGTGATGGCAACGCCGCTGATGCGGCCCTCCCAGATGAGCTGGTCACCCTGCTGGCGGTGCCCGAGGCCGACCGCAGCGATGACCAAAAGGGGGCGATCGAGACGCAACTGCGGGCCCACTTTGACAAGACCGTTCGTGCTGAGACTGTCGGCCAGCTACCTGGTGCGAAGAGCCTCAGCGAAACCCGCCAGCAGCTTGAGAGCTATCGCAAAGACCAGATCCCACGGGTGATGGTGATGAGCGATGACAAGCCGCGGGAAACCCGCAGGCTCGACCGTGGTGCGTATCTTTCGCCGATCGGCGATGTGCTGACCTTTGAGACTCCGGGCTTTCTCCCGCCGCTGCCAGGCGACCTCCCCCGAAACCGACTCGGCTTCGCTCAATGGCTTTTTCTGCCCGAGCATCCACTCACCGCACGGGTGCAGGTCAACCGCATGTGGCAGACCTTCTTCGGAACGGGGCTGGTGAAGACCACTGAAGACATGGGAGTGCAGAGTGAGTATCCGCTGCACAAAGACCTGCTCGACTGGCTGGCTGTGGAGTTTCGGGACCAGGGCTGGAGCATGAAGGCGATGCACCGTCTGCTCGTGACCAGCGCCACCTATCGTCAGTCCAGCCACGTCACACCAGAACTGCTCGCCGCTGACCCTGAAAACAGACTGCATGCGAGGGCCAGTCGGTTTCGCATGCCATCGATGCTACTGCGGGATGTGGCGCTCGCCTCGGCAGGACTGCTGGAGCGAACAGTGGGTGGAAAGCCTGTCTATCCATATCAGCCTGATGCCATCTGGGAATCGCTGGCGATCACCAAAGAACGCGACTTCACATACCCCGCGTCTCACGGCAGCGACCTCTATCGCCGTAGCCTCTACACCTTCTGGAGGCGGACTGTCGCGCCCGCCAACATGTTCGACACGGCCAACCGCCGCACCTGCACCGTTCGCTCAAGCCGCACGAGCACTCCTCTCCATGCCCTCACCACCCTCAACGATCCGACGTGGGTGGAAGCAGCTCGTGTGCTTGCCGAGCAGGTGATGCATGAACAGCCTGATGCCGCCGGTCAGCTCATCGCAGCTTTTCGCCGCGTCGTTGGCCGCAGCCCAACCGAAGACGATCTCGCTGTCTTGCTCAACGCCTGGCAGCGGCAGGCTGAGCTCTACTCCGCCGAGGGCGAACTGGCCGCAGCTCTCGTGCGTGTGGGTGAAAGCCCGCGTGATGAAAGCCTCGCGGTCTCAGAGCATGCCGCGATCACGGCGGTCTGCCTGGCCATTCTGAATCTTGATGAAGCCCTCACGCGAGAGTGATCGACACCAGCAGCACCACTCGAAGAGTCACCCATGCACAACCTCTGGCACGCGTCTGAACTACTTCGTGCCCATGCCACACGCCGGCAGCTCTTCGGCAGCTCCGCATCGGGCATCGGATCACTCGCGTTGGCATCGCTGCTGAGCCGTGACACGGCCGCTGCGATCACGCCGGCATCTGCTGCGACCGTGCCTGGCCTCCCACAACTGCCCCACCACGAGCCGAAAGCCAAGCGGGTGGTGATGCTCTGGCAGGGAGGTGGTCCGTCGCATGTCGATCTCTACGACCCCAAGCCGGTGATCCGCGAGCGGGCTGGCGAAGACATCCCTGAGAGTGTGCGGGGCTCGACGCGGCTCTCGACAATGTCGAGTGGCTACGCCAAGTGGCCCTGCCAGCCATCGATCAAGCCCTTCAAGAAATATGGCAAAGCCGGCATCGAGATGAGCGAAATGCTCCCGGCAATCGGTGGCATCGCCGACGATCTCTGTCTTGTTCGCAGCATGCATACAGAAGCGGTCAACCACGCGCCTGGCGTGACCTTCTTCCTCACCGGAAGTCAGGTGCCTGGGCGTCCGAGCATGGGCGCCTGGCTGAGCTACGGACTCGGATGCGAAACGGAAAACCTACCGGCGTTTGTGGTCATGACCTCGTCGGATAAGGAGAAGACCTGCGGGCAGCTGTTCTTTGACTACTACTGGGGAAGTGGCTTTCTCTCCAGCCGCTACCAAGGCGTAAAGTTTCGCAACACCGGCGACCCCGTGCCCTATCTGGCGAATCCACCGGGCATCAGTCGCGAATCGAGACGACGTCTTCTCGATGATATCGCAGCACTCAACGCTGCCCATCTCGCCCAAACCGGTGACCCCGAGATCGACACCCGCATCGCCCAGTACGAGATGGCCTATCGGATGCAGGCGAGTGTTCCCGAGCTCGTCGACTTCTCAGACGAGCCTCAGTACGTGCTCGACCGCTACGGCCCTGACGTCCATACCAAAGGCAGCTTTGCCTACAACTGCCTTGTCACCCGGCGGCTTCTCGAACGCGGTGTTCGCTTCGTGCAGCTGATGCACGCCGGCTGGGACCAACACAGCAATCTCTTCACCCATCTAGAAGTGCAGTGCCGCGACACCCAGGGCCCCTCAGCAGCGCTCGTCCTCGACCTCAAGGAGCGAGGCATGCTCGACGACACTCTCGTCGCCTGGGGCGGTGAGTTTGGACGCACACCCTTCGGCCAGGGTGATCCTGCCAACCCTAAGGGTCGCGACCACTTTGGACGGGCCTTCAGCTGGTGGCTAGCCGGTGGCGGCGTGAAGGCCGGCCACACCTATGGCTCCACCGACGACTACGCTTGGAACATCACTGCCGACCCTGTGCATGTGCATGACATGCAGGCCACGATCATGCATCTCGCAGGCATCGATCATGAGCGGCTGACCTACCGCTACCAAGGTCGCCAGTTTCGCCTCACCGACGTCCACGGCCACGTTGTCCGCGGCATCCTCGCCTAACCACAGAGGCCTTCTCAGCTCTCGAACCCTCTCAGTACAGCGAGGGTGAGCACACCATCCAGCGCAGCGAGGGGGAGCCCGATGCGGATCCGACGGTGTGGTTCTGTGAGCGGAGCCTGGAGGGCGAGAGCGAGCAGAACCTCGAGTGAGCGAAGGCCCATGGAGGGGCCGCAGCGAGCGTCCGGCGGAGACGCGTTGGGCTCCCCCGAGCGACCACGCCCAGCGGCCGAAGGGCATGAAGAGAGGTGCAAAGCCGGCTGCGGGGCGGCAGATGTCTCGTCGCTGGACTTTTTCGCCACACGACCAGACAACGCTGCCACCTCAACAAAGCGGCGAAAAACTCGCAACGCTCCTCGAGCACCCGCCGTCCCCTTCGCCTCATCAACAGCAGCACAGGCGAGGTCATGCCATCAGTCACCACAGCCCGTGCACCACCATCAGCGCTGCGCACCTTTCAGCGCAGCGAGGGGGAGCCCGATGCGGTTCCGACGGTGTGGTTCTGCGAGCGGAGCCTGGAGGGCGAGAGCGAGCAGAACCTCAAGAGAGCGAAGGCCCACGGAGGGGCCGCAGCGAACGTCCGGCGGAGACGCATTGGGCTCCCCCGAGCGACCACGCCAGTTCACACGGTCAGTGTGGGTTCCTGCGTCGCAACGGTGCCCGGAGCTCCGTGGCTCTCCCCGAAGTAGTACTTCTTGGCATCGGGGTTGTTGAGCACCTCATCGGCAGTGCCATGGCAGAGCACCTGGCCTGCTCGAATCACGTAGCTCCGATCGGTAATCGCCAGCGTTTCACGTTCGCGGTGATCGGTGATCAGGATGGAGATGCCATCTTCGCGGAGGCCCTTGATGATCTTCTGAATCGAATGGATCGTGACCGGGTCGATACCGGTGAAGGGCTCGTCGAGCAGGATGATACGAGGCTCGGTGACGAGGCAGCGAGCAATCTCGAGGCGACGTTTCTCACCACCGGAGCAGGTTTGAGCTCGGGAGCGACGGATCTTTGTGATATCGAACTGCTCCAGCAGCTCTTCGCAGCGGCGACGGCGTTCCCGCCGATCCATCCCGATCAGCTCCATGATCGCGAGCAGGTTCTGCTCAACGGTGAGCTTGCGAAAAACGCTCTGCTCTTGGGCAAGATAGCCCATGCCACCGTCGCGTGCCCGCAGATACATCGGCCAGTCGGTGATCTCTTTGTCGTCGAGCAACACCCGGCCGGAGTCGGGAATCACCATTCCGCAGGTCATGCGGAAACTGGTGGTCTTGCCAGCGCCGTTGGGGCCGAGGAGACCCACGATCTCGCCCGCGTCGACATGGAAATCAACCCCATCGACCACCTTGCGGCGGCCGTAGATCTTGACCAGGCCTTCCACGCTCAACAGCGACATCGGACACCATCCCTGGCGACACGGATCCGCTGACGGTTTTCAGCGGATGCGCCGCATCCTCCCGAAGTTTGGCCAGAAAGGCAATCGCAACTCAGACCCCAAGAAACGCAGGGGAACGCTCCAGGACATCGGCCATGGATGGGGCCAGAAAATCACCAACGCCTTGCCGATCAGCAGGCTGCGATCGACATGATGCCCCTCAGTCCAGAGTCGGCTGTCTTTGCTCGCGGCAGAGTTGTCACCAAGCATCAGGAACTGGCCCGATCCCAGTTCGTAGTCGATGCGAGAGTCTTCCAGCAGCTCTCCCGGGCGGCGGCCCAAGTCATACGCCCCGATGTAGAACAGGTCCCGCAACACCCGGAGACGGTGAAGCTTGAGATTGGTTCCCGTGGCTGTGATCCCGATCGGAGCCAGGTCGCTCGGCGTGGGGTCGCCTGGTAGACGCGGCTTCTCGATCGGCTCTACAGGATCCTCCTGCCGCACAAACGTGCAGAGACGATCAAAGGAGATCCGACGGCCATCGACAAACAAAGAAAGCTCGTCGTCCACATTGGCAAACAACAGCGTCCAGCGTCCAGCACCCTTGACGGGCGTGGGGCCACGGGGAGTGCCTTCCCGAGGTGTGGGGTCGCCCGGCTGTCGAGGAATAGTCAGGGTCGCCTCACCGCTGATCAGATCGATGCTGCAGCGGTAGGTGAGCCCACCCTCCTGAAGATCCAACGCCACCGTCCCCTGGGCAGCCTCCGTCTGAAGATCTACCTCAATCGCTAGGTCTCCCACCCAGTGGGATCGCGTTCGGATCGAGTTGTAGGCCTCAAAGTCATCGATCAGCCGTGGCTCGGCCATGTCACCGACATCACTCCCCGCCTTCACCGCTTCCCACACCGCACTGTCTGCAAGAAAGTGTCGATAGCGGAGCGTCGCCGACCGGCCTTCAGGACACGAGACGGCATAGCTGTGGCCACCGTCGTCACTCACCCACGCCGGACCGCCGCCTTTGCCCCAATCGCTCCATCGCTGCGGCCAGCCGGCGGCGATCAACTCCTCTGCGACGTTTTCGCTGTCGTGCACTTCCTGCAGCATCGCCAGGAGTTTCTCTGGCGACTTGCGAACAATCTCCTCAGGTGATCCAGCGGTACTCACCCAGAGGTCGCCGTCGATGATCGAGATCGTCTCTCCCGGTAGGCCGACGAGCCGCTTGATGTAGTTGACCTTGGCATCCTCGGGATACTTAAACACGACCACATCAAACCGCTCAGGGTCGGCGAGATCGTAGGCAGTCTTGCTGACGAGGATGCGGTCGCCGTTGTAGGACGGATACTGCCAGTCGTAGGTGACCTGATCACCTTCGCGTACCAGCAGGTCTGTCTCATAGCCACAGCTGGGACAGCGAGCAGTCGACACCATCTTCTGCTCAAGCCGAGTCCGCAGCTGATCGAGCGGTCCCCGTGGCGCCTCGATCGAGGCCAGCTTCCGCTGCGCAGCAGCCCGCGATGTGTCGCTGCGTGTGGTGTCCGCCATCGCTGCACGCAGCTCATTGGCCGCTCGCTCAACGCGGACCAGCTCCTGCCGCCAGGCCTGCGACTGGTCGTCCTCTTCACGGCTCGCCCCCACCTGATAGCCGTGGCCGCAGGCTTCACACTCGAGGTCTTTGTGACGGCCCATCAGCGTTGTCGCCATCGAGCCGGTCGGGATGACAAAGGCTTCCGCTTCAAACGTGCGAAACAGCAGTGCGAGCGTAAACGCCACCACGATCGACTCGATCGTCTCACGTCCAAAGGCAAGAGGACTCCGGACGGTGTCGCTGGCCCGTGGCGGATTCACCGGCGCCGTCTGCTCGGCTGCAGACCCGGTGAGTGTGTTCCCTGGCAGGCTCATCAGTGGTGATCCTTCGTTATCGGTACGCAGGTGTGGCCCCGTAGTCTACCCGTCTCATGATGCCAGAACCGCTGGCCTAACGATGCCGTCGTGGATCGAGCAGGGTCTCAAGGGCATCACCAAGGAAGCCCAGAGCGAGCAGAGTGACAGCCAACGCAGCCGAAGGAAAGACGAACAGCCACCAGGCTGGATCGATCGGAATCAGGGCCTTCAGGCCAGCGTTGGCTAAGAGTCCCCAGGAGACATCGGGTGGCTGCACACCGAGGCCCAAGAACGAGAGAAAGCTCTCAAAGAGCATCACCCGGGGCACGGTCAGAGACAGGGTCACCACCACGGTCCCGGCGAGATTGGGGACCACATGCCGCAGCAGAATCCGCGCTGGGCTCGCCCCGCTGGCGCGTGCAGCCTCGACGTAGGTCGCGTCTCGCAGCTCCAACAGCCGCCCGCGGACGATACGTGCCATCGACAGCCAGCTGACCGCGGCCACCACCAAAAAGAAGATCGCCAGCCGGCCAATCCCCAGCCGATCGAGGGCCAGCCGGATGGAGTCTTCACCGAGCACCGTCACCAAGAACACCACCAGGAACACCAACGGGATCGAGTTGAGCACATCGACCGCCCGCATCATCGCGTCATCCACACGGCCGCCTGCCCATCCGGCAACCGCTCCCCACGGCACACCCACCAGCAGTGTCACCACCGCCGCCACCAACGCAACCGCTAGCGACACACGCGCGCCCCAACAGATCCGAGCGCAGAGATCACGGCCGAGTTCATCTCTCCCGAGCACGCCACTGAAGGCCCAGCGGCCAAACAGCGCGACCCGCCCCTGCACCATCAGCCGAGACACGAGCCCGAGATCGCCGAAGCCCCGCTCGATCCAGGCATCCGAGGCCTCTCCCTCGCGAGGCATCAGTTCGGGCAGCTCTTCGAGCAGGCGTCCTTGCAGTGGTGGCTCAAGACTGCGTGCCGTGTCGACGGTGCGTGGACTCGGCAGGGGCGCCAGCGGCACGAACACTGCCACGAGCACCACGATCGCCAGCACGCCGGTTGCCAGCCGACCACTCAGTGGCATCGTCCGCCGAGGACGCGGCAACACCTCCATCGACGAGCTGACCGCAGCCATTGGTTCTGGGCTCGTCCCCATCACTTCTCCAGATTGATGCGGGGATCGAGGGCTGCCTGCACCAGGTCGACGAGAATCCCAGCAACACCCAGCAGCAGCGTGTAGAGCAAGACGAGGCCCATCGCCAGCGTGTAGTCCCGGGTCGTGGCCGCCTCGATGAAGTGGTAGCCAATCCCTGGAATCGCAAACACCTTTTCCACCACCACGCTGCCGGTGAGAATGCCTGCAATCGCCGGGCCGAGAAAACTCACCACCGGGCCCACCGCGCCGCGAACCGCATGATGCAGCACGATGCGACGATGACTCGCCCCTTTTGCCCGAGCTGTCCGCACCCAATCCGACTGCATCGCTTCGACCACGCCCGACCGCACGAGTCGGGCAATCTCAGCCGCATACACCGCACCCAGGCAGCCCGCAGGCAGAATCAGCTGCGGCAGGGTGCCCCAGCCAGCCGCCGGAAGCAGCCGCCATTCGTAGACGACAAGCAAGACCGCCACACCCGCTAGGGCAAAGCTCGGCAACGAGATACCCACCATGGTGAAGGTCCGCACGGCACCATCGATGAGCCCGCCTGGACGTGCCGCCGAGACCACACCCGCCGCTCCCCCCACCAGAATCGCGAGCACCATCGCCACCGTGCCCAGGCTGGCCGACGCCTGCCAGCCCTCGGCAATCACTTCACCAACCGAGTAGTCCGCCAAACGAAAGCTCATACCCAGGTCACCACGGAGCAGCCGTGTCAGCTCGGTGACGTACTGCTGTGAGAGTGGCAGGTCGAGCTTGTAGCGGCGAGCGATCGCCTCGCGGATCTCGGGAGGCGGCTGCCGTTCCGACGAGAAGGGGCCACCAGGCACAGCCCGCATCAGAAAGAAGGTGACGGTGTAGACCACCAGCAGCGTGGCCACCAGCCAGGTCACACGTCGCACCAGGAAGGCAATCATGGCGCAGCTCCTCGCAGTCGACGTGCCTGGCGGGCCTCACTTTGCCTCTGGGCATCCACCTGTATCGCCTCAATCGGATGGATGTCGAGCGAGTTCTCAGGAAAACTGGTCACCCAGGGAGCCACGAGATTCTTACTGACCCGCATGAACAGCGGCAGCACCGGCAGCTCCTCCATCAGGATCGTCTCCGCCTCGGCAAACACCGCATCGCGTGCGTCGCCAGCGGGCGTGCGGCTCGCCTCGGCGATCAGCCGGTCGTAGTCGGGTGATGAGAAGCCGGTCTGATTGTTGGCACCATCGGTGACAAACATGTCGAGGAAGGTGTTGGGGTCGACGTAGTCGGCCGTCCAGCCGGCCCGAGCCACCCAGTAATCAAGCCGACTCTGCGCATCGAGAAAGGCACCCCACTCCATCGAGGCCAGCTCCACATCGATGCCCAGTCGCGACTTCCACTGGGCCTGGATCAGTTCGGCCATCATCTGATGGCCCTCATCGGCATTGAACGTGATCGTGATCTTGGGAAAGCCTTCCCCGCCGGGATAGCCCGCTGCAGCCAGCAGCTTCCTGGCTTCCTCGGCGTCTTCCGCCGCGGTCTGCACCGGCGCATAGCCCGTCGCTGTCTCCATTCCTTCCGGCACAAAACTCAGCGAGGGGGGCTGACCAGGGCCATACACCGCCTTCACGATCGTGGACCGATCGAGCGCCTGCGAGAGCGCCTGCCGAACCCGTGGATCATTCAGCGGTGGCCGAGTGGTGTTGAGCCGGTAGAAGCCGATGGAGAGCTCGGACTGCAGTCGCAGTGTGGGGTCGTCACGTTCGATAAACAGCTTGGCAGCAAACGGTGGAAGGTTCGTCGCCCAGTCCACTGCCGCTGTCTCAAACATCGCCAGTGCCGTGGCACCCGAGTCGATCGCCAAGGCATCGACCACTTCGAGGCTGACCTCATCGGCACGGTAGCTCGTCTCATTCCGCACCATCCGAACCCGATCACGCAGGCGACGCGAATACAGCCGGTAGGGCCCACTGCAGACAATGTTTTCGCTCTTGGTCCAGTTTGGGGAGCCATGTTTCTCAATCACGTGGATCGGCACAGGAGCCAGTGGATAGAAGCCACAGACATGCAGAAAGTAGGGCGTGGGCTCGGCAAGTTCCACCACGAGCGTCCGCTGATCGCGGGCTGAGATGCCAACACGTGTGGCGAAGTCTGGGAGAGCGGCTCGGGCAGCCGTGGCGGTTCCGTCGGCCACCAGCGGATGCTCCGGCGATGCATAGAGCACCCCGTCAACCTCCACAAGCACCGCCTCGTCGTCGCTTCCACCAAACAGAGCTGCGGCATCGCTGGCCTGGCGGCTGCCATCGTTTGCAATCGAACCGACCCAGCTCGCCTGACCACGCACCAGCGGTCCTCGCGCAAACGGCCGCTGGGGGTCCTGCTCATCAAGCTCAACCTCGATCATCTCTCCGGCAGCAACCAGCCCAACCCCGTAGGCCCGCGCGCCACGAACAGGCCAGAGCTGGTAGGAGTATTCCGCAGCGGTGGCCGGATCGAGGAAGCGTTGCCAGGCGGCCACGATCGCAGGAGCATCCAGCGGCTCTCCGTCTGACCAGACTGCATCTCGAAGGTGAAAGACATACTGCTTCTGATCCTCCGACACCTCCCACCGCTCCGCCAGCGCCGGCATCACCTCCAGCGTGTCGGGATGCCAGCGGACAATCCTGTCGAAAAGGGCCGCGGCAATCCGGCCTTCGGGCTGGCCCGTGATCAGCTGCGGGTCGAGGCTTTTCGGCTCGGTACCGTTAATGAACGTAAAGTCCGCAGGGGGCTCCCCAGGCAGCCAGAACGCCCTGCCGACTGCGGCGAGCAGGGCCACCGCCAGAAGCCAAGGGACAAGTTCTCGAAGACGTGCAGGCATGACAAGCCGATCCGACGTGACTGATCGATCCGAGGAGGCGGGATCACTTTCCAAGCAGCGTGCGGACTTCCGCCTCAACGTCGGCGTACGTAAACGGGCGGCCGAGCTCCGTGCTCGCCATGTCGTCATCAAACCGCTTCACGAGCTCGCCGTCGCTGCCGTAGATGAAGATGCCCGGCACGCTCACCAGATCGAGCTTCGTGAGCATCACGTCTGACTCTTCCTTGGAGAGCATGTTGGGAATCGTGGCAGCGACCTTCTCCAAGAACCCACGCACCCGTGGCATCACCTCCTCGACGTCGCCAATCCCCTCGTAGTCAAACGAGAGCGACATGCAGAGCACCTCTTCACCGAAGGTCTTCTGCAGCTCAAGCAGCCCGGGAAACTCCTTGATGCACGGTGGGCAGGAGGTGCTCCAGCAGTCGAGCACCACCACCTGTCCTTTGCCCGAAGCAATCTTCTCAAGCAGCCCGTCATAGTCGACAAGGTCGAGCGTGACCTCCGCTGCAGGCGTGGCTGCATCCTCCTTAGCTGCGGTGTCTGCCGACTCAGCCGACGGCTGCTCAGACGCACGTGTGGTGGTGGCGTCTTCGGCCTCAGGAGGCGTGGCCTCCCCACCGCAGCCTGCCACGGCAAGGCCGAGCCCCACCACGACCAGCAGCCTCAGAAACAACGCGCCATCGGCAACCAAGCGGTCCTCACAGCGGACACAACAAGCAGACATCGAGTATTCCCCGCGGCCATCACGATCCATCCCTGCACGATTCCAGTCATGCACCCTTAGCCTAACGCCCAACCACCAGCCCAACCAAAGCCTGCCCGAACCGGCCCACGCGCAGACGCCACCTTAGCGAGCAAGTAAGACTTCTCAGACCCGCCACAGCGAGTCCACGGCATGCCCCGCTTCGAACACATCCGTCATCGTCCGCCACTGCAGCTCACCGAGCCTCGCGAACTGATCGTCGCCTGCGCCGCGATGCGGAGCCACATCAACCTTTCGCACATCGTGCGAACATGCGGCTGCTTTGGCATTCAGCGTGTGATCGCCTGCGGCGCCGCCCGGCTCCACGAACGGATCGCCCGTGATGGAGCAGAGACGGTGACACTCGAGGTCCACCGCAGCCTGCCGCCAGTGCTCGATAGACTCCGCAGCGAGGGCTACCAGCTGGTGGGCCTCGAACAGACGACCGGCTCCGAACTGCTCACGACCAGCACCCTGGTCTCGAAAATGGTACTGGTGGTCGGAAACGAACGCAGCGGGCTCGAGCCGGACGTGCTGGCCAAGCTCGACAGGGTGATGGAGATCCCGATGGCCGGTCTACCCCACAGTCTCAATGCAGCCACAAGCGCTGCGGTGGCCATCTATGAATACTGCCGCCAGCATCCCGGCCACAGTGTTCCCGCCGACCATCCAGACAACGGCGACATCCTGAGCCACACTGCCACCCGTGACACTGCCACTCGTGACACCGCCGTGGGCAGGTTGCCGGAACCGCCAGTGGAGCAGTCATGACACTGGTGATCGGTACCGACGAAGCAGGCTACGGACCAAACCTCGGGCCACTGGTGATCGGCGCGACGGCGTGGAAGGTCGACGCCCCAGCAGACGAGGCGGAGACGATTCTCTGCGAGGCCGTTGCTGAGCTGCTCGCCACGAAGGCCACCACGAAGCCCACGGTGATCTGGCGCGACTCCAAGGAGGTCTTCCGTGGCGGCACCGGCCGCGACACGCTGATGCATTCGGCGCTCACCGCGGTCGCGGTCGCGCAGAGTGATCCTGCAGCCAGCGGGCTCCCACACACCTGGCCAGCTCTCGTGGCAAGGCTAGGCCAGATCGGCCCTGACCGCATCGACACATCTCTGGAGTGGCAGTCATTTACCACCGAGTCACTGCTCACCGATGCCGCACAGGCAGCGATCGCCACCGATGCCGCTGCCCTTAAAGAAGGGTTGGCAACACGGGGCATCCGTCTGGTGTCTCTCGCGTGTCGTTGCGTCTACCCGGGGCTGTTTAACAGTCTTCTGGAACGTGGCATGAACAAGTCCGACATCCTCTCACGGGAAACCCTGCAGCTTGCCGCCACGCTCGCAGAGAGCTGGGGCACCGCCACAGAGCCGACACTGATCTGGTGTGACCGGCATGGCGGCCGCAAGCGGTACAGCAGTGTGATTGCCGCCGCCTTCGGCACGCAGGCGGCTGTGCGTGAGGAGACTGCCCAACGGTCTGCCTATCAGCTCACAGCCACTGGCCTCTTTGACGGCGGGCTCTTTGGAGGGCCAGCAGCGAGTGAGACGCATCTTGAGTTCTGCGTGAAGGGCGAACGCCGCCCACCCGTGGCCGTCGCCAGCCTGACTGCGAAACTGATCCGAGAACTGGCGATGGAACGCTTCAACGCGTTCTGGTGTGATCAGGATGCAGGCCTCACCCCGACAGCTGGCTATCCCGTCGATGCAGCCCGTTGGTATGCCGCCGCCGCAGCCTCGATCCAGCGGCTCGGCATTGAGCACTCACAGCTCTGGCGACAGGTCTAGCGTCTGGCCAGCGTGGCACCGGTTGCCAGTTTGCTCGATTCAGTGGCTGCAAGCACAATCGGATGAGAGCCTGTGACGTGGGTTGCAGGCTGTCTCCATTGGGACAAGGAAAACCAGCACACCATGCCGACGATCACCAGCCATCTCTACATCGCACGGCATGCCTGGGCGGAGGATTTCGGCGAGGATGGCACCGACTTCTCTCGCAGCCTGACCAAGAAAGGCATCAAGCGATTTCGCAAGATGGCCCGTCGGCTGGCCGAGGCGGGCATGCAGGTCGACGCGATCGCAACAAGCCCACTCATCCGCACCCAGCAGACCGCGGAGATCCTCGCTGAGGAACTCTTTGAGCATCCCGCCGTGGTCACCGTCGATGCCCTGGCCCCTGGTTCAGACTGGGCCGCAATGCTCGAGTGGACGCTGGAGCAGGATGCTGCCCGGGTCGCCTGGGTTGGCCACAGCCCCTGTGTCGGTCGTCTGGTGGCGATGGCCATCGGCGACGGTTCAGCCCTGGTCCGGATGCAGAAAGGCTCGGTCGCCTCGATTCGGCTCGACGACGGCCTGGGCCATCCGGGCGAGCTCGCCTGGCTGGCCACCGCAGACCTGGTCGGGGCGTGAACCCACGATCCCACACTCCGTCAGTTCGGCAGTGTTGCCGCTGCCGCCGAAGGTCTACAATCAGGTTACGGTGGATTTCAGGATGCCGCTTCCGCGGTCACGGATCCGACGATCTTTACGTGCCAAGTTCGCCTGAAGTTCCTCAATCCGCACCAGTCCATCCTGCCAGACCTTTTCCCTGCCAAACTCGTTCACACCTGATTCTCTCGCTTTGGAGAACACACGATGCTCCGCCAGTTTTTGATGCCCTCCCTGCGTGGCCTTGCCTTTGCCACCGTTCCCGCTGTCGTTGTGACGCTCGGCTGCTCACCATCGGAGCCTGCCAAAGACGCTCCACAGGCAGTTGAGGTCGAAGAGGTGGCAGCCCCTGCGGAAGATGCTGAGCCTCGTTCGGAGGAAGACGCAGCCGACCAGGCGAAGGCGGCAGTCGATGCGGCCAAGGAAGAGGCCGACCGCGTGATCGACGCCGCCAAGGAGACGGTGGAGACGGCTGTTGATGCGGCAACCGACAAGGTCGAAGAGCTCAAAGACACCGCTGCGGATGCGGCGGCCAACGCCGCGGACGCAGCAGCGGATGCCGCCGCCAGTGCTGCTGATGCCGCCCAAGAAGCCGCTGAGAAGGTGCAGGATGCCGCTGCCGGCAATGAACCAGCCACCACCGATGGAGCTGCCACATCAGATGCCGACGCTGAGGCGATTGCCACACTGCAGGCAGCCGTCCTCGATGGCTCAGCGATGGCTGCAGAAGTGGTGCAGCTTGGCGATCCCTCGCTGACTGCTGGTGTGCCGGGTGCTGGCCCGATCACCCTGGAGCAGATCGACGCGTGGCTGGCAGATCCCAAGAATCACATCGAGCTGATGCCAGAGCTGCCGCTTGGCCTGGCCACTGGAGCCAATCAGATCACGGGCATCGACACCAACCCGCTCACTCGAGCGAAGATCGAACTTGGCAGACAGCTCTACTTCGACACACGTCTTTCGAAGGATTCAACGGTCAGCTGCGCTAGCTGCCACAACCCTGCTGAGGGCTATGCAGCCCACACCCAGTTTGGGGTTGGCGTTAACGGCCAGGAAGGTGGACGCAACTCACCGGTCTCCTACAACCGCATCCTCTCCGGTCCGCAGTTTTGGGATGGTCGTGTCGATTCCCTCGAGGCGCAGGCAGTCGGTCCGATCGCCAATCCGATCGAGATGGGCTTCACGCACGAGGGTGTGGTTGCTCGCCTCGCTGAGATCCCCGTCTACAAGCGTCAGTTTGACGCCATCTTTGGTGAGGTCACCATCGATCGTGTCGGACAGGCCATCGCCACCTTCGAGCGATCGATTGTGACAGCCCCCTCCCCATGGGACTACTACGAAGCCCTGCTTCCTTTTGAGGCCCTCGACGAGGAAGACATCGCAGACGATGAAGACCTCGCCGCGAAGTACGCCATGCTCACGGCTGCCGCCGAGGCCAACCCGATGAGCGACTCAGCCAAGCGGGGCCGTGACATCTTCTTCACGGAAAAAGGGAACTGCACCGCCTGCCATGTCGGTGCCAATCTTGCTGACGAGAAGTACCACAATCTCGGTGTCGGCATGGAGAAGGACGAGCCCGATGTGGGCCGCTTTGCGGTGACCGGTGACGAGAAGGACATGGGGGCTTTCAAGACGCCAACGGTCCGCAATGTGGCGCTCACCGCCCCCTACATGCACGACGGCTCACAGCAGACGCTCGAGGAAGTGGTGGAGTGGTATAACAAGGGTGGTCATCCCAACCCGCACCTCAGCGACAAGGTGAAGCCTCTCAACCTCACTGACGAGGAGAAGGCGGATCTGGTTGAGTTCATGAAGGCCTGCACCGGCCCGTTTCCCTCCGTGGAGACCAGCCGACTGCCTTCAGAGAGCTAGCCGCTGTTCCTGCTGCAGCCAGACTGACGCACAGAAAACTGACGCGGAGAGGGGTGGGAAACCGATTCAGGGAACAGTCTCCCGCCGGTATATCAGCCCATGCACAACGCGTCAGATCGCTCTTCTTGGATTGCTGCGACCGAGGCCTCGAGGCCGCTCTTTGTCGGCCTCGACCTCGGTGGCACCAACATCAAAGCCGGCATGGTGGACGATGCTGGCAGAACGATTGCGTATGCCTCCCAAGAGAGCCGGGTTGATCAAGGCCCTGCCGATGTGGCGGTTCGCCTCGGCGGCATGGTGGGCACACTCTGCGACCTCGCTGGCGTGGCCAGCGACGAACTCGCAGGCGTCGGGCTGGGAACACCTGGCCCGCAGAACCTGCACACCGGTGTCCTTTACGACACGGGCAACATGCCTGGCTTTGAAGGCTTTCCGATCCGTGACCGAGTCGCGGAGCACTGCGGTCATGCGGTCACCTTTGCCAACGACGCGACGGCAGCGGCCTATGGGGAATACTGGACTGGCTCCGGACGCAGCCTCTCCAGCATGGTCTTCTGGACGCTCGGCACGGGGATTGGCGGTGGCGTGATCATTGGCGACTCCTGCCTGGAGGGTCACCACAGCCACGCGACTGAATGCGGTCACATCATTGTTGACACCAGTGACACCGCCCGCGACTGCCCCTGTGGTCAGCGAGGGCACCTTGAGGCATACGCCAGTGCCACGTCTTTGGTGGCGATCGCCAGGGAGAAGCTTGCCTGCGGAGCGGCCGGCCCACTGGCTGAGGCTGTCGCAGCAGGTGAGGCGTTGACGCCCGTGCTGATCGCCCAAGCCGCTCGGTTGGGAGACCAGCTGGCCCTCGATCTGATCCTCGACGCCGCCCGCTGGATGGGCATTGGAACGGTCAATCTGATGCACATCATCGATCCTGAGGGGGTCGTCCTTGGCGGTGCGATGACGTTCGACGGGGAAGATGATCCGATCGGACGGGCCTACATCGAGCGTGTCCGGCAGGAGGTTCGCGAGCAGGCCTTCCCTGTCCTGGCCCGGGAGACGACGATTCAATACGCGACCCTTGGCGGTGATGCCGGCTACATCGGCGCCGCCGGCCTCGCCCGGGTCGCCTTCCGTCGGCATGCTGGTCGCGGCAGCTGACAGCTGCGGAATCCAGCACCTCCCGCAACAACTCCACCCTGCCCCCAACGTTCCTGCCCACCCAACCTTCTTGCGATCCCATCTCTGCAATGCCCTTTGACTGTAAGCACATCCGCAACTTCTCGATCGTTGCCCACATCGACCACGGCAAGAGCACCCTCGCCGATCGCCTGCTCGAACACACTGGCACCGTCGAAAAGCGGCAGCTCAAAGAGCAGATGCTCGATGACATGGAGCTTGAGCGGCAGCGAGGCATCACGATCAAGGCGCGAGCCGTACGAATGGAGTATCGCCACAAAGGCGAGCTCTATGAGCTCAACCTGATTGACACCCCAGGCCACGTCGACTTTCAGTATGAGGTTTCCCGCAGCCTTGCCTGCTGTGAAGGCGCCGTCCTCCTGGTTGATGCCTTTCAAGGCGTGGAAGCCCAGACCGTTGCCAACGCCTATTCAGCCATCGCTCAAGACCTGACGATCGTGCCGGTGATCAATAAGGTCGACCTGACCTATGCCCGGGTCGACGAAGTGCTTGAGGAGATGGAGCAGAGCCTCGCGATCGATCCAGAAGAAGTAATCCGTGCCAGTGCCAAGAGTGGCATCGGCATTGAAGAGGTGCTCGAAGCGATCGTGGAGCGGGTGCCGCCGCCAGTCGGCGATCCCGACAAGGTGCTCCGTGCGATGGTCTTTGACAGCCTCTACGACGCGTATCGCGGCGCGATCACCTACATCCGCATCCTCGACGGCACGGTCCGCAAGGGCCAGAAGATTCGCTTTGCCCGCCAGGGAACCACACATGAAGTGACCGAACTCGGCCAGTTCGTGCCGCAGCGGCGGGCCTGCGAAGAACTCCGCGCAGGCCAGGTGGGCTATCTCGTCTGCAACATCAAAGACGTCAAGCAGGTCCACATCGGCGACACGGTCACTGTTCCCGGTGATGAAGCGGCCGAGGCTCTGCCCGGCTACAAGCCGCCTCAGCGGATGGTCTACTGCGGCCTCTATCCCAGCGAAGGGGAAAACTTCGAGGAGCTGCGTGACTCGCTGGAGAAACTTGCGATCAACGACCCCTCCTTCGAATATTCTCCGGAAAGTAGCGACGCGCTCGGCTTCGGCTTTCGCTGCGGCTTTCTCGGTCTGCTGCACATGGAGATCATCCAGCAGCGTCTGGAGAAAGAGTCTGACCTCGACCTCGTCCAGACAGCCCCCAACGTCACCTACCAGGTGCTCACCAGCAGCGGCGAGACCCTCGAGATCACCAACCCGCAGGACGTGCCCGACTCTGGCCAGATCGAGGAGTTTCGCCAGCCGATCGTGCGGACCAACTTCATCACGCCAGCGGAATACATCGGGCCGATCATGCAGCTGTGCACCGATCGGCGGGGCGTGTATCTGAAGACCGAATACCTCTCGCCAACCCGGGCGATGCTCTGCTTCGACCTGCCGCTGGCGGAGGTGATCTACGACCTGCATGACAAGCTCAAGAGCGTGACCAAAGGCTACGGCACGATGGACTACGAGCTGCAGGGCTACTTCCCAGCCGATCTCGTGCGGCTCGACATCCTCGTTGGCGGCAAGAAGGTCGATGCCCTTTCGATCATCTGTGACCGCCGCGATGCCGACCGTCGCGGCCGTGCGATTGTCAAGAAACTCCGTGGCGAGATCGATCGCCATATGTTTGAGGTGGCTCTGCAGGCGGCAATCGGCACCCGTATCATCGCTCGCGAGACGATCTCGGCTCTTCGCAAGAACGTGACGGCCAAGTGCTACGGCGGCGACATCTCCCGTAAGAAGAAGCTCTGGGCCAAGCAGAAGGAAGGCAAGAAGCGGATGAAGAGCATCGGCAGCGTCGACATCCCGCAGAAGGCCTTTATGGCTGTGCTCGATACGGGCCAGGAGAGGACCTGAGCGGCCAGGCTGAAAGCCGGCTTGCCAGGGAACGGCTGCGTGCCAGAGACTGCCGGCATCATGCAGCCTAATGCCACTCCACTGAGCCTGCCGACCGCCGAAGCAGGGGAATCCGGATCAGCCGACACGCCTCGCCCCCTGGCAATCAGGCTTCTTTCCTGGGCCGGCAGCATCCTGCTGGCTGGTGTGGCGTTGACGCTGATCTTTACGGTCAACCTCTCGCTTCACCGCACGGCCTACAACAGCGACCTTGTGCATCCCTACCTGCTGCTGGAAGACCTGCTGGCCGATCCTGCCGCGATCTTTCGCTGGCAGCTCTCCCCGGCAATCTACACCTTTCCCGACTGGCCACTCGCCGGTCTCCTGGTCACCCTGCGGCTCTCCCCAACCGCCCTGCCACTGGTTTATGGCGGCATCCTCCTCACCCTGCTGGGCGTCTGCATCGGCTGGATGCTGGTGACGATGCAGACAGCCCGGTGGCCTGAGGCGGTGCTCTGGGGGTGGCTGCTGATCGCCGGCCTCTTTCTGGCCAGCAACAGCTCCCCGATCGGCCTGGGCGGCACCTATCTCTCATTCATCGCCACTGCCTACATCCACTCAGGCGCGATGCTTGCCGGGATGCTGCTGATCCCGCTGCTGACGGAAGTCTTCCACGGGGAGGGCCCTGTCCAGCGACGTGCCCGCTGGGCAGCAGCGGTTCTGGTGCCTCTGGCCTGCTATTCCGATCTCGTGTTTGTGGCCTGGTTTGCGGCGCCAGTGTGCACGGCCTTTCTGATCACTCCCACACCGATGCCGTTTCGCGGCAAACTGCGACTTGTGATCGGCCTGGGAGCGCTCGGCCTGCTCGCCGCAGCGATTGACCTCGCCCGCCCCAGCCGCATCGGTGTCGACCTTGACCGTAATCTCGCCGAAGGCTTCCTCGTCTTGCAGGACCTCCTGGCCCGCACCTTTGATGGCGGTCAGTGGCAGATCTGGCTACCGATAGCACTCACCGTGCCCATGGCGGCCCGTGGCGGCTGGCTGCTGGCCGCACAGCGGGCGAAAGCTCCTACACGGCAGCGATCCGTTGAGCTTGCCCTGATCCTCGCCACGATCAGCTCACTCGCCATCCCCTTCCTGGCCGGAGCGATGGTCCACGAGAGCAAGCTGCGGTACTCCCTGCCTGTGATGGTGCTGCCGTGGGTCTGGCTGTTGCTACTGGCCTCGCGGTGGAACACCCATGAGCGACGGCAGGGGCTGCTCGCCGCGGGCGTGGCGCTGGCTGTGGGCTGCCTGCCGCTGCTCCCCCAGGTGCCTCAGGCAGTCAGCCGTATCGAGGCGACCCAGAAACTCAAGAAAACCCTGGAACGGCTTGATCAGCGGGCCGGCTACGGCGACTACTGGACCGCCAAGCCGATCATGTTTGAAACCAGCCGGCAGGTGCACTGCATACCGCTCCTGCTCAACGGCCAGCCCGACACCCGCAACTACAACATGCGGTGGTTCACTGAGCGAGCCGATGGTGCCGGAGCGATTGAGCCGACGTTTGTGGTCACCAGCCGGCTCAATCAAGACACCCTCCGCAGGCTCTTTGGCGAGCCTGACGCGATTGAGAAGTTTCGCAAGGACCAGTTTGTCTGGCTCTATGATGAGCCGCTCCCACTGATCCGCCTGGCTTCCGCACTCGAGAGCACCACCCAAACCACACCACCTGGAGACACGCCCTGATGACCGCCACACCTTCGCACGGCATACACCGCTGGCATGGCAAGACCGCCCTCGTCACAGGTGCCAGCAGCGGCATTGGCGAAGCGATCGTCACCAGACTGGTGGCTGAGGGCATGCGGGTGGTCGGCTGCGGTCGCCGGAAGGAACGGGTGGCAGAGGTCCTCGCAGCGGCCGATCCCTCAGGCGGGTCCACGCTGGCAGTTGGCTGCAACGTGGCTGACGAAGCTGCCGTGCGGGCGATGTTTGCAGCGGCCAAGGACCGCTTCGGCGGGGTCGATGTGCTCATCAACAACGCGGGCCTTGGCCATGCCGGCAGCCTTGCCGATGGAACCGCTGATGACTGGCGAGAGATGCTCGAAGTCAACATCCTTGGCCTCTGCCTCTGCACCCGCGAAGCCCTCGCTGACATGCGGAGCCGCGGCAGTTTTGGCCAGATCATCCACATTGGCTCGATGGCAGGGCAGCGGGTGCCCCCGGGAGCGGGATTCTATGGCGCCACCAAGCATGCGGTGCGAGCGTTGACTGAGAGCCTACGGATGGAGCTCCGCGATGCCGGCGACCCGATCCGCATCGGCGAGATCTGCCCCGGCTACGTGGAGACCGGCTTCGCCGAGCACTACTTCAAGTCCGCCGAGAAGGCTCGTGAGACCTACTCGCGGTTCAAGGTGCTGGAGCCGATCGACGTGGCCGAGGCCGTGGTCTACATGCTTGCCTGCCCGGAGCATGTGCAGGTGCACGATGTCCTGATGCGGCCCACCGACCAGCCGACCTGACCCACCACCACTGTGACCGCCGGCTCACGGCTTCCGCGGTTTCGCAGGAGGAGCACCGGCAGCAGCCCACTCGATGCCGTTGGC
>JADHNY010000136.1 GCA_016779265.1 Pirellulales bacterium | reverse complement strand
GAGGCGTCGGTCGCGTCTGCCTCTGGCTGAGCGGGAAACGAGGGGGCAAAGGCTTGGTGGGCGAGCATGAACAGAACGGTTCCGCGGGAGGGAAAAATCCGCTTTGAATCGTAAAAATGCGGCTCGGGGCTCACAAGCATGCGAACCTTACAATCCCGTAACGAAGTGGCGGCCACCCCTGGTCACCGTGCTTTTGTGGCTACTGCTGCGGCCTGGCCGCGAGGGAGTACCGCACGATTTCCCGGTCATTTCGCACGAAGACGGACTGTTCGGCAAAGGCTGGCGTCGACCAGACAACATCCCGCCCAAAGGCTGTGTTACTCGGATCGATCAGGTGGGCCCGGTCGCGTTCGGTGTAGCCAGACGGACGAAGCTCTGCGATGACGAGGTCACCGGTTTCAGTAAACAGGAAGAATCGGTCGTTGTGGCGGGTGAAGAACGCGGTGCCGCAGCCTCCGAGTCGCCCAGGCAGCGGACCGCCACTGCTCAAGACCACTTCGCCACTCGGGATGGCTACCATGCGGAGGTCTCCCTTCTCGTGAAAGCCACAGAGGTGACCATCGAGCACAAACGGCTGCACGTTCACCGCTGAGATGCCGTGCTGCCGTTTGTTTCGCCAGACCACCTCAACACCAGGGCTTGTGCTGGTGAGCTTCAAGAGCAGGTTCTTCTCCTGAAAGCCTCCGATGTAGAGGTAGTCGCCAATCTTCACCGGCTGCATGATGATCGACCCGTTGTCGGCGTTGTACGGAGTCTCCCAGAGCAGTTCGCCGGTCTCTGGCACGACCGCATACATCCCATCCGGCTTCATCAGAATCAGCTGTCGCACGCCCGCGGCCTCGATGATTACCGGAGGGCAGTAGCCCTGTTCGGGAGCGGTGCCAGCCCTCCACAGTTCTTCGCCGGTGTGCTTGTTGAGCGCCACGGCATGAGCCTGATCTGTGCCTGCGATGCAGATCAGCCGTTCGCCATCGATCAATGGGTGGCTGGCGTAGCCCCAGGTCGCGGTGGTGGTGTGGTAGGCCTCACGCAGATGCTTCGACCAGACGACGTCACCCGTCTCCACGGAAAGGCAATAGAGGTGGCCTTCTGCTCCCAGCACGTACACGCGGTCTTCTTCAATCAATGGGGTGCAGCGTGGGCCGGCTGGATACGAAATCGTGTAGCCTACCGGCCAGGTGTGCTGCCAGAGCTGTCGGCCGGTGTCGGCGTCCAGGCAGTGCACCCGCTCACGACCGGTGATGGTGTCCGGGTTGTTCGTGGTGGGGGCAGCAGCGTCAGTGGGCACGTAGTCTGTGACAAACACGCGGCCCTGGGCGACGGCAGGGCCGGCATAGCCGCCTGCAACCTCAGCTTTCCACAGACGCTCTGGGCCACCCTTGGGAAACGCTTCAACGATCCCATCCTCATGCCAGACGTTGTCGCGTGTGGGGCCCATCCACTGCGGCCAGTCATCCGCCTGCAGAGGTGTCAGCCAGAGGAGGATGAGAAGTGAGGCGAGCCCGAAGGGTTTTTGGCAGTTAGCGCTGAAGTGCATGACAGGTTTCCTGCGGGTGTGTGCGTTCGGCAGATCACGCGATGCCTAGAATACGATAGAGTTCCATGGCCTCCCCCATGCGGGAGGCTGTTTTTGTGAGAAAGTTCATCAGGCAAGGCTGCGTCGGCGAGGAGCGAGTGATGAAGCAAAAGAGCATTGTGCCTCCGATCTGCATGGTCGTCGTCTGCCTTGTGAGCGGGCCTCTGCAAAGAGGTGTCGCCGCAGACGCCCCTGCGGCCGGATCTGCTTCCACGACACCAGAGAGCCCGTCTCCCGAGGGCGACCTCGCTCGCAAAATGGAACTGATGCAGAGCGAACGGTGGAGGCGGGCGATTTTTGAGTTTGGGCAATGGCTCTCGTCGCAGACGATCTATAACGCCGAGGAGGTCACACAGATCAAAGCCGACTTCAATGCACGTGTGGTTGGGATGAGTTCGTACGAGTTGGAATATCTCCTCGATGATCTCGACGCGAAGCTCGCAATCCTGGCCACGCCCGAGGCTCAGGATGCCAAGGCCTGGCTCGGCGAATATCTGGCTGCGATGTCAGATCAGCGGCGTGCTCGACTGCTCGAACAGGTGCCCAATCGAGCGACAATGACCTCAGAGCAACTTCGCCAAGAGATCGACAGGATTCAGCGGCAGCGGACCGAGTTGCAGCAGCAACAGCAGGCCTTCGCGACGCGGCGGCAGGACCTCGTCGATGCAGCAGCTGCAAACCGGCAACAAACCGCCGATGCGGCAGCCGCTGCCGCCGCGCGTCGTCAGATGGCCGGAACATATTCCCCCTATCGAGACAATGAGCCGACGGTGGGCTCGCCTCCGTTCTCAGATCTGCCGGAACGATCGGGAGTGGGCATGGTGATCGGTCCGTTTGGGCCGTACATCACTTTTGGGCTCTAGCGAGCAGCACTTTTGGGCTCTAGCGAGCAGTCACCACTTGGTGAAAGGTGTCTCCGGGGCTGGGTTGACGCCAGGCATGACCGCCTGTGTGTTGCGGCGGAAGTCGTTCAGCAGCGTCATCAGGTCGGCCACTTTGTCAGGGTGTTCTCCTGCAAGGTTGTGCTGCTCGCCTGGATCGTCTGCCAGGTTGAAGAGTTCAGGAGCCTTGCCCCAGTACCACTCGATGAGTTTGTAGTCACCGCTGCGGACCGCTGCCCCAGGAGTGCCTCCTTGGTTGCCCCAGTGTGGGTAGTGCCAGAAGAGAGGACGCTCGGGGGTGGCCTGTGAAGCATCGTGCAGGGCGGCGGCGTACGAAACTCCATCGCGGTGCTGCATCGGCTGGGGGGGCAGGCCAGCGGCTTCGAGAATCGTGGGGTAGTGATCGGTGGAGGTGACCTGCCATGCGGAGCTGCTGCCGGCTGCTGTCACGCCAGGCCAGCGGACGATCACCGGCTCACGGATGCCACCCTCGTAGAGCCACCCTTTGCCTGCCCGATACGGAAGGTTTGAGGTGGGGGAACCCTCTGACGTGGAGAGGCCTCCGTTGTCGGCGGTGAAGATCACGAGCGTGTGGTCGGCGACGCCATGCTCATCGAGAGCTTCAAGCACACGTCCGACGGCTGCATCCATGGCCTCCACCATGCCCGCATAGACCGCATGGGCTTGGGTAGTACGGTTCTCGCGAGGTGGCTCGGGAGCAAAACGATCTTCAAGCTTCCGCTGGTCCTTACGGCTTCGATACTTATCCACAAGTGGCTGTGGGGCCATCAGGGGTGTGTGGACGGAGTAGAAGGAGAGGTAGGCCAAGAACGGTGCGTCGGCATGGTCGCCGATAAAGCTGGCGGTCTCTTCGGCAAGCCGAGCGGGGAGATGTTCGCCGGCTGGACCGTCGGCAAGACGCGGGTTGCCATAGGGAGAAAAGTATTTGTCACCACCGTAGGGGCCACCCCGCTCGATTCCCCCTTTGTTGACATCGAAGCCATGGTCTTCGGGCCACGAGCCCTCGGGGCCAAGGTGCCACTTGCCAGCGAAGAAGGTTGCGTAGCCATGGCTCTTGAGCGCTTCGGCGAGCGTGGTGTGATCGGCTGCAAGCTGTCCGAGGTATGGGGCTGGCCAGAGCGGACGTTTCCCATGTCTGCCGAAGCTGCCATCGGTGGTGGGATCGTAGTTCTCCGGAAGGCTCTGGCCGAAGAACTGGTTTGGGGCGCCGAAGTAGTCGGTGTTGCGGGTGCGAGCTGGCCACTGTCCGGTGAGTACCGATGAACGGGTGGGAGAGCAGACGGGGCAGGCGGCATACCCATCGGTGAACCGCATCCCGGTGTCCGCAAGTTTTTGGATGTTGGGGGTTTCGTAGAAGCAGGCCGGGTTGTAGGGCGTGGTGTCCATCACGCCGAGGTCGTCAGCGATGATGAACACGATGTTGAGCGGTAGTGTCTTCGTCTCGGACTGCGGCTCGGCAGCGAATGCAGCCGTGGATGAAAGCACGCTGAGGACGGCTGCGAGTACGGCGAGCGAGGTCGTGAGCGGCCAACTGGACAGTCGGTGAGTTGAGCGGGGCAGCATGTGGTGGCTCCTGGGACGCGACCTGGCCGGTTGACGGAACGAGGGAGAAACGGTGCCGTCGATGGGAACGCTGGGAGTGGCAAAAGTCAACGTTTTGCAGTGTTTTTGAGCGGGTCATGGGGGTATCGCTCTGCTATACTAACGAAGTGGGGATCAGTGCTGACGGGAACTCTCGCTGGTGCTGGGGGAATATTCAGAAGGCTGGTGGCGGCTGCTTGGTGTGGATCTCCCCCGGGGCGTTTTCCACAGATCGGGTTCCCACCAACTTTGCTCCCGACGATTGGGATCCTTCTCCCATCTCGAACCGCCTTGTCATCAAGAACGTGAAATCCATGCTGAGCGATACGTACCTCAACGGTGTTCACCGCTTTCAAGGCCGCCAGTTCTTCCAACGAAGCTGGTGTGGTCTGTGCGTCATCGGCTGTCTCGTGCTGCTGATCGGCTGCGGCGGCGGCACCCCGCCGCCATCGCCCCCCACGACGCAGACAAAGATCTCATCCCTTGGGCGTCTGTATGGAGAGTATGCCGCTCGCCATGACGGAGTTGGGCCAGAGGATGAAGCGTCGTTCCGCTCATTTCTCGAGTCGTTGCCACCGCCGCAGCGAAAATCGATGGGGCTCGAGAACGTGGCTGAGGCATTGGTCTCGCCGCGTGACGGAGCTCCCTACGTGATCATTTTTGGCGTGGAGCCGCGGAGCGGTGCGGCGAATGGACAGCCCGGAACACCTCCATCGGCGCCGGGGCAGAGTGGCCTCCGTGGACAGGCTGTGGTCATCCATGAACAAACCGGTCAAGACGGTAAGCGGCTCGTTGCCACCGCATTTGGCAGCATGGATGAACTTGCAGAGGCGGAGTTTGCCAAAGCCGTTCCGTAGTTGGTGAGCAGCCGGCTCCCAAAGACATTTCACCGAGTCCCGGTCCCGCATTCATATCAGCACCTTTTTTTCTTTTTCTGAGACTGCTTTTTGTTCACCGCAAGAGAAAGGCGGCTAGGCATGAGAACCACTCGACATCCCCGCGGTTTCACGCTCGTGGAACTGCTTGTTGTGATTGCGATCATTGGAACTCTGGTTGGGCTTCTGCTGCCTGCGGTGCAGAGTGCTCGGGAAGCGGGGCGTCGCACGAGCTGCGCCAACAATCTCAAACAGTTGGCGGTGGCCGCCCAGATGCATGAGAACACGCACCAGTATCTGCCGTCGGCCGGCTGGGGCTGGTACTGGATGGGAGACCCCGATCGAGGGACTGGCATGAAGCAGCCGGGAAGTTGGGCCTATTCGCTGCTGCCGTATCTCGAGCAGCAGGCGCTCTACCGGATGGGTTCAGATGACCAGCCTGACGTGATCACGGATGCCCAGAAAGCAGAGACTGCGGAGGCCGCGCAGATGGCTGTTTCCGTGTTCTATTGCTCGAGCCGTCGTTTCGCGATGCCCTATGAGCATCCTCGAGGTGGTGAGCCTGGGAGCGGACTGCAGACCTACAACGCAAATGACACCGGCGTCGTTGGAAAGATGGATTACGCCGGCAACGGAGGCGATACCGTTGTCATGTGGGGCGCAGGGCCTGCTCCCGCAGATGGCTTTGCTGGTAATGGCTTTGCTGACATGAGTGGTGCCAATGGGGTGTTCTATCAACGGAGCCAAGTAAGGCTTGCGAGCATTCCGGATGGCACCAGTAACACCTATCTCATTGGTGAAAAGCATCTCTGGCCTAACTCGTATGAGTTTGGTGACAACTACCTTACAGATGACCACTGTTTTCTCGCCGGTGATGATCTCGACACGGTCTGCTGGACGAATGTGTTGCCGAAGCAAGATGCGGATGACGGTGAGATCGGCCGCTTCGGTTCCGCGCACATGAACGTGTTTCAGGTGACACTCTGCGACGGTTCCGTGCGGACGGTTGCCACAGCGATTGACCTGACCACGCACCAACGATTGGGTAACCGTAAGGACCGTAAGGTTGTCGGGCAGTTCTAAGGTTGGCGTGGGTGAAACGGCTTGCCATGGAGCGGTGCCGCAACGTGCGGTATTGATCGCGGAGAATCCGCGGGCAGGTGCAGTCGACGGAGGAGTTCTTCTCGCGTCGCTTGTCTCCTGTCTGGAAGCTCGTGGCTTCCAGGTTCGGCGTGAGAGCGACCCTGAGAAGATTCGTACTGCCCTGTGTGCAAGCGACGGTGACGCGTCTGCTGAGCCGTGGTCATGTGTGATTGCTGCCGGCGGTGATGGAACTGTCGGGCTGGTCGCGAATGCAGCCAGCCCGACAACGCCACTTGCGGTGCTGCCGCTGGGAACGGAAAACCTGCTCGCCAAGCAGCTCGGCTTCACGCGTGATCCCGAACAGCTCGCCGAGCGGGTTGCAGCTGGAAAGACGTTCGCGATCGATGCCGGGGAGGCCAACGGCAGACTGTTTCTGGTGGTCGCTTCGGTCGGCTTTGATGCTGAGGTTGTGCGACTCTTAGCTGCCCGCCGCAGTGGGCACATCCAGCACTCCACCTGGGTGCGGCCGATCCTACAGGCCCTCGGCAGTTACCAGTTCCCAGAGATCCGCGTGACCACCGATGCGCATCCCCGGCCAATACGCTCGCGTTGGGCATTTGTGTTTAACCTGCCACGGTATGCCCTGGGGCTCCAGTTTGTCCGCGAAGGGGATATGGCCGATGGGCGACTCGACCTCTGCTGCTTTCGAGGTGGCCGCTGGTACAACGGCCTACGGTATCTCGCTGGTGTGGTGGCCGGCTGGCACCGCAGCTGGCGAGACATTCATGTGGAACAGCCCCGTTGGCTGAGGATCGAAGCAGACGAACCCGTGCCGTACCAGCTCGACGGTGACCCTGGTGGTGAGCTGCCGCTTGAGATTCGCGTGCTCCCGAGGCGACTGCGTATTGCTGGTGAGAAGCCGGCTTCAGCGGTGAGGTGAGCCTGTGCCCAGTCGGTGATGCTCAGTTGATGATGTCGACGACAAAGATCTGGTTGTGGGCGTTGGCTGGAGAGCCTGCCGTTGTCACGTCAGGCATCGTTCGCACATAGGCGATCTGCGATCCATCTGGTGAGAAGACGCAGGCCTCAGGACGAGGGCTGCTCACGCCGTGAACGGCCTCAGTCAGCCGACTGCTGACACCGCTTCGGACATCGACCATCATCACGCTGCCATCAGCGATATAGGCCAGGTGCGTGCCATCTGGACTCCAGCTGAACGCACTCGCCACGTGCCACTCGTCACGCGTGATCTGCGTTGGTTCACCTCCCAGCGGGCTGACGGTGAACAGCTGCACGACGCCAGCGTCATCAGTCATCAGGAATGCGATCCGTGACCCATCGTTGCTCGACCGTAGCCAGTGTCGTGGGCCAGCGAGACCTGGCGTTGCGCGATGGTGTGTGAAGGTGAGGCGGCGCTGCGAAACACTGCGAGGAGGTGCCGGACGCGTGCTCGGCGTGCCACACAGCGGCAGCTGCCCCGGTTCGGTGAGCAGAGCGGGGTTCTCCGGGAGATCGACAATGAAGACCTCGGTAATCTCCTTGCCGTCAGCAGTGGTGACAGTGCCTTGAAAGGCCAAGGCATACCGCTGACGAGAGCCGTCGCCGCGGTCGTAGCCATCGGTGCCCACCCACGCCTCTTCACAGGCTCGCGAGATCTCATCGCTGCCTGGTGATGGGGTATCGGTGAGTGTGGTGACCAGCACGCTCATGGCGGAGCCAGAATGGTTGCGGGGGTGGCGTGCGGGCACCGGCACGGGGCTCCCGCAGACGCTGACGCCGATACCGCGAAGATTTTTGGCGGTTGCCTGTGCGTGAGCGTGATCTGCAGCGGCAAGCAGAGCGTCTTCGTAGGTGAAGTGCACGAGCTTCCCATCGGAACTGAAGAGATGTACGTGGCTCCCTCCACGCAGAGCACCCGGCGTATAGGGGGCGACCAGGTCACGGGCGTCGAGTGTAGTGGCGACGCCTGGCACGGAGGCCTGCACGACCACACCGCGACGATGGAAGGCGGCGTACGACCAGTCTTCGGTCGGATTTTCAGGGCCATGAAGAAAGACCACACGGTCGTCGACCGGGCTGGCTGTCACCACGCCGCAGCAGGCCCCGTGAGTCGATTCATACAGGAGCTCCACGCGACCAGTGGCCACCTCAACACGCTCAATCCTCCTGCCGTCAAACACGCTCCCATCAACGCCGGAGCGGGTGTCGTAGACGAGCCAGCGGCCATCAGCCGACCAGACGGCTGCGTTGGTGAGGATGTGACCGTGGGCCGCTGTCGTGATCTGGCGGGGCATGGCAGCATCACCAAAGGAATCGGAACAAGAGAGACACCACATCCAGATGACGACTATCAGCAGGTGCACACGCATACCGCCAGTCGATGGAAACCTGGCGAAGGGCGTGCAGATCGTCACTCGTCCTGCTCCGACGGGGCCTGCTGAAGGAGCGATTTCAGCTCTGTGGCACAGAGCGTAGCGAACGCGGGATCGTTGATCGCAAGGTCAGCTTTGACAAGGCGAATCTGTGGATTGAGTCTTTCTTCAAGGGTGGAAAACAGCACTCGGTCAGCCTCAGCATCATGGAACGGCCCGCCCGCTTCGGCAACGACGGACACCCCCTTGAGCGGAAGCAGAACGGTCGGGGGCTTTCGGTAGGCATTGAGCTTGTCGGCGATGGAGACCGCGATCTGTCGGTTTTCCTCGGCTGTCGATCGCATCAGGGTGACCTGATCGTTGTGCTGATAGAGCCTGCGGCTTTGCAGTGCGGCAGGCATCTGCTCACGGGGGCCAAAGTTGATCATGTCGACGCAGCCAGGCACCACGATGGCTGGAAGGTCAGCTCTGCCCGCCGCCTCCAGCCGTGTCGGCCCCGCTGAGAGAACGCCGCCACAGAGCTCATCCGCGATTTCTGTGGTGGTGATATCGAGCACGCCACTCACCATCCCAGAGGCAATCAGCGACTCCATCGTGCGGCC
>JADHNY010000135.1 GCA_016779265.1 Pirellulales bacterium | reverse complement strand
TAAAGCCGCAGGATGTCACCGTCGTAGAGCAGGGCATGCAGCGATCCAATTCCCAGCAGGAAAAGCAGCCTCCGCAGCATGTGCTGCGTCGCAGTCGCGGCTGGCCAGCGGCGCATCAGGGTCGCAAAGCTCACGCCGAAGAGCAGGCTGAAAAGCGTCCATGACTTGGACTCAAAAAACACATGCTTCAACAGAAAACAGAGCCGGTCTGGAGCGGCGTTCCATGCGATGGAGTCAGCTCCGAAGGAGTACATGTTGACCAGGAGCACCCCAAACAAAGCAAACCCACGGACGATGTCGATGCCGACAATGCGGTCGCTCGACACGAGGTCATCGGACGTGCAGTGGCGCGGGCCCGAAGGGGACGACGAGATGAGCGTGGGAACAGCCATGAGAGTTAGAACAGCACGTCCCATTCCTGGTCGATGAGGTCAATCGTCTGGCCAACTCCCAACTCACGGGCTCGCCGGTAGAGGGCAGTTGCGACGGCGAGGTCTTCAATGGCCAAGCCAAAGGGATTGAAGAAGATCCGTTCGTGGTCGTGTTCACGGCCAGGCTTGTGGCCGGCCACGATTTCACCAAACTCCGCATGCACCTGCTCGCGGTCGAGGAGGCCGTCGCGGTGCATGCGTGCGAGCACCCGGTCGGAGTGGATGCACTGTTTCCAGTCGTCGACGACGATCTTGTCGGCACGCTGTACAAAGGCAAACGTGGGATCCATCAGTGAGACGTTGAGAAACAGCGCGCCTTCTTTGAAACACTCAGCCGCCACGTAGGCCTCCTCGGCGGTCGTCGCAGCGATGGCAATATCCGCTTCCCGAATGGCAGCCTGGTAGCTGTCTTTGATCTCAACCCTGACACCGAGCGTGGCCATGTGCTCAGCAAAGCGGCGGCTGCGTTCAGTGTTGAGGTCAAAGCAGCGGTAGCAGTTGAGGTTCGGAAACCAGCTGTGGAGGACGTGCAGCGTGAGTGCGGAGATCCGTCCGGCGCCGATTACGCCTACCGTTCGAGCGTCAGGCCTTGCCAGCCAGCGGGCAGCCAGCCCCTGCACGACGGCGGTGCGGAGGGCACTGATCAGTCCTCCTTCCATGATGGCCAGCGGCAGCCGCGTCTGGGCATCGTTGAGAACGATCACGGCGTTGGCACGCGGAAGTCCTTGGGCGGGGTTTTCGTGAGCGCTGCCAATCCACTTGATGCCTTCGACGTCGAAACTGCCCCCGAGGTGTGCTGAGAGGCCGATGAAGCGATCGGCGACGTGTGGCTTCTCAGGCCGCTTCAGAAAACTGCTCGGCGGGGCGGTGAACTGGCCCGCTGCGTGCACACGAAACATCTCCTCAATCGCATCAGCTGCCAGACTGAGGTCGCCCGCGCCACAGGTGAGGAGGTCGTGCTGAGTGAGCAGGAGCGTCATGGGCTGATCTCGGAAGCGTGATCGGAAAAGAGTTCCGGCACATCGATGCCACGCACCGATAGCCATTCTTTGTTGAACTGGGTGTCGCTGTAGCGACTGCCATGGTCGGGCAGGACGCCTACGATCGTGTCTCCAGCGGCATAGCGGCTCGCGGCGATGTCACGCAGCACATGCAGGACCGCGCCTCCGGTGCCACCGATGAGCAGCCCTTCGCTACGGGCGACGGCGACCGCCGCTTGAATCGCTTCGGCAGCCTGCACATACACCACATGGTCGACAAACTGTGCGAAGGTGGGCGGATCGTAGTTGGCCGGTGCGATACTCGTGCCCATGCCGTTGAGATAGCGATCGGCAGGCCCCGGATTCCCAGGGAGGGCCAGTGAGCCGTATTCATCCACCAGCCAGATCTCGGTGGCGGGGGAGTGCTTGCGAAAGAAGCGAGCCACCCCCATCGAACTGCCGCCTGTGCCCACGCAGAGCACCACGGCGGTGACGTGTCCGCCGAGCGCCTCCAGAATCTCGGGGCCCGTCGAAGCCGTGTGCGCGGCGACATTGGCAGGACTGTCGTATTGATCGATGTAGACAGCGTCGGGATATTCTGCCTGCAGGGCAGCGACCCGTTCGAGGCGTGTGAGGTGATAGCCCCCTGTGCTGTCACGCTGATAGATCTTCACGATCGTGGTGCCATAAAGCCTGAGGCACTGTTCGGTCGCGGGGGAGATCTTCGGGTCCACCACACAGATCAGCCGAAAACCCTTGACGGCGCAGACCATCGCCATGGCCAGGCCCATGTTGCCGGAGGTGGCCACGATCACGGTGCTGCCCGGTTCGAGGCTGTAGGTGGTCTCAGCTTCTTCGATCATGCGGATCGCTGCCCGGTCTTTCATGCTGCCGCTGGGATTCATCGATTCCAGCTTGGCGTAGGCCGTCGGCGTGCAGTCACCGCAATACCGCTGCAGGCGCACCAGTGGCGTCTGGCCGACCACGTCGAGCACCGAGTCGCCCACTCGCAGGGGCGAGGCCGGGCGAACGTCGTGATCTGCAGAGGAAGGCATGGGGAATCTCGGCTGAGCAGATGATAGGGATTGGGAAAGCCCAGGCTGAGCATACCCGAGGCGGCTGCGGGTTTGAGGTATCCTTGCCGCAGGGAAGACGATCTTTTGGGGAGTGTTTGTGACGAGACTCAGTGGACTGATTGCGGCGACTTTTACGCCGATGACGGCCGAGGGAGAGATCGACTGCGGACCGATTGCGGCGATTGTCGAACGGCTGGTGGGCGAGGGCGTCGAGGGGCTCTACGTCTGTGGAAGCACAGGCGAAGGTCCATCAATGACCACCGACGAGCGGAAGCGGGTGGCGGCAGCCTATCTGGAGGCGGTGGCAGGACGGATTCCTGTCGTGGTTCAGGTGGGCCACAACGCCGTGGCGGATGCCAAAGAACTGGCCCGGCATGCCGAGGCGATCGGTGCCGACGCGATCAGCGCGGTGCCACCGTCGTATTACCGGGTGGCAGACATCGAGACCCTGGTGGCCACGGTCGCGGAGATTGCCGCAGCTGCTGCCAACACACCGTTTTACTACTACCACATCCCACAGCTGAGCGGGCTTGGCTTCGATGCGGCGGACATCATGCAGCTCGCTGCCGAGCAGTTGCCCACACTCGCCGGGATCAAGTTCAGCCATCCGCAGATCGACATGCTGATCCGCTGCCGTGCGGTTGCAGATGGCAGGTTCGCCACCCTGTTTGGTGTTGATGAGATGCTGCTCTCAGCCTGGGCTGCTGGCTGCGATGGTGCGGTCGGGAGCACCTACAACTTCATGGCACCGCTCTACCGCAGGATGCTCGCCGCCTTCGAGGCAGGACGTGTTGAGGAGGCCCGCAGTCTGCAGGCACAGGCCACTGCGATCACACGACGGATTGTGGCGGACTCTGGCGTGAGTGGGTTGAAGGCAACGATGGAGCTGGTAGGGCCGTCGTGTGGGCCAACGCGACGGCCGCTGCCACGAATGACAGCCGCAGCGATCGCCGACCTCCATCGCGACCTGACAGCCGCCGGCCTATCCGAACTGGTGACTGGAGGCTGAACTGGTGAGGCGAACAACGTCCCTGAGCTGGTGCCTGATGCTCCTGGTGACGGCCCTCCGCCCGGCAGTCGCCATCGAACTTGCCAGTGAGGCCCTGCCGCCGCTACCAGATCCGGTCGGTGTGGCGGGGCCCTTTGTCGGCGTCCACGGCGAGGCGGTGATCGTAGCAGGAGGAGCCAACTTCGCTGCACCAGTCTGGGAGTCAGAGAAGGCCTGGCACGATGCGGTCTGGGTGTTGGTTCCCACGGACGGCGAAAGTGGCAAGCGGCACTGGCTCGCTGCTGGGACGTTGTCGCGTCCGGCCGGCTACGGCGTGTCCGTGTCGACTTCAAAAGGCGTGGTCTGCGTGGGAGGCAACGACGCGACCACCACCTTTGCCGACGCCTTTCTGCTGACCTGGGATGCATCGCGTCAGCAGCTTCAGCAGCAGCCGCTACCGCCGCTGCCCATGCCGTCTGCCTACGGATGTGGTGCTGCGATCGGAGACACGGTCTACGTTGCCGCGGGCACGCCCACCGCAACGCTTGCGGATGCCGAGAGCCGGCTCTGGTCGATCGATCTCACCGGAGATGCGGACACATGGGCGTGGCGTGAGGAGCCACCGTGGCCTGGCCCTCCGCGTGGGTTTGGCATCATGGTGCCGCAGCACAACGGCCTCAGCGAATGCCTCTACCTGATCAGCGGTCGGCGGGAGACGGCCACAGGTGAGGTGCAGCTGCTGAGGGATGTCTACGAGTTTTCGCCGCTCCGTCTGGCGACAGGGCAGGGGGATGGCTGGCGTCAACGGGCGGAGGCACCACGGTGTCTGATGGCGGGGACAGGTGTGCCGCTTGGACAAAGCCACGTGCTGATCCTGGGTGGGGATGATGGGAGCCTCTTCGGGCAGGCGGATGTGCTCCGTGATACCCACCCGGGCTTTCCCGCGGAGGCCTGGGCCTACCATGCCATCACCGACACCTGGACCCCGGCTGGTGCCTTGCCTGCAGCTCCGGTGACGACGACGGCGGTTCGGCTTGGGCCCGACCCGGTTGCTGATCCAATCATTCTGCCGACGGGTGAAGTGCGGCCACGCGTGCGGACCGATGCGGTCTGGAGTGTGCGGCTGAAGCCGCAAGAGGGCCGCTTCGGCATCGTGGATGCGACCGTGCTGAGCCTGTATCTCCTGGCGATGCTGGCGGTGGGGGGCTTCTTTGCCTTTCGCAACGAGAGCACGGATGATTTTTTCCGGGGAGGGCAGCGGGTGCCCTGGTTCGTCGCGGGCCTGAGCATCTTCGCCACGATGCTCAGCTCGATCACGTTTATGGCGATTCCTGCCAAGGCCTATGCCACGGACTGGGTGTACTTCCCGGTGAACATGATGGTGCTGGTGGTCACGCCGCTGGTGGTGGGCATGTTTCTCCCCTTCTTTCGCAAGATCGATGCGACCAGTGCCTATGAGTATCTGGAGAAACGGTTCAACAGATCTGTGCGACTGTTTGCGAGCGGCTCCTTTGTGCTGTTTCAGGTTGGTCGAATGGCGGTGGTGCTCTATCTCTCAGCGCTGGCGTTGGCGGTGATCACGCCGCTCTCTGAAGAGCAGAGCATCCTGCTGATGGGCGTGCTGAGCATTCTCTACTGCACGCTGGGAGGCCTGGAGGCGGTGGTCTGGACCGATACGGTGCAGAGCCTGGTCTTGCTGGGGGGCGCTATGGCGAGCCTGGCGTTGATTGTGATCGAGATCGACGGTGGGCTGGTGGGCGTGGCTGAGGCGGCGATGCGTCAGCAGAAACTGCATCTGATCGACGTCGATTTTTCGGCCGCCAGCTTCACCACGACGGCGGTCTGGGTGGTCGTGCTCGGTGGACTCGCGCAAGCACTCGTCCCCTACAGCTCCGACATGGCTGTCGTGCAACGCTACATGGCGGTCTCTGATATTTCGCGAGCTCGACGGGCGATCTGGACGAATGCAATCGCAGTGGTGCCGGCATCGCTGCTGTTTTTCGGTGTGGGGACGGCACTGTTCGTGTTTTACGCGGCGTATCCAGAGCGGCTTGACCCAGCATTCAAGACAGATGCCGTCTTCCCACTGTTTATTGCCCGCGAGCTTCCGGCAGGCCTGGCGGGGCTCGTGGTGGCTGGCATCTTCGCCGCGGCCCAGTCAACAATTTCCACCAGCATGAACAGCATGTCGACGGCGGTGGTGACAGACTTCGTGCGGCCGTTTGTCGGCAGCTGGCAGGAGCGGGCCTTTCTCAGGCTCGGCCGGCTGCTGACGGTTGTGTTTGGCGTGGCTGGTGTGTGGCTGGCGATGCTGTTTGCGTCAGCCGACATCAAATCGTTGTGGGATCAGTTCATGACAATCCTCGGACTGCTCGGGGGCTCGATGTGTGGCCTGTTTTGCCTCGGTATCTTCACCAAGCGAGCTCACGCCAGCGGGGCGATGGCCGGGGCGATCTCCGGAGCGGCCGTGCTCTGGGCGGTGCAGCGATTCACTGAGACACATCTGCTGCTCTATGCCGCCGTGGGTGTGGGAGCGTCGTTTGCCACAGGCTATCTGGCGAGTCTGATGCTGCCGGGAGGCCGGCGATCGATTCAAGGGCTGACGATCTATACGATCGGAGACGCGATTACAGCCGATAGCTCGGAGGCCCCCACCTGATGCAGGCTTCCGAACAGGCCAGGCTGGCGGAGTTCTATCGTGACCGCCTCCTCAACGACACCATCCCCTTCTGGTTTCCCCGTTGTGTCGACGAGACGCACGGGGGCTTCCTGACCTGCCTCGATCGTGATGGAACGGTCGTGGATACCGACAAGAGTGTCTGGGCCCAGGGCCGAATGGCCTGGCTGCTGGCAACACTCCATGCAACGGTGGAGCCACGCGGCGACTGGCTGAAGTGGTCACGTCACGGCATCGATTTTCTGCGGACGTACTGCTTCGATGACGACGGCCAGATGTTTTTTCAGGTTACCCGCGATGGACGGCCACTGCGAAAACGCCGGTATGTGTTTAGCGAAGCTTTCCTCGCGATTGCTCTGGCAGCGTATGCCCGGGCAGCGAGTGATACAGAGGCTGCAGCGGAGGCCAGGCAGGCATTCGCTTCGTTTCGCAGATTCACGCAAACCCCCGGCCTCTTGCCAGCGAAGACCGATCCAGCGACCCGGCCAGCAAAGAGCTTGGCGATTCCGATGATCACGCTGGGAACTGCCCAGACGCTGCGGGAGACCCTCGGGGACGACGCGGAAACCACACTGCTGATCGACCAGAGTATTGATGAGATTCGGTCAGACTTTGTCGATCCTCAGCGGCAGTGTGTGCTGGAGACGGTCGGGCCACACGGGGAGTTCCTCGACCACTTCGACGGACGACTCCTGAACCCCGGGCATGCAATCGAAGCGGCCTGGTTCATTCTCCGTGAGTCACATCATCGCGGCGGCGACGCCGAACTCACCCGACTCGGCACACAGATCCTCGACTGGATGTGGGCCCGAGGCTGGGACACCAAGCACGGTGGCCTGCTTTCGTTTGTCGATGTCCGCGGCCTCCCCGTGCAGGAATACTGGCACGACATGAAGTTCTGGTGGCCACACAACGAGGCGATGATCGCGACCCTCTTCGCCTGGAAGCTCACCGGCCATGCCCGATACGCCCAGCTTCACCACGACGTGCACACCTGGGCGGATCAGCACTTCGCGGACCCTGAGCAGGGCGAATGGTATGGCTACCTGCATCGCGACGGTTCCGTCGCCAGCACGCTCAAAGGCGGCCTCTGGAAGAGTGCCTTTCACCTTCCGCGGTCGCAGCTGATCTGCTGGCGGCTCCTCACCGACAGATAACGGGTGTGCGACTCCCCTGCGCTGAGCCTTTTCTGCGGGAGCAGAGAGGAATGGCTTGGGGAGCGGCAAAGGTTTCGTCGCTGCGTCCGAAGCGGACACACGCTCCTCAAGCATTCGCCGACTCCCCTGCGCTGAGCCTTTTCTGCAGATGATCAGGCGGTGCCTGAGTCGCCCGCGGGTCGGCTCTTGGCCCAGCGGTGGGGATTGGGTTCGGCTGGCCGACGACGTGACTTCTTGGAGCGTGAGAAGGCATGCGGCGGTGGGCCGCGACGTTTGCCTTGGCCTCCTGGTCGTCCTTGGCCACCTCGGCCCGCTCGTCCTGGGCGGCGCTGAGGTTGAGATGCCTCCTCGGGTCGTTCGTTGCGGCTGGTGAGTTCTTTCTTCAATAGTCGCTCAATGGCGATGAGCCGCGAGACTTCCTCGATATCACAGAGGCTAATCGCGGTTCCTGACTGCCCAGCCCGGCCCGAGCGTCCGATCCGGTGGACGTAGGTCTCCGGTTCGATCGGCAGGTCGTAGTTAATCACATAGGCCACGTCATCCACGTCGATTCCGCGGGCCGCAATGTCGGTCGCGACGAGTACGGGAGGGCGTGTCGACTTGAAGGCCGCAAGGGCCCGCTCACGCTGTGCCTGTGACTTGTCGCCATGAATGGCAGCCGCAGCCACTCCAGACTTCGCCAGATCGCGTTGCAGTTTGTCAGCGCCATGCTTCGTGCGGGAGAACACGATCACCCGTCCCTTTGCCTCATCACGGAGAAGGTCGATCAGCAGCGACTTCTTTTCGCGTTTGGGCACGAAGATCACGGACTGCTCAACCGTTTCCGCAGGCGTTGCCTGCGGGGCGGTCTTCACCTCCAGCGGATCACGCAGCATCGTGCTGGCAAAAGAGCGGACTTCTGCAGGAAGCGTGGCTGAGAAGAAGAGCGTCTGCCGCTCTTCGGGCAGCATGTCGACGATCTTCCTCAGGTCGTGGATAAAGCCCATGTCGAGCATGCGGTCGGCCTCGTCGAGCACGAAGAACTCGACCGCACGGATATCGACCAGACGCTGTCCGATCAGGTCGAGCAGTCGGCCCGGCGTGGCCACGAGGACATCAACGCCCCGCATCATGGCCCGTGCCTGCTGATGCTGGCCAACGCCTCCGTAGATCACAGCCGAACGCAGGCGGGCATGCCGACCGTACGTGCGAAAGCTTTCATGAATCTGTGCTGCCAGCTCGCGTGTCGGCGCGAGCACCAGTGTGCGGCAGCGGCGAGGCTTGGTCTCGGGTCGGTTCTCCAACAGCCGATGAATCAGCGGCAGAGCGAATGCCGCGGTCTTTCCGGTGCCAGTCTGGGCGCAGCCAAAGAGGTCACGGCCCGAGAGGATCTGAGGCACGGCCTTTTCCTGGATTGGAGTCGGCGTGCTGTAGCCCTCTTCGCCGAGGCTTCGCAGCAGACACTCTGCGAGTTCGAGGTGGGCAAAGCCATCCGCTCGTATGGGTGCGCCGTGCGACACCGGCACGTCATGTTCGGGGGCAGCATGTTCTGGAGCGTTATGTTCGGGAGCGTTGTGCTCAGGGTGACGCGGCCCACGAGCAGGGCCGCCCGCGGCGGGGCCACGCCGCTTCTGAAACGGTCGCTTCCCACCATGCTTCTTACGGAAGCGGCGTGGGCTCTGCTGGTTGTTTGAGGTGGAGGGGGTGTTGGA
>JADHNY010000134.1 GCA_016779265.1 Pirellulales bacterium | reverse complement strand
GAGCGGGATCGGCGGGCCAAGTTTGGCGGGAAGGATCCCAACGGCATGCCAGCGAAAGTCGAGGTCATGCCAGGGCAGGGGCTGCTGCCGAGGGAGCAGCTCTCCATCCACTCCTTCAGCAGTGAAGCCAGCGGCAATAGCCGGCTGGCCGTGCACACGATTGACGGCAATCCGCGGACCCACTGGCACACGGCGTTCAGCCCCGAGGTGCTCAAGCATCCACACGAGCTGGTGATCGATCTCGGCGGTGAAGCGACCGTTCGCGGCCTCCGCTATCTCGCCCGGCAGGACAACGGCTGGAATGGGGCACTCGCAGCGGTTGAAGTCGCGGTCGCCTCATCCCCCGACGGCTTCGGCGAGCCCGTGGCAAAAACCACCTTCACCAAACAGAAGCAATCGCAAGAGCTGCTGTTTGCTCCTGTGCATGGGCGGTACCTGCGGCTGCGGGTGCTCTCTGAGGTCAACGGCGGCCCCTGGGCCTCGATTTCCGAGTTGGGAATCGTGGGGGAGGCTCTGGATGTGCCTGCCCGCTAGGTGCTGAACTCCAGTTGCCGGTGCCCTCGGGCCAACTATGCTTGCCAGATGCGAACATCGCTGCGCAGAGCCCATATTTCAGGTGATTTCGGGCGTCGTTGTGAAGGGAGAAATGTTGCCGATCTCTCAGAAATGCCTGCGGGGAACTATTGCAGCTGGTTGCCTGTGTGGCTTCCTTGGCTGCGACGAAATGCAGCAAGTCGCTGAGCCGCCCGTGATCGAGACGGCCACGCGGGTTGAAGTGGTGCAGCCCCAGCGGAAGGACATCCGTCACACGGTCACGCAGCCGGCCACCGTCCATCCCTACCACCAGGCTGATATCGTCGCCAAGGTGGCGGGCTACTTTGAGGCGGTCTACGTCGACATTGGCGATGAGGTCGAGGAAGGGCAGCCGCTGGCCAAGCTTTCGATTCCCGAGATGGACAAGCAGCGTGATCAGGCGGTTGCCCGGCAGCAGCGATTGGCCGCCGAGCTGGAGCGAGCCACGGCAGCGGCTGAGGTGGCCGCCGCGCAGCGGGTGGCGGCAAAAGCGGAAGTCGAAGAGGCCCTCTCCAACGTGGAGCAGGTGGTGGCTCGGCTGATCGCGGAGCGAGCTGATCTCGACCGAGTTCAGGGATTGGTACAGAAGCAGGCCGCCACGCTGGCAATGCTCGACGACGCTCAGAGCGCGCACGATGTGTCAGTGGCAACAAAGGTGGCGGCGGAGGCCGCGGTGCGTTCTTCCGAAGCTCGGCTACAGATTGCGATTGCCGAGCAGAAGGCAGCCGAAGCAGAGATCGCCACCGCCAGGGCGAGGCTTGATGAAAGCGGCAAGGAAGTCGAAGAGATCGACACGATGCTCGACTACACCACCTTGCGAGCGCCCTTCGCTGGCGTGGTCACTTCACGGGATGTCGATCCGGGCGACTTTGTCTCGGGCAGCCCGGCCGGTGGCGAGTCGCAGAGGCCGCTGTTTCATGTCGACCAGCAGCACCGGCTGCGGGTGCGGGTGACTGTGCCTGAACGGGATGCCGCGGATGTCGATGCAGGTGATCCGGTGGTGATTGATTGCGATGCCAGGCCAGGCAAGCCGATTGAGGCCGAGGTGACCCGCGTGGCCCGACGGCTCGATCCTTCGACCCGCACGATGGTGGCTGAAGTTGATCTCGACAATCACGACACGCTGTTGCTGCCCGGCATGTTTGGCCGGGCGACGATTACGGCGCGGGTGCAGGCCGATGCGCTCGTGCTGCCCGCGTCGGCCGTGCGGATGAGCAGTGTTGGTGAGCCGCACGTGCTGGTGCTCGATGCAGAGAGCCGTGTGAGCCGAGTGCCGGTGGTGATTGGTGCCGACGACGGCCGGGAGATCGAAATCGTCGATGGGCTGACCGGCAACGAGCAGGTCGTCGATGCCGTCGTGGGCACGATCGAGCCTGGCCAGCAGGTTGAAGTGGTTCGCCGCTAGCGGTCCAAGAGAACGACAACGATATGAAGCTCACCCGTTGGGCCCTCGCCCATCCGTTCGTGGTGCTGGCTGCCACGCTGGCCACCGCATTTCTGGGGGCTGCGGTCGTCCCATCGATACCGACCGATGTGCTCCCCGACTTCAAAACACCGGTGGTGGTGAGTTTCTTCTCGTATCCAGGCCTGCCCACGCTCGACATGGAGAAGAGCGTGACGTCGCGGGTGGAACGCGCACTCACGCTGGCGGGACGGCTGGCCAAGCAGGAGTCGCGGACGCTGCCTGGGGCGAGCGTGCTAAAGATCACCTTTCAGCCGGGAACGAATCCGTCGTCGGCGATGAACGACATCGTCAATCTCGAAGCGAGCGACATGTTTCACCTGCCGCCGGGCATCGAGCATCCCTTCACACTGCGGAGCGAGCCGGCAAATTTGCCTGTGATCCTAGCGGCCATTTCGGGTGACGGCCTCGATGAAACCGAGCTCTACAAGATTGGCTACTACGCTGTCCGCAACAAGATGGGCGGCCTGGAAGGTGTGCAGATTCCGCATCCCTTCGGCGGCCGGTTTCGGCAGATGATGGTGTATGTCGATCCGGCGCGGCTGCAGGCCCACGACCTGACGATCACCGATGTAGTGGAGGCCGTTCGCGAGAGCAACCTGGTGCTCGGCAGCGGTACCGTGCGGCTTGGCGAGACCGACTACCAGGTGCATGCCGTCAACACGCTGCCCGGAGTTGAGGAGATCAACGCCATTCCGATCGCGGTGCGGAATGGGCAGCCGATCTTTCTCCGAGATGTGGGCGGTGCCCGCGACGATGCGGCTATTCAGACCAACATCGTGCGGGTCAACGGCGAGCGGAGCGTCTACTGCCCACTGTTGCGAGAGCCTGGCACTAACACGATCGCCGTTGTGGACCGCATCAAGGACGGGCTGCGGGATGAGATTCCGCGGATGAAGGAACGGGGCGAGGTGCCAAACGAAGCCGTTGTCACGCTCGTGGGCGATCAATCGAGCTACATCCGCGATAGCATCGCCAATCTCCAGCGGCAGCTCCTGCTCGGCGGGCTGCTGGTGGCTGTTGTGGTGGCGGTGTTTCTCCGCCGAGGCCTGCCGACAGTGGCAATCCTACTGCTGCTGCCCACCTCGATGCTCGTGGCGATGCTCGGACTTTCCTTCGCTGGTGCCACACTTAACGTGATGACTCTGGGCGGGCTGGCGCTGGCGGTGGGCACGGTTGTCGACGCGGGCATCGTGGTGATCGAGAGCATCATCGGCAAACTCGAGCAGGGGCTGGCCCCAGCTGACGCGGCTCGCGAGGGAACTGAGGAAGTCGCGGCGCCGGTGCTGGCGGGCACGATCACGACGCTGGCCATTTTTCTGCCAGCGATGTTTCTCTCAGGGATGGTGCGGTCGCTGTTTGAGCCCCTGGCGATCGCGGCCGTGCTGGCGATTGCGGCGTCGTATGTGATCTCGATGACCCTGCTGCCCGCCTTTGCCGCCCGCTTTCTCAGGCCATCCTCGCGGAGTGCGGGCCGGCAGCCCGGAGACAGCAACCAAGGCTGGTATGCGGGGCTGCTGCGAGGGGTGGTGGGCTTCCCGCGGATCGCCACGCTGGTGATTGTGGCTTCAGCCGCCGCCAGTGTGGCACTCGTTCCCGCCGTCGGAACGGAGCTCTTTCCAGCAGTCGATGACGGCAGTTTTGAGATTCGGATCCGCACGCTTCCAGGCACACGGATTGAGGAGACAGAAGCCCTGGTGGCGGATGTCGAGCAGGTGATCCAACAGGTGATCCCGTCGAACGAACTGGTCACGATGCTTGCCAACATCGGGCTGCCGGTGGGCAAGGGAGCTGGCTTCTCCACAATACTCAGCCCCAACTCAGGGCCCGACTCGGCCTTCCTTGTGGTCACACTGGAGAACACGGGGCGGGCGACGTCGACATCCACCTATGTGCAGCGGCTGCGTCGTGAGTTCCGCGAGCGGTTTCCACGAGAGCAGTTCCTGTTTCGCCAGGGTGGTCTGATCCAGGCCGCGCTCAATGAGGGAGCTCCTGTGCCGATCACGATTCAGATCGCCGCCGGCAACCTGGGGGCGGCCCGCGAGTTTGCTGAAAAAGTGGTAGGCCGGGTGCGGGAGGTTCCTGGAGCAGTTGATGTGCAGATCGCGCAGGCCCTTGACTACCCGCAGCTCGACATCGAAGTTGATCGCACCCGCGCTTTCTACATGGGCTTAAGCCAGCGGGATGTGGCAGAAAACGTGCTCACTGCTCTAGGCTCAAGCGTGGGCTACGCGCCCACGATCTGGGTCGACCCGGCCAGTGGCATCGACTTCTTCCTGGGTGTGCAGTACGAGACGAATGAGCTGGAAAACCTTGACGCGCTTCGTAACCTGCCGCTGGCAGTGCCTACACCGGAAGGGCCTCGCAATGTGCCGCTCTCCAACCTGGCGACGATCCGTCGGGTGAACATTCCTGGCGAGATCGCCCACTACAACATCTCGCGGGTGTATGACGTGCTGGTCAACGTCGAAGGCCGGGATGTGGGGTCGGTGGCGGCAGATGTGCAGGCAGCGGTTGCGGATCTGGCGACTCCGGCCGGCGTGACGAGCACGCTACGTGGGCCGGTGGTCACGATGGAGCAGGGGACTGCCTCGATCGGCTGGGGCCTCGCGGTCGCCTCTCTCTTGGTGTATCTCGTGATGCTCGCCCAGTTCCGCTCCTTCATCGATCCGTTGATCATCATGTTGGCGGTGCCGCTTGGGCTCGCAGGCGTGGTCCTCGCGCTCTACGTGACGGAAACCACCTTCAACATCCAGTCCTTACTGGGCACACTGATGATGGTGGGCATCGTGGTCAACACAAGCATCCTGCTGGTGGATCGCTCCAACCGGCTGCTCGCTGAAGGGCTCTCGCCTGTCGATGCCGCCATTGAAGCGGGGCGGTCGCGGCTGCGGCCAATCCTGATGACCTCGCTGACCCTACTGGCCTCGATGGCCCCGCTCTGCTTTCCGCTGGCCCCGGGCTCCGAGGCCATGCTCCCGCTAGCCCGGGCACTGGTCGGCGGCATGCTGGTGTCGACCGTGCTGACGCTCTTCCTCGTGCCCGCGGTCTGGGTGGTGGTGCGTGGCCGCAGCCGCCAGCCAGCCGCTGGGTAGAGGCAACAAAGCGTCAGCGAATCCGAATCAGTAGTCGCCGATCGGCTGACCGTCCTTTCGCGCGAGGAGACGTTCGAAAGTGCTGTTGACGGCGGCGTTTCTTGTCTGCTGGTTGTTCGTATTGATATCGGCGTCGATCGAGTCGATGACGAAGCGAACGCTCGCGTCACTCAGGACGAACACCGCTCCTGATGGGTGGTTGCTGCTGAATCCACGGGCAGAGCGGTTGGTGTTGGTGTGGTTGTAGTTGATCTTCTGCCCACCATCGCCGACGACTGCGTTGCGGCCACGCTGCCCAACCTGTCGGGCATTGATGCCAAAGACGACGCCCGCTCGAGCGCTCGTGAGTTGGCCGTTGATGTCAGAATATTGCCACCGTCGCTCACCCAAAAGGATGGTCTTTGACGTGCCATCGCGGATGTCGCCAAACTTCAGCCCGCGGTCTTCAAAGAAGATGCCGCCGGTCTGCGGATCATCAAACTGCGCAGAGCTCCGGCTATTGTTGTTGCCGATATAGTTTGAGGTGCTCAGTGCCGCAGCACCTTTGTTATTAAACCCTGGGAATGACCGGCCAATGTTTGTGATGGGTCCGTCATCGGATGGGCAGCGGAAGCCGGTCATCGATGTGGTCATCAACGGCTGGTAGCTGCTCCAGAGGGATGTCACCGCATCCTGCATGAAGACATCCTTCGGTTTGAGCTGATCGCTCAACGCCCCCTCTTCGATATAGGGCAGGATCATCGCTCCCCATCCCCAAAGCGCCACGCCATTTCCTTGCGATCCTGCCGTGGTGGAGGTTTTCCATCCAGGAGGCAGGGTTCCAAATGAGTCGTGGTGATTGTGTAGTGCGAGGCCAAGCTGCCTCATGTTGTTGATGCACTGCGTGCGGCGAGCGGCTTCACGGGCAGATTGGACTGCCGGTAACAGCAAGCCCACGAGCACGCCGATGATCGCGATGACCACTAAGAGTTCGACGAGCGTAAAGCCCTTTCGGATCGTTTGCTTTGACATGATCGGAATGCCCTCCGTGTGGAAAAAGAAGCGTGTTGAGTGACGATGGTTGATGGTGATCGCCGTTACTCGGCGTCGGCTTGCTCCTCGGCGATTTCGGCATCGATGTCCATCGCGGCATCTTCTTTCTCAATCAGCGCCCGCGCGGCCTCTTCGCTTTGGAAGGAGCCACCGCAGCCGGTGAGAGAGAGGGTGAGGACGAGTCCGAAAACTGCCAGGTGGTACGACGTTCGCATGTGTGTCTCCTTTACTCTTCAGGTGGATTGGGGAAGAGGGCTTGCGTCCTCGTTGAGCAACGTTGGTTACGCGTCAGGGAATCAGCTTCGGACTGGGAAGCACGTCAACGAAGGTCGCTCCCTTGTGGCGAAATGCCTGCTCGGCCTCGCGACGGATGTCAGACAGGCGATCACGCCATGCAGAGTCAACTGCGAGATTGACCAGCTCGTCCGGGTCGTTCTCGAGGTCGTACAGCTCTTCGATGCAGTCTTCCGCTAGATAGCGGGTGTATTTCAGGCGGCCGTCGTGAAGCATGAGCCAGGCGGGGGAGTTGTCGAAGGTGAGGGCCTTCCAGTTGCCTTCGGTGATGGCGAGTTCGATCGCTTCGGATGTGTAGCGGCTGCAGGTGTAGGTCAGCAGCATCGGCTCGTCCGTCCACGCGGCGGCTGACGCTGGTTCTTTGAGCAGCGGTGCGAAGTTCCGGCCGTCGAGCGGGATTTGCGGCTCCACCCTGGCGATGCTGTGGAGAGTGCGGGCAATGTCGGGACCGTTGACAGGGGCATCGCACACCGCACCTTCGGCGAAGCGACCGGAGGACGAGACGATCAGCGGATTCTGCAGCGCAGCCGCGTAGGGATAGCGTTTGTCTCGCAGGCCGTGCTGGCCCCAGGCAAAGCCCTGGTCGGACGTGAAGACGATCACGGTGTTGTCGAGCTGGCCACTCACTTCCAGAGCCTTCCAGAGACGGCCAACACCATCATCGATGGCCCGAACCGCTTCGTTGTATTGCTTGACCCAGGAATCGAGACTTCGCCCGCTGTGAAAAGGACGGCCATCCTGTGCTTCCCACTTCGTGAACTGGTCCATGTGCTCCGGCTTGCCCGGACGGGGGCCGAAAACATCGGCAGGAATCGGTGTGTCGTCACCTTCGCCGTAGAGCCCGAGATGGCGGTCGGCAGGGGTGTAGGGACCGTGCACCCCGCCGTAGCAGAGCCAGAGAAACCAGGGCTTGTCTGTCACCTGCTGCTGACTGATGAACTCCACGGCGAAGTCGGTGTAGCGGTCGGTGCTGTAGCCATCGAGGGGAACGGCATCTGCTCCATCGATGTTGACGGACTGCCCCCAGTAGTAGGTGGTGTGTTCGTGAGGCTGGCCATGGTCCCAGATCACCGACCAATCCCAGGCGGTGCCATGGCGGTGCATCTCTACTCCCTTGCCCCAGTGCCACTTGCCGATCATGGCAGTGGTGTAGCCCTGCGAACGAAAGTCCTCCGCCCAGTAGCGATCACACCGCTCACCCACGTTGAACTGCAGCCTGCCCGTGAGCATCATCGCTCGCGACGGAACGCACTTGGCGCCCGTAAACGCCTGTGAAAAGCGAACTCCTCTGGCGGCGAGCCGATCGATGTGCGGCGTGTTGGCAAACGAATAGCTGTTGGGGTAGCAACTGAGCGTGCGGGCGCTCTGATCGTCGGTAAAGATGAAGAGGATGTTCGGCGGATTGGCAGACCGCGAGTCGGTGGCTTGAGCGCAGGCAGGACCATGCCCGAACGCCGCAAACACAACTGCCGCCAGAAGGATGCTGACACGCCAGTGCCGAACAGGGTTGTAGCCTCCGAAGCACGCGTCTGGTGCGTGCCGCAGAGCGCTCGTCGGTCGGCCTGGTGTCATAACAACTGACATATGTAGAAGCCCAGAAAACGCCGCATGACGGCGGTCAGCAGCCGCTGCAGTCGCAGCTTTTGAAACACCGATGCTGACGAAAACTCCCCCGCACTGTCTTCTGATCATGCAGGAATGTGCACAGCGGGGTATTGGCCGATTGGCCAATACAGACGACGTGGGCCGAGGGCCACGCTACACTCGGTGCCGTGGGGGAACGGCTACGAGGCTGGCCGGCTCGTGATGTGGCGTGCGGCGAGACCGGCGGACCTGACGAGGCGTGTGATGCGAGTTGCAACTCTTCAGTTCGTCCGTGGACTGCTCCGCGTGGAAAAGCTCTCGCCGCTGTTTGTCGCCTGCCTCGTGGCGGTCTGGTCGGCAACTCCACGCGTGTCGTGCGCGGATGTGCCGGTCAACCACGCCGCCGAACTCTCGGCAGCACATTGGACGCCCGGAGCCACACCGCGATTTGTGCGAATTCGCGGCACGGTCTCCGCAGTTGGCGAGGGGATTGTGAATGAGGCCAGCCCTCATCCCGCTCGTCGCGGGTTCTGCGTTGAGGATGCATCGGGCGGCATCTGGGTGGCCACCAAGCCTGCGATTCGTCGGGGCATGCTGGACGATGACCGTGATCTGCTGCGGACGGTGCAATATGGCACAGCCGTCGAAGTCGAAGGCCTGCTGGAATATGGCAATGTCCAGCCGATGGTGTTTCCCACTCGCATTACCACGCTGGGCCAGGGCGAGCTGCTGCCGGTGGAGCAGACGCGGCTGAGCACTTTTCTCAGCGGCGGGGCTGAGATGCGGCGCGTCACTGCGCGAGGTGTGGTTCAGGAGGTCACAGAGGAGGCGACCCGCGACAACCGTTGGGTGCTTCGCGTGGAGACAGGCATCGGGCATTTTTTTGTGCGGGTGCTTAAAGGAGATCGCTATATCCCACGGCGGCTGCTCGACTCCAAACTCGAGGTGACCGGGTTGGTGACGAGTTCGAGAAACTGGCGATCAGAGTTTGT
>JADHNY010000027.1 GCA_016779265.1 Pirellulales bacterium | reverse complement strand
GCGGCAACACCTGGCAGACGGTGACACTGCTGGTGCCGATTGATCAGCCGGCGGGCATCGTTCGGCTGCATCTGCCTGCCGCAGAGGGTTCACCGGTCGATCTGCAGCTGATTCGCTTCAGCAACGGCGACACCGTGCGAGAGTGGCCAGCCCCGACGGCGGGCAGGTGATCCACGACCTGTTTTCCTGAGAGCCATCGTTTGGCTTATGCCATCTCAGGCACCACGTAGCCGTCGCGATACTCCCGCTTCAGGAATCGGTTGGCGGCGTCGGCACCGCTGCCGGTGAACTGACCACTCGCCTGATCGATCTCCAGGATCGGGCTCGCCAGGATCTCGCCGCCGTCGAGGTCGAGGCCGTGGGCTGCCAGCATCGAGCCCACTTCATCAGCCAGGCCCGCCATCTGCGGGAAGCCGTCAGCGATTGTCTTGGGCTGGAAGCGGCTGCCGGCACGGAAGGCGATGTTCGCCAGATTGCACCAGCCGGTGGAGTCGTTGCCGACCTCGATCTCGGCGTTGAGCAGCGAGGCGTCGCGGGCCCGCACCGCATCGATGAAGTTCTGCTGGTGCACATGGTCACCATTGTTGCCCTTGAAGCGACGGATCTCTTTGCCGTCGGCGTCGTAGGCCACACCACGCCCACGCTGTCCCTCGTAGCGACCACCCTCGCAATACGCGATGTAGCCGCTGCCAGGGCCGGGATGCTTGGGGCTCTTCTTCCCGCCAGGAGCGTCGGTGATGTTGGCCAGGTGGATGCTCACGGGGATACCGCCAGTATCGAAGTGCACCATGTGCACGTTGGGCGTTTCACCAGCGTCATTCCAGGCCACGCGGCCGCCAATGCCCTGAATCCGCTTGGGCAGGGCCACGCTGTCTTGGAAGACGACGTTGCGAACGTCGTCGAGCACATGCACGCCCCAGTTGCCCATTTCACCGGAGCCGGTGTTCCAGTCCCAGTGCCAGTCGTAGTGCAGGGCATTGCGGAAGATCGGCTGGTCTTGGGCTGGTCCGAGCCAGAGGTCGTAGGCCACGTCCTTGGCGATCTCCAGCGGTGTCTCCCGCTTGCCGATCGACGCCCGCACCCCGAAGCGATTGACCCGCGCCGAGAGAATCTTGCCGAGCCCCTGCTCCTCGTGGAGAAACTTCTTGATCTCCGCCTGCATCGGATCAGACCGCTGCTGCGTGCCGATCTGACAGATGCGGCCCAGTTTCCGGGCAGCGGCAACAGTCTGCTCGCCTTCCCACTGGCTGTGCGACAGCGGCTTCTCGACGTAGACATCCTTGCCCGCCTGCATCGCCCAGATGGCGGCCAGGCAGTGCCAGTGGTTGCAGGTGGCGACCACGACCGCGTCGATGCCGTCGTCTTCAATCAGGTCGCGGAGGTCGGTCCAGGTACGGGCCTTGGGAAACCGCTTGCTGGCCACGCCAAGCCGCTGCTCGTCGGGATCGCAGAGCCCGCCGATCGTGACGCCTTCAATCTTCTCAAAGGAGCCCATCAGGCCGCTGGCCCGACCGCCGCAGCTGATGAAGCCGACATTGATCTCGCTGTTGGCATTCGCCGCCAAGAGTGAGCGTGCCGGCGTTGCCATCGCCACGCCACCAAAGAGCCCTGCCTTGACCAGATCGCGACGTGTGATGCCTGCCATGTGCTTCTCCCCTTCTCGCTCCGCGCCGCCTCTGCGGCGTGTTCCCTTTTCCAGACACATTTATCCCCGAGTGAATGGAAGGGTATCGCCGCGGCCGAGTCGATGCCACAGCGGTCTCGCCAGGAGAGGCTGACAAAACTCCATGCACATCAGTATCTCACTCAGGTGGCCCTCTCTTACGACACCCGCCCGCAGGTTGAGTGCCGCCGGCGATACGTCAGAAGGACCACCAGGCCCGCGCCGGCAACCATCGACAGCGTGGCAGGCTCAGGGACAGCTTCAACAGACCCAATTTGAAAAGCGGTCGAGAATGGGCCTTGCCAAGCGTCAGTTCCAGTATCATCTGTATCTTGTGTAGCACCCAGCGATCCTGTGGTCGTTCCAGAAGGCGCTGTTGTATACTGAATGTAATACTGATTTGCAGAACCCGTCGCTGTATTTCCTGTGAGTGTTACGGTCGCCCAGTAGTTTGTGGAAGGGCTTAATCCAATATTCAGCCCGTCGACGACGATGGGCTGATAGCCCCCTCCAACAGGTACGTACTCTGATAGTCCACTGAGCGGAAACGTCCCGAGATCGCCACCGATTTGAGCACCTGGCAGACTACCCGATCCAGTGGAATCCCAAAGCCGGACAACGAGGTTGCCATCAAGAGTAGCGCCGGAGTCTCTCGCAACGGCGAACGTCACTTTGGTCAGCGTGTATTCATTGGCAGTGGTTTGAAAGCTCAAGCCAAACCCCATGTTGTTTCTAAATCCAGGATTTGCCAATCCTGCACTCGTGCCAAACGTGTCATAGAGCGTTGCACTACGAGCGTGATCAAGCGATGCGATCATGGTGACGGCGGCTAGGGCGGCGATAGCGACGAGGCGGAGGATGTTCTGGCGGATGGTCATGAGCGGGCTCCTGGTTTGAGTGAGTTCGTGAAGGGTCGTGTTCGTGGAAACATGAGAAGTTTGGTGGACGGTGTTTTGGATGACCGGCGGAGCACGGCCTGGCCGTCGAGCCGCCGCCTCGCAGGTGAGTTTCTTGGGTGATGCACGCGATGAGCGGCGAGAACCGAGCCGCATCCTCTGAGGATGTCGTGAAGACACAGCAGATCGCGTGTGGTGTGGCATTGACCTGGAATCTGCGTCGTCGTCATGCCCGCGGCGATCGCTTGGTCGACGGTTTGGTGATTTGGTGCAGCCGCCGTACTCGAGAAGCTGGTGAGATCGCAGTCGCGGCCTCTCACCTACTCGCAGTGGAGGAATGGCAAACACATATTTTCTGCGCGGCCATGGGCTCCCCCATGGCCTGCGGTGGATGGGCACGGCGTCCTCTCAGTGGGCGGTGAGCCTGTAGGACCGGATGCGAGCATCCACGGCGGCAGGTGAAGAAGGGATTTCCGGCGCCGGTTCCCGCGATCGGAAAAGCGGGAGTTGCCCACCGGCGACAGCGCAGCCTGATTAGCGATCAGGCCACGACTCCACCAGAAGACGAACGCATCCAGGAAGCACCGTGTGCAGCGGGCACAGCGATGAGCGAACGGACGCACTGACTGGAATCACATCTTGAGAACGCAGCCCTCTGCCCTTCGGCAGAGCGCTTGCTTCTGCAGTCACGAGTGATCGCACGCGGTCAGTAACGTTCCTTTCGCGAGAACTATCAGAGGATGTTCCTCCGATATCGAGAGGGTAACAAAATATGGGGTTTTGTGAAACTGAAGTTTTTGACCCATTCCTGAAGCAACTGGCCTGCAGCAACTGGCGGAGCCAGCCGGCGGCTAGGATACCAAGGCTGGCGAGCGTGAGCGATGCTTGAGAAAGGCTCTCGCTGCACCGTAGCTATTCAATGCCACCCATGCCCGCCGTGGGCTTCCGAAGGGCAGGATGACACGGGAACCTGGAACGGTGTGGAGAGGCAGCAGACGGGTTCGCGAGATCGACGGGAGACCAGGAATGGCCAAGAGAAGGGCACGCCTGCAGACTGTGCTCGCCATGAGCCTCTGGGCAGCCACGGGAGCGGGGGCCCGCTCCGCACCAGTCGATGGCTACCGCGAAACAGTTGTCCCATTCTTCAAGGCCCACTGCGCAGAGTGCCACCTGGGCGATGCTCCTGAGGCAGACTTCTCAGTTGCCCGCCGTGACCTCAGCACCGACTTCAGTGGTGTCGCCACCCGCCGCCAATGGCGGGAGGTGCTCAACGTCCTCAATGCCCACAGCATGCCGCCGGAGGAGTCACCACAGCCAAGCGACCAGGCGCGTGCAGCGGTGGTCGACTGGATCACGGCACAGGTCACCACTGCCGAGCGGGCCGCTCGGGCCACCAGCCCAATCCTGCGGCGGCTCAACCGCAGCGAATATCGAAACACGATTCGTGATCTTGTCGGCATCGACTTCGACGTGTCTGGCTTCCCGCAAGACCCACCCGCCGGCGGTTTTGACAACAACGGCGGAGCCCTGACGCTCTCTCCGCTGCAGATGGAGCTCTACCTCGACGCCGCTGAAGCGATTCTCAACAGGGCCATCGTTGAGGGAGAGCAGCCACAACCAGTCCGCTGGCGGTTTGATCCGGTCGAAGGCTCGGCTGGCGATCGGGTGCGGATGCGGATCGATGAACGCAACAACCCAATCGTCAATGGCGGGAACAACATTCACCAAGACAACTGGGTGATGATCCATCACCCCAGCTGGGACAAGACCGTCAACGCCCGTGACTTCCGCCTGCCTGCCGCTGGTGAGTATGTGATCCGCATGAAGCTTGCGGGCCGCACACCATCCCGCGAGCAGGTTGTCGCAACCGCGTCTGACATCCTCGCAGAGCGTCGTGACGAGCAGGACGCCAAGGATCCTGATCGCATCACACAGCATGCGGAGCAGTTTGAGCGTGACCTCGAGCACTTCCGCAGCGATCGCATGTACGACTACGGGCCACCACGGGCCAAGCTCGTCCTGCAGCTCGGCTCACAGCCAAGGACGGTGGCAGAGTTTGATGTGGAAGGCACGACAGAGGCGGCACAGCTGATCGAGCAGCGTGTGCGATGCAGCACAGAGTCTGTGGGCATCACGGTGGAATACGCCTACGAGATTCCGGCAGTCCTGGAAAACTTCTGGATGCAGCGGCGGGATGCGTTCGCTCGTCCAGAACTGCTGGTCGACTGGATTGAGATCGAAGGCCCCCTCTCTCCCCAGTGGCCACCCGCGTCACACACGCAGCTGCTGTTTGCTTCTCCTCTACGAGAAAGTGATCCCAATGCCTACGCAGCGGCAGTGCTCAAACGATTTATGGGGCAGGCCTTTCGCCGGCCTGTGGAGGCCGCCGAGGTCGCCCAGCTCCTGCCGCTGTTTGAGGAAGCGCACAGAAGTGGGGCGTCTTTTGAAGAGGCAATCCGCCAGCCACTGATGGCCGTCCTCACGAGCCCGCACTTTCTCTACCTCGTCGAACCGGCCGCCGAGCCGGCCACCCAGCGATCGCTCTCCACGCATGAGCTGGCCAGCCGACTCTCCTACTTCCTCTGGTCGAGCCAACCAGACCAGCAGCTGCGTGACCTCGCCCTCACAGGTGATCTCAGCAGCCCCACCGTGCTGCTGGAGCAGGTCAACCGCATGCTGGCGGATTCAAAAGCAGAGGCGCTCATCGACAACTTTGCCGGCCAGTGGCTCAGGCTCCGCGAGGTGGGTGCCAATCCGCCAGCGAAGGATCTCTACCCGCGGTATGACCGGCATCTGGAGATGTCGTTGCCGGAGGAGTCGAAGGCCTACCTTCGTGAGTTTCTCACCCACGACCTCGACGTGCGAGAGATGCTCGCCAGCGACTTCGTGACCATCAACGAGCGGCTCGCCCGGTTCTATGGCATTCCCAATGTCCGCGGCGATGCCTTTCGTCGGGTGAGCGTACCGCCGGGTGTGCAACGCGGCGGACTGATGACGCAGGCCGCCATGCTCACCATCACCTCCAACGGCACCCGCACCTCACCGGTGAAGCGGGGCACCTGGGTGCTGCGAACGCTGCTCGGCGACGATCCTGGTCTCCCGGTGGCCAATGCCGGCGAGATCTCACCAGACGTGCCCGGCATCGATAAGGCCACCGTGCGTCAGCGGCTGGAGGCTCACCGGTCACTCGCCCAGTGCGCACGCTGCCATGCGAGGATCGACCCACTCGGATTCGCTCTGGAAAACTACGACGCCAGCGGTGAGTGGAGGCTCCAGGAGGGCTTTGGCTACAAGGGACGGATCGGTCGCAACGATCCCATGATCGACGCCAGCGGTGAGCTTCCCGATGGCACAGCGATCAACGGTGTGGAAGGCCTTCAGGCAGCCCTCCTCGCCAACAGCGACGCCTTCGTGACCGCGCTCTCACGTGCCATGCTGACCTATGCCCTTGGCCGAGAGCTCACCCTGGCCGATGAGCCCGCCGTCACTGAGATTGTGAACACGGTCACAGCCAAGAAGGCCTCGCTCCGTGACCTGATCCAGGCCATCGTCACCAGCACACCCTTCACCACAACCTAAGGTGCGAGGCCGCTGATCTCGCCATCACAAGCACACCACCTCCCAACATCCAACGCCTTCGCATCCCCACAGGACCACCAGCCATGGCATCCCGACGCACACTCTCACGGCGACATCTGCTTCGTGGAACCGGTGTGGCCCTCTCGCTGCCGCTGCTCGACTGCATGCGTGCCGCGGCAGCCCCCTCAACCTTTCAGCCATGGGCGTCATCGGCAGTCGTTCAGCCCAGGATGATCTGCTGCTACGTGCCCAACGGCGTCAACATTCTGGAATGGATGCCTGTCGACAGAGGCAGCGAATACACGCTCTCTCCGACCCTTGAGCCACTCGCTGCCCACCGAGAGTCGTTCACGCTGCTCAGCGGCCTCGGCCATCCAGCAAGCCAGGGTGGCCACAGCGGCGCCGATACCTGGCTGACTGCTGCCGACCTCACGGCGACTCCCGGTGCGGACTACACCAACAGCCAGTCGATCGATCAGCTGGTGGCGGCGGTGCATGGCCCACACACACGATTCGCTTCGCTGCAGCTCTCTGATCAGTCTGGCACTGGATCCGCTGGCCATAGCCACACGCTCTCCTTTGACGCCTCCGGCACGCCGCTGCCGGCAGAGAACTCACCCCGCCGCCTGTTTGAGAGGCTCTTTGTCAAAGACTCTGCGGCCGACCGCCAGGCCACACTCGAACGGTATGCACAGCGTCGTTCCATCCTTGACGCTGTGCTTGGTGAGGCGAAGTCTCTGCATCGCCGACTCGGCAGCACCGACCGCCAGAAGCTCGATGAGTATCTCGGTAGCGTGCGTTCCACAGAGCAGAGCATCGAGCGACTTGCCAGCTGGATCGATCGCCCCAAGCCTGAGGTGCCGGAGACCGATCTGCAGCTGGCCAGTCAGCCAGGCAACGCGCACGATCGGCCGATGTGGATCGATGTGATGCTGGAGTTGTGTTACCTCGCTTTCATCACCGACAGCACGCGGGTGATCGCCTTTGAGTGGTCACGGGAGGCAGGTGGCTTTGGTGGTGGCGGCGAGAATCACCATGAACTCTCCCATCATGGCGGCGATGCGGGGATGCTCTCCAAACTCGCCGTGATCGACCGCTTTCATGTGTCGCGACTGGCCCGTTTCCTCGACATGCTCACAGCGACGGAGGAAGCCGACGGAACCATGCTCGACCGCACCACCGTGCTCTATGGGAGTGGCATGAACTCAGGCAAGGGGGGCGAACACTCCCCGAAGAACCTGCCGCTGCTTGTCGCCGGAGGGAGGCGTCTGGGACTGACGCACGGGCAGCACTTGGCATTCGATCCCGAAGGCCATCCTCCGCTGGCAAACCTGCTGCTGACCTTGGCCCAGGCAACCGGCTGTGAGATCGAACAGTTTGCAGATGCAACCGGCACACTCACCGGACTCATCTAAGACTTCGTTCCCCAGCCTGTGACCATCCACGACCTAGCTACTGCAGGAGCGCTCCTGACGTGTGTTGCGAAGCGTGGTCCGGAGCTCAACGAGCAGCCGGCTGACGAATGACCATCAGCGGCGGGCCATCGAGCTGGAGCGTGTGGTCACTGCGGAAGGCGGCGAACTGCCGGTCGATCAGCTCCTGGGCTTCCATCGTGGCCGCACCAAACCGGATGGCCTCGGTCATCGCCTCGTCATCGACCACGCCTAAGACCTTGATCGCATTGATCGCCTGCCCAACCCTCGGGTCGGCCGCAATCCGCTCTTCGAGCGCTTCCCGCGGCCGGGTGGCATCGATCCGCTCGCCCGCCCGCCAGACAGTAGCCCAGCTGCCATCTTCAAGCCGCACCTCAAACGCACTCTCAACTTCCACCACTCCCTGATCTGGCTTGGTCTGCACACGCGTGGCCCGAAAGCGGCCATCGCTGCCTGCCTGACTGCGAGCGGACACCAGCCAGCGATCCGCAGCCGCCTGCCGTGGCCGACCGCCACCGAAGAGATCGAGCAGTCCACCGACATCCCCTTTGAGCATGTCCGTGACAACAGGCAGCAGCGCGTCAATCGTGACTTCTTGGTCTGAACGGACCACGATGTCGCCGGTGCCCTGAAAGCTCACCGAAGCCCCATAGGCATCCTGCAAGAGGGCCACCCGGGCTCGCCACTGGTCGTCGTCTTGGGGAAGCGGCGGCAAGCGATCAAGGAGAGATGGCGGGGACAACGACGTGTCGATGCCTCGTTCGGTGAGCTGATCGGCAAGCGACTGCTGCGGGAGTGTCTCCACCCGCTCGAGCTGCTCATGCCAGCCCCACTGCACAAGCCGTCGCCACGCCGGGTCCGCACGATCCAGCCCTCGCACCTGCGCTGTTGTGAACTCGAGCAAGACAAACTGGGGCTCAGGCAATGGATCTTCAGACAGCACCGCCTTCAGCCTCGCCTGCTCACGTCGCAGAAAGGCGATCAAACTCTGATCAAAGCTGCCGGCCGGCTCCGCCAGCATGCCGTCGATCCGCTGCACCACCCCTTCAAGAGCTGCACGCGATCGTTGTGGCTCATCAGCTGCGGCCAACCGCAGCAGCCTCGGCTCCGCTTGAGCCAGCCAGGACCGTTGCGCCCCCACCACCAGGGTGCCATCGGATTTCCTCAGGATCACACTGCCAAGCACCCGATCTCCGCCGGCAAGATGCACAACATCCGTGCCAGCCGCCACCACCGTGTGCCCATAGACACACGTCGCAAATGCTACGAGTAGCACCCGAGAGCAGGCCCAACTCCAACGACGCATGTGATCACTCTCCGCACGAACTCAGAGCCCATCCACACCTGCATAACAGACTACCTCGTCCCGAGCACGCGCCCCAGCGAGGGGCCGGTGGGAGGATGGGGAGCGTGTGAGACGAGCGAAGCGAGTACCACAGCGAAACAACTCACACCGCCCCGAGCCCCACCAGCGGCAACAACACCGCATGCCAGCCAGCTCGCCGCGCAGCCACCACATCAAGCTCACGGTTATCCCCAAACATCACGAGCTCCGTCGGCTGCATGCCGAGCCGTGCCTCGACAGCCCGGTAGAAGCCCGTGGCCGGCTTCCGCCAGCCAAGCTCTGATGAGGGAAACACATGGGCTGCCTGCACCAGTGGCTCCACCACAGCAGCCACCTCAAAGAGCCGCTCATCGAAGTTGCTGGCAAGAGCGACATCGAGCCCAGCCTCACGAGCTGCAGCCACGATCGCTGGCCCTTGGGCTGTCGGCTGCCAGGCCGTTGGCCGAGCAAAGTGGTCCCAGAGATCCTGGAAGATGTTTTCGGAGGTGCCGGCGTCGGCGATCCCCGCGAAGACGTCGCTGACCACCCCCTGCCAACGCTCGTACTCACGGGTTCGACTGGTGACATGCTGGGGCGACGCGGCCGCGTCGATGGCCTCCTGCCGCTTCCAGGCAGCGGCAAACCGCGACGAGAGCTGTGACGCAGAGACCTCGACACCATGCCGAATGGCGGACTGCTCGTAGGCGACGGGCACGCTCGGAGCAGGCTCTACGAGAGTGCCGACCACGTCAAACACAGCCGCCCGCACGCCGAGGGGAAACAGCGACGCCAGAGGCGTGTCGGTCACCGCCGCGACATCCGGCCGATCACTCACCACATCTTCTGTTTCCAAGAGGTGGTGTGGCATCGCAGGACCCGTTGTTCTCAGCGTCTGGGAATAAACCCAAGGTCGAGGCCAAACACAAAGGTGATCAGGCCAAGCAGCAGAAACAGTCCCGCGTAACTCAGCGCCACCACGACTCGCTCACTCGGCGGCCTTCCGGTGATCAACTCATACACCAAGAACACCATATGCCCGCCATCGAGGACGGGGATGGGGAGAAAATTGACGACTGCCAGATTCGCACTGAGCATCGTTAAAAACAGCAGGAATCTGCCGAAGCCCTCTTCTGCCGACTTGCCGGCCTGTTGGGCGATCGCAATCGGCCCGCCGAGGAGCCGCGGGCTGATTTCACTGGCTGTTACCTTCTGCAAGAAACGGTAGACACCAAGCAGCTCCTCAAGCGTTCGGCTGCCACCGCGTTTTAAGGCAGCCGGCCACGACCCTGCCTTCACCATCCGGTACACCGGATCAAACAACAGACCTCGCTCGGTGAGGAAACGGTCTGTGGCGTTGGCAGGGGTCAGCGTGACCTCTCGCACCTCGCCATCGGTTCCTTCAACACCAAGGGTCAGCTGCGTGTCGAGCCGCACCACCTGCAGCAACGCTTCGACATAGGGCCAGTTGTGATTCTCACCACTGATCTCAATGCCATCCTCGGCCGGCTCATCGGCAGACGTAAACGCCGCCCGCACCACACGATCACCTGGCACAAGCCCCGCCGCTGCGGCGACTCCTTCAGCCTCCACGCTGGCAACCACCGGCAGCACATCGATCGCCACGCCGAGTGATGAGATCGCCACCGGTGAGGACGGCCAACGCGCCTCCTCCAGCCAGGTCACCATCCGTGGCGTCAGCACGATCTCTTCTGCGGCTGCCTCATCGCCACCTCGGTAGACCGTCAGCGTGACCTCCGTGTCGGCTTTTGTCCTGAGCCGATCCTCAAGACTGAGTGGATCACCGGCATCCTCCCCGTCGATTTTCGCGATCATGTCGCCCGGCTTGATCCCGGCCGCCGCCGCTGGCGACTCCGCCTGCACCGCTCGGACGGCTCCCGGCGTCATAGCCATCCCCAACACCCTGCGAGGAAGCGGCGGCACTCGCACTTCGAGCGTGGTCTCGGCGACTTCCCCTTCTGCCTGCGATGCCTTTCGCGACACCGTCAGCACGGCAGCTTCCGATGGCACCGCCGATAGCGCCGCGACAATCTCGGCGTAGGAGGCGACCGCTGTGCCGTTGACTGCCACGATCGTGTCACCCGCCTCCAGCGGCGGGTCTGCTGTGGCCAACGCCCCAGGCATCTGGTCACGAGCATCTGCCGGAAGTGAACTCGGGATGGTCGTCGAGTAGGGACTGGTGACGCCAATTGAGGGAATACCCAGATCGGTGTCTGGCACAAGGTTCAGCGTGCGAATCACGCCGTCCGCCGGACGCTCGACGCGAAACTCGACGCCGGTCCCGGCATCGCCGAGGGTCACGGCCCGCTGCAGGTCGGTGAAGATCGGGTCGTCAATCCCGCCCACACCGACAATCTCATCGCCGGTCCGCATCCCCTCCCGCCAGGCCGCTGCCCCTGGCCGCACACTGGAGACAGCACAGGTGAGCTCGCGGATGCCCCAGGCGTAGGCCACCGTCGACATGACCACCGCGAAGATCACGTTCATCACCACACCTGCGGAGATGATCGCCATCCTCTCCGGCACGGTCTGCGCCGGATAACTCCGGGGATCCCACTCGTGTGGTTCGTCGCTGGTGGGCTCTGCGGGAAGATCACCAGAACTACGGGCTCGCTCTGCTTCATGGCCAGCGGCGCTTGGGTTGTCATCCTGCCCAAGCATCTTCACATAGCCGCCGAGCGGCAGGATGCCGATGCCATACTCGGTTTCTCCCCACTGCACCTTGGCGAGTTTCATGCCGCCAATATCGAAGCCGATATAGAACTTCTCGCACTTGACGCCACACGCTTTGGCCACCAGGAAGTGCCCAAGTTCGTGCACGAAGATCACAAAGCCGAGCCCGACGGATACCTGCAGAATCACTGCCCAGCTCGACGGCTGCACAATCCACTCCAGCCAGGTCTCGGCCAGGAGGACAGATCCGCCTGTGGTCAGAAACGCGAGGGTTGCAAGCATCGATTCGCCAAACATCGGCACTCCAAGATGTGTGATCAGGGCTTAGGCGTCAGAGACCGAATGCCGAGCGATCCATGCTGCCGCTTCGCGGCGAGCCCAGGCATCAAGCCTGAGGATATCTTCAAGCGTCGGTTCGGCCTCAAAAGGATGGTCTGCAAGCATCACCTGCGTGACCTCTGAAATCGCTGTGAACGTAATTTCACCATCAAGAAAACTCTGCACCGCGACTTCGTTGGCAGCATTCAGCACCGCCCCAGCCGTGCCTCCACGGGCCGCCGCCTCACGCCCAAGCCGGAGGGCGGGAAAGCGGTCGAGGTCGGGTGGCTCAAACGCCAGCTGAAATGCTGACGACCAGTCGAGCCGCTTGGCCGGACCGTCATGCCGCAGCGGATGTTCAAGGGCGAGCTGAATCGGCAGCTTCATGTCAGGTGGACTCAGCTGGGCGACCACCGAGCCGTCGACAAACTCCACCATCGAATGCACGATCGACTGCGGATGCACCACGACATCGATCTGCTCAGCGGGAATATCAAACAGCCACCGCGCCTCGATCAGTTCAAGAGCCTTGTTCATCATCGTGGCAGAATCGATGGTGATCTTTGGGCCCATCGACCAGGTGGGATGGTTCAAGGCCTCCGCAGGCGTGACCGCGGCAAGTTCTGACGCGGGCTTGGTGCGAAACGGGCCGCCGCTGGCCGTCAGCAGAAGCCGTCGCACCTCCTGAGGGCGTCCCGCCCGCAAGGCCTGCATGATTGCCGAGTGCTCGCTGTCGACCGGCAGAATCTCAACACCCTTCCGAGCCGCCAGCTGCATCACCAGCGGACCTGCCATCACCAGCGTCTCTTTGTTGGCCAGGGCCACCGTTTTACCGGCGTCCACAGCCGCCCAGGTGCTCGCCAGTCCTGCAGCCCCCACGATGGCAGAGACCACCCTGTCCACCTCGCCCGACTGCACCAGTTCGCAGAGCGCGTCTTGTCCGACCGCGAGGCGTGTTTCCGACGGCAGTTCTTTGAGCTCAGGGTTGCTCGCCGCCGTCTCGTCGGTGACGACCACCCATGCCGGCCGCACCGCCTGGGCCTGCTCAACAAGCCTCTTCGTACTGCGGCAGGCCGCGAGCAGCCAAGGGCGAAGCCGCCCTGCTGAGGCAGCCGCCACCTCAAGCGTGCTCCCTCCGATGCTGCCGGTCGATCCGAGAACCGCCACATTCAATGGCCGCATGCCTGCCGTCGAGGCGTGCTGCGATGCGTTGCCCACCACCGCGGGAGCGTCCACGCTTTCAAGGGCAGCGGGCTCATGGGCATCGGGCATGGCGGCCGGGTACATGGAGAAATCGCATGGAAAAAACACGTGCTGGAGCGATCGTGCACGGCTCTTCTCAAGGCACCGTCCCCGTCGTCGCATCCGTAAAAAAGTGTACGGGACGGCCCTAGACCACACCACACGACCTTACGCTGACCGTGCCGCAGGGCTGCTGCGGGGTGTTTGTCGGCATCCTTTCTGCGACATAGGATGAATCGGTTCGACAAAAAACGCCCGGAAAATTCATGGCTAAACAAAAAAATGAGCTCCCCAAGCGTTCGGGAGACCGCAAAAACGGCAGCACGACCTCGATCGTCTGGTACCTGATCGCAGCGGCTGCCGCAGGCCTGTTTGCGGTCAGCCTGTTTACTGCCACCGGGCAGGTCGACCTCTCCTACAGCGAGCTCGAGCAGCTGATTCGAGCCACCGGCGACGCCGGGCCTGAGGGCAGCATCGATGTCCTCCGTGAGGATGGCAGCAGCCGCCGCGTCTATCGCTTTCGTGGCCTGGAGGATGTGATGATCGGGGCCTACGAGGTCACCGGCACCGTCATCGTGGAGATGGCCAGCGAGGACGTAGCTCCATCGGTGTCGGTCGATGACCTCGTCGACTCCACTGAATCGGCGGCCGAGGCCGCGTCCCCAGAACCGGCGACCCCGATTGGCGGCTCCAACCGCCGCCGCTTTCAGACCGCCAAGCTGCCGAGTGAAAACTCCGAAGGACAGCTCTCGCGGCTGCTTGACGAGCATGGCGTGCCCTACCGCTACGAGGATCCACCAAGCGCCTGGCAGAACTGGGCACCGATGCTCGTGATGACCGGGCTGTTCATCGTCTTGTTCTTCGTGATGATCCGCCGCATCGGTGGCGCTGGCAGCCCGATGGCCTTTGGTCGCAGCCGTGGCAAGATGTATGCCCAGGAAGATCTTGGCATCTCGTTTGACGATGTGGCGGGCATCGATGAAGCCGTGGAAGAACTGCGGGAAGTTGTCGATTTCCTTCGCAGCCCCGAGAAGTATCAGCTCCTCGGCGGCCACATCCCGAAGGGCATGCTCCTTGTCGGCCCCCCAGGCACCGGCAAGACACTGCTGGCCAAGGCGATCGCGGGCGAGGCAGGCGTGCCCTTCTTCGGCCTCTCCGGCAGTGACTTTGTCGAGATGTTCGTCGGCGTGGGAGCTGCACGTGTCCGAGACATGTTCCAGCAGGCAGAGGCGAAGAGTCCTTGCATCATCTTCATTGACGAGCTTGATGCTCTGGGCAAGACACGCGGCTCCGGCGTGGTGGGCGGCCATGACGAGCGGGAGCAGACCCTCAACGCGCTGCTGGTGGAGATGGATGGCTTCGGCAGCAACTCTGGCGTGATTGTGCTCGCTGCGAGCAATCGCCCCGAGACGCTCGACCCGGCCTTGATGAGGCCCGGCCGCTTCGATCGACATGTGCTGGTCGACCGTCCCGATGTTCGCGGACGCGAGGCGATCCTCAAGGTGCATGTCACCGACGTCAAACTCGATCCCGCGGTCAACCTCGACCAGATTGCTCGCATCACCTCGGGCTTTGTGGGTGCCGACCTGGCCAACCTCGTCAACGAGGCTGCCCTGCTTGCAGCACGCAACAACAAAAAGGCCGTTGAGATGGACGAGTTCAACGAAGCGGTTGAACGCGTCACCGCTGGCCTTGAGAAGAAGCGGCGGGTGATCCACGAGGATGAAAAGAAGCGGGTGGCCTACCACGAAGCAGCGCATGCCCTCGTGGCCTACTCGTTGCCCAACACCGACCCTGTCCACAAGGTCTCGATTATTCCGCGTGGACTCGCAGCCCTGGGCTACACGATGCAGCGGCCTGAAGACGACCGCTACCTGCGAACGCAGAGCGAACTGGAGAGTCGCATCGAAGTCCTCCTCGCGGGCACACTCGCTGAAGAGATGATCTACGCCGATGTCTCCACCGGTGCACAGAACGACCTTGAGCGAGCCAGTGAAATCGCCCGGGCCATGGTGATGGACTACGGCATGAGCCGGCTGGGGCGTGTCACCTATCGGGAAAGCAACTCATCCCCCTTTCTCGCTGGCTCCATGCCAGAACTCGGCCGCTCTCGCGGCCACAGCGAACAGACCGCTCGCGAAATCGATGAAGAGGTCAACCGGATCATGAACGCCGCGATCGACCGGGTTCGCCGCACGCTCGAGACCCGTCGCGTGGCCCTCGAAGCGATCACCTCACGACTGATCGAGAGTGAAGTTATCGATGGCGGCGAACTGGCAAGCGTGATCGATGCCTCCACAGGCAGCCCACAGCTTGTCCCCGGCACGTCGGCCGAACCGCGAAAGACCGAACAGCATCCGGCGGCCTCACCGTCAGCCGCTGACCGACCGCCTCCGCCATCCCTCTCGCAGCCGAGCTAAGGGGCGATAACAGGCACACCAACACGAGGCGAAAAAACGGCTACACCTTCAGGTGATCATCGCCCTTCTGCCAGTTGCAGGGGCAGAGTTCATCGCTCTGTAAGGCGTCGAGCACACGCAGCACCTCGGCAACATTACGTCCGACGCGTCCCTGATTGACGTCGACCCACTGAATGACACCGTGGGGATCGACGATGAACGTGGCCCGCAGGCAGTACCCCTCGGTTTTTTCCAGAATGCCGAGTTCAGGAGCCAGCAGCTGGGCTGCGATCAGCGGATACTGGAGATCCTTGAGATCTGCATGGTCACGCCGCCAGGCCATGTGAGAATACTCGTTGTCGGTGGAGCCACCGACGACTTCGGTATCACGCTCCTGAAACGCCGACAGCTGCTTGTTGAACTCCGAGATCTCCGTCGGACAGACGAACGTAAAATCCTTCGGATAGAAGAAATAGACCACCCACTTGCCGTCGAAATCGGCGTTCGTCAGCTGCTTGGTGTCGTCCTTGCCCGTGCCAACACAGGCCTGAACGGTGTAGTTCGGAAAGCGGTCGCCGACGGTGAGCATGGTCCATCTCCGGGTTCTGGGGTTCCCTCACACTGCTGCCAGAGTCTACGACCCACCCCCTGATCGTCAAGCAATCGCCAGCCTCACGGCCCCTCCGCTCTGCCTTCGTCTATGCCATCGAACGACGATCACCAACAGTCAAAGCCGCGGACAAGTGACTCCGCCAGTGCGCCCCAGCTGTGTCGTGATCCTCTTTCACAGACATCTGTCTTCCTAGCTCCACGACGCGGCGAACGTCCCATCGAGCTGGGTGAATCCGCAGACGCCTCATCTTCGTCAGCACATGCCCGCTGCCCGTTCTGTTCTGGGAATGAGCAGCTCGCACCTCCTGATGTGCTGCGATTCCCGCGAGTCGACGCCTGGCAGGCACGCATCGTCCCCAACCGTTATCCAGTTGTCGGTGATCCGGGCTACTCCACGCATGGCAACCCGCAGCCAGACTCCCTGACGCGGCCCGCGGTGGGGATGCATGAGGTGCTGATCGAATCGCCACACCACGACACCCGCGTTGAGCAGGTTCACCCCGCGACCTGGGCCGTCTCGTGGCAGGCCGCCTGGCAGCGGATGCAGGCGTTTGCCGACAGGCCCGAGCTTCGCTGGGCGATGCTCTTTAAGAACGCTGGAGCGAGAGCCGGGGCCTCGCTTGCCCATGTGCACAGCCAGCTTGTGGCCCTCGACTTCGTGCCACCGGTGATTCGTGAGAAGACAGCCCTGCTTGAGCACACCCCAACACTCCATCAGCAGGTCCTCGACCAGGCCCGCAGCGAGGGGCGACTCTGGGCAGAGGAAGGGGGCCTCGCTGCCTTTGTGCCAGCCGCTCCCCGGCAGCCGTTCGAGAGCTGCCTGATGCCACTCTCACCAGAGGCCCACTTCCACCACACATCGCCTGAGACCGTGGCCGCCATCGCCACACTCACACACCGCTACACCACGCGGCTGGCGAGTCTGACCGAGTCTGCAGACTACAACTGGTGGCTCCACCAGGCAGCTTTCGACACCCGGTCGGGGGTGCCAGGCTGGCGGTGGCATCTTGAGATCATGCCGAGGCTCACCCAGCTCGCAGGCTTCGAGCTGGGCACTGGCTGCCACATCACCACAATGCCCCCCCTCCATGCCGCCACCCTTCTCCGTGGCGACTGAGGCCAGAAGAGAAGAATCGTCCAACGCCTGCCATCCGTCTCACCACACTTCACCACAGTGAACCAACTCACCGATGCGACCCCACGTGCGTTTCGTCTTCGTCTTGCACAACCATCAGCCGGTCGGCAACTTCGACTCGGTGTTTGCCGCAGCGTACGAGCAGAGTTACCTGCCGTTTCTTGACCTGTTTGAGAAACACTCCGGCATCCGCATGGCGTTGCATACCAGTGGACCGTTGGCGGAATGGCTCGATCAGCATCATGGTGAGTACCTCGACCGGCTTGCAGCTCTCGCAGCTGCAGGACGTGTGGAGATTGTCGGTGGTGGCACGTACGAGCCGATCCTAGCGATGCTTCCCTCTCGTGATCGCATCGGCCAGATCCGTGGCTATCGGCAATGGCTTGAGCAGCGTCTTCACACAGACGTACCTGGTGCATGGATTGCAGAACGTGTCTGGGATCCAGGTATGACCGCAGACCTCGTCGCCGCTGGAGTGACCTGGACGATTCTCGATGACTTCCACTTCAAATCGGCAGGCCTTCGCGATGAGCAGCTCGACCTGCCCTGGCTCACCGAAGGCGACGGCCAGACGCTGACCGTATTTCCTGTGAGTGAGCACCTCCGCTACGTGATTCCCTTTGACAGTCCACAGGCCACCATTGACCACCTCGAACATCTGGCCCTACATCGCGACGGCGGGGTTGCCGTGTTTGGTGACGATGGTGAGAAGTTTGGCGTCTGGCCCGACACCCATCGGGCGGTGTTTGAAGAGGGCTGGCTTGAGACGTTCTTCACACTCCTAGAGGCAAACAGCGACTGGATTCGCATGCGTCTGCCGTCTGAGGTGGCTGCTGAGGTGACTCCGGGGGGCACAGTCTGGCTGCCTGAGTGCAGCTATCGGGAGATGACCGAATGGGCGCTCTCTCCAGAGGATGCCGATGCCTGCCGACTCGCCCGACGGCGGGCCAGCGAAGAGGACGACTTTGCCTCACTCGGCCGCTTTCTGCGTGGAGGCAGCTGGCGGAACTTTCGCCACCGCTATCCAGAGGCAATGGAGATGTATGCCCGCATGATGGCCGTGAGCAATCGGCTCGCGTCGCTGCGTGCACCATCATCCCATGCAGACGCCTCGCGGCTCGCCGAGGCGACCGACCACCTCTACCGCGGTCAGTGCAACTGCAGCTACTGGCATGGTGCCTTTGGCGGGATCTACCTGCCACATCTTCGCAACGCGGTCTACGAGGAGCTGATCGCAGCTGATCTCGCTGCCGATGCAGCCCTCCAGCGGGACGGCTCGTGCGTCGAGGCCAGTTCTGCCGACTTCAACTTCGACGGCCGACCGGAGTTTCGACTGGCCAACGAGGCCCTCGACTGCTGGATCGCCCCACATCTTGGCGGCATGCTCTACGAGCTCGACAGCAAGCCAGCCCAGCACAATCTGCTGGCCACCCTCGACCGTCGCCCCGAGGCCTACCACGCCCAGGTGCTGGCCGGTCCAGGCGCTGCCCGAAGCGTCGTCGACGCCTCCCAGCAGGCCGTCTTTAAGCAGGAGGGCCTTGAGCAGCGGGTCCGCTACGATCGCTTCCGCCGCAAGAGTCTGATCGATCATTTCTACGACCTCGATGTCACTGCAGCCGCGGTCGCCGCGGGTGATGCCATGGAGCGGGGTGACTTCGCCGCAGGCCACTACACCCCCACACTCGACACCAGTCCTGAGCGTGTCCGGCTGCAGCTCTCCAAGCAAGGCAACGCCTGGGGCATTCCCTTTGGACTCACGAAGACCCTCTCGCTGGCAGCAGACTCCCAGACCCTCGAGATCGTCTATCAGCTCACAGATCTGCCAGCCGACTGCCGGCATCATCTCGCGGTCGAGTTCAACTTCGCCGGCATGCCAGCCGACGCCGCAGGACGCCACTTCCACGATCGTGAAGGTCGCGTCCTCGGCCACCTGGGCAGTTCGCTCGACCTCAGCGACACCGATGCCCTTGGCCTCGTCGACTCGTGGCTGGGTCTCGACTGTCTGCTCTCCTGCTCCCGACCCGGTGGGTTCTGGACGTTTCCGATTGAAACGGTGAGCCAGTCAGAAGGAGGCTTCGAAGCTGTGCACCAGTCGGTGGTGGTGATGCCACACTGGATTGTGGAGCCGGAGCCGGACGGAACGTGGCAGGTGCGAATCACCCTCTCAGTGGAGACCAGCCCCACCGGCCGCCAGCTGCCAGTCGATCGCAGGCTCAATCTGCTCAGCTCCGTGGCGGAGGAAGAGCACCGGCGTCGGAGCTAACCGCTCTCGCAGATCCTCAAGGCCGCTGAGGGCGATGGCCGTGGGAGACTGAGGATCCTCCTCGCCAGCAGCGCCTGGGTCTGCCACCTGCGACAACACAACCGCTGCAAGAGGATGCCCCTCGGAGCGCGCCGCCGTGACAACAGCGAGCGTACGGCCAATCGCTCCGAGCCGAGCATCATCACAGACGACCAGTGGCAGGCCGAGCGTGCGGGCGAGATCAGCATTGAGCAGCCGCGACGAGAGCGGTGAGTAGAGCCCACCTGCTCCCTCAACCACGACAAACTCGCTCCGTGCTCGCCAGGCGGTCACCGCGTCGACCAGCAGCGTGTCGTCGATCGCACGACCTTCCGCCGCCGCTGCTCGTGCTGGGGCGACAGCTGCAGCAAACGCCTGCGGGCAGACCTCGGCCAGTCTGCCCGGAAAGCCCGCCGCCTCCCACAACCGCTGCGGGTCACCGCCGTCCGGCCCAACACCGCTGGCGACCGGCTTACAGACACCCACCGCCACCCCCTGGCGAACCAGGTCGCGGACAATCGCGACCGCAATGGCCGTTTTGCCAACGTCGGTGTCTGTGCCGCAGAGAAAGAGACCGGGGCTCATCGGAAAAAACGCCTGTGAGGGGAAGAGACGAGCGTGACGGGTTCAGACGTCGTCGCCGGGCGTTGCTTTGCCGCCAACAGGATCTATACTCAACTTGTTGTTGAGAATCATTCTCAAAAGCATTGTCGACCGTCGAGGCTGCGGCAACTGGAGACTCCTGCATGACGTCGCTTGACCGTGTTCCCGTGGGCTTTTCTGCTCGCGTCACTCGCGTTGTCGGTGACGATCCAGCCACGCTCCGACTGCTGGAGATGGGGCTCACGCCCGGCCTGACGCTGCGGGTTGCGGGAATGGCCCCTCTAGGAGATCCCATCGAGCTTGAGCTTCGTGGCTACCGTCTCTCGATCCGTCGACGGGAAGCTGCCCGCATTGAGGTGGAGGTCGTTGAGACCGCCCAGGTCGCACTCGCTGGGGTCTGAGATGCCATCTCAGCTAGATCCACCCACCAACACCACAAGCGTCGATGGGCAGGAGACACCGCTGGTTGTCGCGCTCCTCGGCAATCCCAACACCGGGAAGAGCACGCTCTTCACTGCCCTCGCCGGCATTCCCACACGGGTTGGCAACTACCCCGGTGTTACCGTTGAGGAGAAGCGGGGACAGTTCACCCACCAGAGCAGCCGCATCGAGCTGATCGACCTGCCTGGCATCTACAGCCTGATTCCCCGCAGCCCCGACGAAGATGTCGCGATGGCCGTGCTCGAGGGTCGTCAGGAGGGAAGTCCAAAGATCGACTGCGTGGTGGTGCTGGCCGACGCAACGAGTCTCGAACGCAACTGCTACCTCGTCAGCCAAGCGTTGGCCCTGGGACTCCCTGTGGTCGTCGCCCTCACGCTCGTTGACCTCGCAGCCGACCGCGGCATCTCGGTTGACCATGCAACGCTTGCATCCCGGCTCGGCTGCCCAGTCATTCCAGTGATTGCCCCACAGCGGGATGGCCTCGCCCCCCTCGCAGACGCGATCGTGGCCACAACGAAACAGTCGCCACCAGCAGCACCCACCATCCACCCCGAGCAGATCGACGACCCCAACGGCCATTCCCCTGCGGCGCTTGAGGCGATGGCTCGCTACCGCTGGATCGAGCAGCTCCTCGACGGTGTCGTGAAACAGACCCCGACGACACGCTGGTCTCTCGAGGAGCGGATCGATGCGGTGCTCACCCACCGGGTGGCCGGCACGTTTGTGTTCATTGCGGTGATGCTGACCGTCTTCTCGTCAATCTTCTGGGCCGCTGCTCCGATCATGGACCTGTTCTCAGGGGCGGTCGACTCCGTGGCTGGATTTCTGCAGGCACGTCTTCCCGAAGGTGCCGTCCGGTCGCTGCTGGTCGATGGCGTCGTTGCGGGTGTCGGGGGCGTCGTGGTCTTTTTGCCGCAGATCGCCATGCTGTTTCTCTTTGTCTCGATCCTGGAAGGCTGCGGCTACCTCGCCCGAGCGGCCTACCTGATGGACCGACTGCTCGTTGGCGTCGGGCTCAGTGGCCGGTCGTTTATTCCGCTGCTCTCGAGCTTTGCCTGTGCGATTCCTGGCATCATGGCGACCCGCACGATTGAGAACCGGCGTGACCGCCTGGTAACGATCCTGGTGGCCCCACTGATGAGCTGCTCCGCGCGACTCCCGGTGTACGTCCTACTCACCGCAGCCTTCGTCCCTAACACGCCGGTGGCTGGTCTTCCCTGGCTGCGGCTGCAGGCGGTCGTGCTGGCGAGCATGTATGCCCTCGGCGTGGTGGTGGCAGCGATCGTGGCGGCGATTCTCTCCCGCACGGTGTTTCGTGGTCCGCCTCAGCCGTTTGTGATGGAACTTCCTGGCTGGCGGTGGCCACAGCTCATGGTGGTGCTGGAGCGGGTACGGGAGGCCTGCTGGTCATTCCTCTCCGCCGCCGGCACGCTGATCGTGGCCGTCAGCATCGTTGTCTGGGCGCTGGCGAGTTACCCCTACAGCATCGAAGCGATTGATGCCGAGGTAGCTCGCGAGAAGGTGTCACTCACAGAGCGGGTTGAGAGCCTCGCCGACGATACGAGTGCGGCGGCTGCGGACCTCCGTGAGGAGCTCACTGACCAGCTCACCTTGCTCAACACCGAGGAGGGACTGGAAGCCGCCCGACGCGGTGCAGCGAGTCGACAGAGTTTTCTCGGTAGGGCTGGCCGACTGATCGAGCCAGTGGTCCGTCCACTCGGCTGGGACTGGCGAATCGGCTGTGCAGCCATCGCAAGTTTTCCCGCCCGTGAGGTAGTGCTCGGCACCCTCGGGGTGATCTACAACCTCGGCGAGGTCGACCCCGGTGAGGAGGAAGGCTCCAACATGCTCATTCGGCGGCTGCGGGCTGCCACCTGGGATGGCTCCAACCGTCCTGTCTTCACGCTGCCGGTGGCGCTGTCGATCATGGTGTTCTTTGCTCTGTGTGCCCAGTGTGCGAGCACGCTGGTGGTCATCGGCAAGGAAACTGGCAGCTGGGTCTGGCCGCTGGTCACCTTCAGCTACATGACAGGGCTCGCCTGGATTGGAGCCCTGCTGACCTATCAACTTGGCACTGCGCTGCTCTAACGCACCCGCGTTGATCGTTCTATGAACACCACCGTTCAAAACCTGATCGCCCTTACGGTGGTGACAGCGGCGGCAGTGTGGCTGAGCCGTTCGCTCTGGAAGCGGCTCTGGGCGCCCCCCTGTGCCGGGATCCAGTCCGACGTCCCTGCTGGGGCCGACGGCTTTGTGTCGCTGGATCAGCTGACGAAGAAGAAGTAGCCCCTCGCAAGAGTGGACGGGCTCGGTTTTTTTGTCTGAACTACGGCTAAAACCGCTCTGGCGACGCCCCAGGCAAGGCCGCTACAGTCCCCAGCCTTCCTGGAAGCGTCCATCTTCTCAGCAAGCCGTGTGCCCCACGGCTTCCAGAGCCATGCTTGTGACCACGAGCCACGACGGAGCCTTGCAGTGCCGGCGGATCACCTCCGCAGACACTGCCGGCCTGGCGGCGTTGTTTGCCGCGCTGTGCGAACACCACGACTACCGGCTGTTCCATCCCCATCCGCTGACTGCTGAAACTGCCGTCTCACTGACCGAGCAGCACAGCTGTCACCACACCGTGCTGGCCAACCGTGATGAGTACCACGCCGTGGTTGATCAGACGGCAGGCAGCGTCGTTGCCTACGGCATGCTGCGTGGCTGGTCTGAAGGATTTGAGGTGCCGAGCCTCGGGATCGCCGTGCATCCAGAGCATCGCGGCCGCGGGATCGCCCGACAGTTCATGCAGCACCTCCATCGCGTCGCGATTGGACGTGGTGCAGAACAGGTGAGGCTGAAGGTCTACCGACACAACCAGGCCGCTGTCGGCTTGTATGAGTCACTCGGCTACACGTTCACACCACACGGCGAAGCCGAATGGTTGGGAATCGCCCACCTGGCAACCCGCGCTCGGCTTCCTGTCGAGAACTCCTGGTCGACCCGTCCACACGCTGCCTAAACACCGCTGGAATCGTCCGCATGAAACCCTCGTTTATTCCGGTCTCGATGCCTGATCTCTCAGACCTTGAGACGCGGTATGCCACTGAGGCCGTCGCCAGCACCTGGATCTCCTCCACCGGCGCGTTTCTCGACCGCTTTGAAAGCGAGTTTGCGGAGGCATCGGGAACGAACTTCGCTCTCGGCACGACCAGCGGAACGACGGCCCTGCACCTGGCGCTCGCAGCCTTGGGGCTCGGCCAAGGGGATGAGGTCATCGTGCCTTCGATGACCTACATCGCCACAGCGAACGCCGTCCGCTACTGCGGGGCGGAGCCAGTCTTCGTGGATATCGATCCTGCCACCTGGTGTCTCGATCCGACTGCGATCGAAGCGGCGATCACTCCCAAGACAAAAGGCATTATTCCGGTCCACCTGCTCGGCCATCCGGCCGATATGGATCCGATCATGCAGCTCGCGGTCACGCATGGTCTGTGGGTCGTCGAAGACGCTGCCGAAGCCACCTTCGCTCGCTACAAAGGTCGGCTCTGCGGCAGCCTGGGAACGGCCGGCACGTTTTCCTTTTTTGGCAACAAGATTCTCACTGCCGGTGAAGGTGGTGCCGTGACCTGCAACGATGAGTCGCTGAGGCATCGCATGGCCCTGTTACGCGGCCAAGGAATGGACCCCGAGAAGCGGTACCACTTTCCGATCGTCGGCTTTAACTACCGGCTGACCAATGTGGCTGCAGCGATTCTCTGCGGTCAGATGGACCGCCGTGAATCGATCATCGATCGCCGGAATGCCATCCTGCGGCTTTACGCGGAAGAACTCGCAGACGTGCCCGGTGTTGCCATCCGTCAGGATGCCCCGTGGGCTGAGACCGCCCCGTGGATGTTCTCCTGTCTGATCGATCCGGCAAAGTTCGGCTGTCGGCGGGATGATCTTGCCAGCGAGCTTGCTGAGCGGGGTATTGACTCCCGCCCGATGTTCATTCCCATCCATCGACTACCTCCTTACCGGCAATCCGCCAAGAAGCGTCGGACTGTGCTGCCGGTCACCGACCGGCTTGGTGCACTCGGCATCATGCTGCCGACCTATCCACAGCTCAGTGATGCTGAAGTGCTAAGGATCTGCAGCAGTGTTCGTGAGATTGGCCAGGGACACCTCAGCAAGCGTGTTGCGGCCCAGGTGCATCGGCTCACGCCGACGCAGCCGGCAGCCCAACCCCGCAAGGCGGCGTAAACGCCGGACTCTGGCTGAGAAAAGCCACGGGGTTGTGCAGGCTGATCTTCTCTGCCAATGAAGGAGCGTGGCCGCGTCTTCGCATTTCAGAGTGGCATTTGGGCACACTCAGCGGATCACTCGGCCCCCAGTCGCCGGCGGAGTTGATCCAGATCCGCTCATTGCCATAGCACTCAATGATGTCGACGGCTCGCTGGGGAGTGCACTTGCTGTCGGGATAGAGTGTCATCCCCGCCCAGAAGCCTCGGTCGAGCACTTCGGCAACCGTGTGTTCCTCGACATGATCGATCAGCACACGTCCCGGCTCGATGCCGGCATTGGCCAGGGCATCCATCGTCAGGCGGGTACCCTTGAGCTTGTCTTCGAGGTGTGGCGTGTGCACCAGAATCATCTGGCCATGCTGCCTGGCCAGCTCAATCTGCTCCTCGAGGATGATCATCTCATTCCTGGAGTTCTTATTGAGCCCGATCTCCCCGATCCCCAGGACGTTGTCGGCCTTGAGAAACTCAGGCACGAGCGAGATCACCTCACGGGCGAAGCCGGGGTCTTCGGCTTCTTTGGGATTGATGCAGAGCCAGCAGTAATGATCGATGCCGTAGGTCGCAGCCCGTCGCGGCTCAACCTGTGTCAGCTGACGGAAGTAGTCCGCAAAAGCGGCCGGACTTGAACGGTCAAAGCCGGCCCAGAATGCCGGCTCGGTGATCGCGACGCAGCCGGCCTCCGCCATGCGGCGATAGTCGTCGGTGGTGCGGCTGACCATATGAATATGGGGATCGATGTAGGCCATGATGCTCACGTTGTTTGGGGAGTGGCGGCGGCCTCGTAGCCGCCCTGCGGATCAACACCAATTGCCGCCTGCGTGTGGGCCTCAGGAATCGGCTCTGCGGAGTGATCGCTGAAGAGTTCAAGAATCCGCCGGGCACGGTCTCCCTCACCATCGATCAAAAGCGGGATCGCCTGCCGCATCGCCCGCAGGCGAACATCATCTGTGGCACCTGCAGCAGCCCGATCGAGGCGGTCAAGAAACGCCGCAATATCGAGCAGCTTGGCGCGGTGCTCCATGAAGTAGAGGTCGACGGCCTTGCGGGCATCGAGAGGACAGCTGGGACTCGGCATAGTTCTGCACACTCCTAAAAGACACCCAATTATGCCACGGACTCTTGGCTGGCTCATCCCGGGGTCGTGGGAACTGCTTTCTCAGGCTGTGACGTGCGGCTATGGAGGGCGGCATGCATCGCGATGGCCTCGTCAAACACGTCAATCCATTCATCGGTTGCCTGCTGCCAGGTACGGCCGCGAAGTCGTTGAAAACCCTCTGCCTGGCTGAGTCGCACGGCCTCCGCGTTGTTCACAAGGCTCGCGACAGCCTCTGCACATGCCTTCGCAGACCCTGGGTCGAAGAAGGGGATCGTGTCGTTGAGAGGACCAAACGCTTCCCGCAGGCTGGGAATGTCGGACACCGCAACCGGACAGCCGCAGGCGAGTGCCTCCAACACAGGAAATGATCCCTGTTCATGACGAGAAGGCACAACCGTCGCTGCAGCGGCTCGGTAGAGCCTCTCGAGCATGTCACGATCGACGCGGCCGATCGCGAGAACCCGCTGACTGAGGCCTGCTGCCTCAGCCCGTTCATGGAGGTGGCTCGGGAGTGGCGTGTCGCCCGTAAAGACCAGCTGCAAGGGTGGCACGCCGAGTTGATCGAGAATGGACAAGGCCTCAATGAGCAGTTCGTGATTCTTGTAACCACGAAACGCTGCCGGGTAGAGCAGATAGGGAGCGGCCACTCCTGCCGGCAGGTCGGGTTGCTGGCGACATGTCGTGGGCACTGGCAGGTCCGGGAATCCGATGTCATCTGGAACCGCGGCCCCAACGATTCGAACCTTCTCCGCGGGGCAGCCCAACAGGCCCACGATGTCCCCATCGCGAATCACTTCCGACATGCATCCAATCAGCGTCGATCGCTCAGCCACCACCTGGGATCGCCGCCGAAATGAGGCGACGTCATGGGGTTTGAGCAGGCCTGGCTCTCGAAGTGGCACCATGTCATGGATCAGCACGACGGTGGCCGCGTTGAAGCTCCGCTCCACCGACACATGTGGCAGCACCCAGATGTCACAGCCGCCTTCAGCGGGGGACGCAAAGACACCCGGGTCACTCGCCGCCTGTTTCGCCAGTAACCGATCCGTCGCCAGCTCAGTGGCTGCCAGACGGGCTCTCAGCCGCTCGGACCGAGCAACACCGCCCATTCCGCCCGACCTTCCCAGGCTCTCATAGCGACGACTCTGGGAGCGATGCCTCCAGCGAAGCGTTTTCCGCCGCCAGCGAGACGCCGGGGGCAGTCTTTTCAGCGAAACTGTCCGTATGCATCCGCCGCCGGCTGCTACGGTCGCCTCCATCTGCGACTCGTCACCCGCATGAATTGCCATCACAACCCCGTTGACACGGGGCGAGCGAGCCAGGTATTTCGCCAAACTATGGGCAAAAACGCCTATTCCATCACTGACCGAGAGGGTCTTTCCGTAGGCACACCAAACACCGACCTTCACGGTGGCCCACTCCTCTCAATCCCAGTTTCAGCCGAGAACAATTCGTTGACGGCAACCGTAGGAAAGAAAATACTGCCCGAAGGGGCGTGTATTCTCATGTGCGGTTGATCGTAGCAGACCATACCTTATTCCTGCGGATACGCCGTGACGGCGCTACCTGCCGACGCATTCCTGTACGAGGTTTTCAATGCTTTCTGCCTTCTCCAGGCTGTCTCGTGGTCTGTCCGGTGGTGGTGCACGACGTCCATCCGTAGCCGAGGCCCGGCGTCAGCGAGCCCGTCGAAAGAACACTGTGTCTGGTAGGAACACCGTGGCTGGCTGTGGATCAGTCGAGCGGCTTGAGTCACGGGCTCTGTTGGCGGTCGATGTGCTCTCCCCGATTGGTGCCCAGTCGCTCAACAGCGGTGACGCGGCGACCAAGATCGACCTCGCTGACCATTTTGACGAGACCACGATCACCGGAACGGTCGTGCAGTTCACCAACAACAGCATTGTCAGCAACGACACGTTCTACATCGAACTCTTTGACAAAGCCGGCCCCGAGCGAACGCGGACCACTCCGCTCACCGCAGCCAACTTTCTCTCGTATGTCGATGCCGGTAGCTACGACGGTTCGATGATCCATCGGTCTGTGCTGGACTTTGTGGTCCAAGGTGGTGGTTACTACGCGCCAACACTGCCTGCAGATCAGGTCGGTAGCAATCCAACGCGAATCAGCGAAGGGCCCACCGTTGCCAATGAACCCGGCAACTCCAACATCCGTGGCACCATCGCCATGGCCAAACTCGGTGGCCTCCCTGACAGTGCCACAAGCCAGTGGTTCTTCAACATGGGCGACAACTCCGCGAACCTCGATGCCCAAAACGGCGGCTTCACTGCCTTCGGACGCGTGCTTGGCGACGGCATGGATGCTGTAGGCGCCATGGGCGAAGCTCAGACGTATGACGCGAGCAACTACTACGGCGACGCTGCCCTCAACGAGCTGCCGCTCTGGAACGCACCAGCTGACAACGAAAACATTGTGCGGCCAGATGACTTTCTCACGTTCACCTCGATCGACCGTGCCGCCGAAGTCACCTACACCGTACAGAGCAGCGCACCCAATGTCGTCACCGCTGCCATGGAGGGCACCAATCTTGTCCTCACGCCTAGCCAGTTCTCAGGCGTTTCCACGGTCACCGTGACAGCCACCAGCGTTGCCGACGCCACGGCCTCCGCACAGCTAACCTTCAATGTAAATGTGACTGGCGGCACCACAGCTCCCACGCCAGAGTCCGTGATGAGCTTCACGTCGACCGGACTCTGGCTGCTCAATAAGAGTGACGGCAGCGAGTTCACCCAGTCGACGTTCGCCATCTGGAGTACTGCGATTGAATGGGATGCGGTACTCGAAGGCGACTTCAACGGCGATGGCCTGATGGATCTCGCCGGTCGTACCAACATCGGCCAGTGGTGGTCTTCTATCAATGAAGGGGATGGCACCGCTGCAGCTCCAGATTTCATGATCTACTGGAAGCCATCGCTCAACATCACCAAGTATGTCAGTGGCGACTTTGATGGTGACGGCCGCACTGATGTGGCAGGCATCTCGTCCACCGGTGTGTGGTGGGCTGGCATGGCCAGAACCGATACCATCGGCTTTAGCAACTCTCGGATGGGCGCCTGGTCACCCAACCTCCAGTTCACCACGATCGAGACTGGCGACTTCGACGGTGACGGCAAGACTGATATCGCTGGCCTGGCAACCACCGGACAGTGGGTGGGCCTCGTGAGCAAAGCAGGGGGCGGATGGGAAACGAAGAACCTGGGGTTCTGGTCACCAACGCTCAACTTCACGAGTGACATTGTCTCTGGCGACTTCAACGGTGATGGGAAGACCGACATCGCTGGCCGCACCGCGGCAGGCCAATGGTGGGCTGCGATCGCAAACGCGGATTCTCTCGGCTTCACGAACACGCTGATCGGCGGCTGGTCGACGGCGGTTTCCTGGAACAGCGTCAACGTCGGGGACTTCAATGGTGACGGCAAGACCGACATCATCGCCCGCACCAACATCGGACAGTGGTGGGGACTCATGTCGGACGGCACCGATGGGCTGCGAAGCAACAGCCACATCGGCTACTGGAATCCGAATGTCACCTGGACGGCCATCATCGCCGGCGATGCCGACGGCGATGGCAGAGACGACCTGATCGGCCGCGTTGCCACCTCATCAGAACTTGCACGCGGTCGACTCTGGGTAGCCAAGATCAACGACGGAGCGTTGATGACCACAACGAAATGGGGCTTCCAGAGTATCGCTCCCACGGTCGAGAGCCGAGACTTGTTCTTTGCCAACTTCTAAGCCAGCTCAGACGTAAGCAGGGCTCGCGTGCGGCTCGGCAGTGCTTATCAGAGGCAATGCTTGCCAGAGGAAGTGCTGCGAACTCGTCGGCAAGCAGTGGCCGCCTCGGACCGATGGGTGAGTTACGCCCTATCCGCAGGCACTCGCGTGGCGAGTTCGTTTGAGGCAGCCGCGGCAGCTTCCGCCGCCATTCCAGGCGGCCGTCGCCAGATCGCAGAGAGCAGCCGCTCCCAGAGCCCGTCTTCAAACACGCTCGGCACGTTCGCGCGGAGGCCGGCCACATAGCTGCACTCTTCAGCAAACACCTCCTCAAAGGCTGCCCTCAACGTTGCCATGAATGCGGCATCCGCAGTCGCAAACAGCCGTGAAGGGCTCGTATTCTCGCGGACGCCTGAGAGCCCAAGTGGACTCGTCTGGTCGCCGACGGTGCCTTCCAGCTTCTGCCCGAATGCATCGATCTCACTGTTCTCGAGCCGAGCGGTCGCCACGCAGTTGCCTGCGTAGGTGACATAGTCAACCGTCGGAATCGAAACGCCGCGGAGCTCGGTGAGGAGCTCACGCATCACCTCTTGTGAGCTGGTCTGCTTGAGTCCCTCGATCAGTCGGACCATGTTGGCTGCGTAAGCCTTTCGCTGTTCCGTTTCCTCAGGGCTGACAACACGGCCCACTCGGTACTCGTGGTCGAGGATCGACAGCAGCCTTTCAAATGGATCCCGCACCGTCACCAGGACGAACGGATCTTCACGCAAGAGCAGTTGCAGGTGATCGAAGCCAAAGTGTCCACTGGCCAGTCGCACCTGACGGTGCAGCATCCGCAGTGGCCGCAGATCCGAATAGGGCACCTTCACTCCATACTGCAGCACTGCTGCCGGTGGAGCCTTCACCACCTCCTGCAGATAGGTGGCAAGAATCTTGGTGACAGATGTGCCGCCCGTCTTCGGAATATGCGTGAACACCAGCGGCGGATACTGCTGCGTTCGCTCGAAGACGAGATCAAACCCTGCCGCCTCGTCGGCGAGCCCACCCCCCGCAGGAATCGCCTGCACAAACCGCCAGCCGACGACCGCGTACGACTCAATGACCTGCCGATAGTTCTCTCCACTCGCAGCATCCCAGAGGCCTTCCTGGCCTACTCGCGGCGTCACCCGCTTAAACAGATAGGACATCTGCGTCGCAGTACTCGTCGTCATCGTGTTTGCATTCCCATCTCGGTGTGTATTTCGGTGTGCTGCCGGCGTAGGCTGCCCGGATCGCCGGCGGTCGGTGTTTCTTCGTCATGCCGCCCGGCAATCCGCGGCCCTTTAGGCTCACGATCGTCATCCCTCTTACTAGGCCGGTCGCCGCTGCTGCTGCTGTGGCGGCAGCGATGCTGCTTCCCCGGCTGCGCGATCCAGGGCCCGGATCGTATCGGAACTGACTTCTCGCCACGTACGCGTTGAGAGCATCTGATAGACCGCTTGCTGTTTCGCCAGCAGCTCCTCGCGGTTCTCAATGCCCTGCCGAATACCTCGAGCCATATCCCGCCAGTCGTAGGGATCAAAAAGCATGGCAGCCTGCAGTTGCCGTTCACAGAGCACTTCTTCTGTCACCGGAATTCGTGACATGACCACAGGCGTATCGACGGACAAGGCTTCGGTAAACGTGAATGGGCAGGCCCCTTCACTGAGGGTTGGGTTGACCGCCAGCTCAGCATGCCGATAGCACGCGGCAAGCTCTTCCTCTGTTAGCCGAACAAGAAACAGCACGTCATCGTGCAACGACAGTTGCTTGACGAGTTCCTGAATCTTGACCGACATCGACGGGGAGCAGGTCATGACAAGACGGTGAGTGAGATGCCCTTCGTCCAGCAGCCAGCGAAATGCCTTCAGCAGCGTGGCAACATTTTTATGTGGACGTAGCTGACTGGCATAGAAGAGATATCGACCTGGAGAATCCCGACGGACGACAGGCAGTCGGCCGTCAATCGCCTCTGCTTTCTGAAGCGCTGAAGCGAGAAACTCCGCCGACACGAGATCGATATCCCGTCCTTTCGCTGCCGCCACGAGAACGTTGTCGAGCGTGTTGGCGCCATGGGGCACCACCGTCACCCGATCTGCCTCGACGCCAAAACGTTTGACGAGCGTGTCATGCTTCACGTGCTGGCTGTAGGTAATGAAGTGATCACCGCCACGAATCGCCCGCTCGATCTTTTCAATCGTTTCACGAAATGGCTCACCCCCTAGCTGCGCGAAGGCCACAGGGGCGAGGGACACGACGAAATCCGGAACGCAGACCACACGTGGCCCCCGAATACGGTTGAAACTCGGCCAGAAAGCAGTTGGACAGTACCAGGCTGTTACATCACGGCGGCCCTCGAGGAGCCGGTGCACGTTTCGCAACTCTGCCTCATACATCAGCTGCGACATCGAGAGCTTCTCGAGTCCTCGACGTAACCGCCGCTTTCCAGAGCCTGCCAACCTGCCGAGTGTCTTGACCGGTTTCCGCAGCAGTCGCGAGAGCCCTTGACCTGTGACCTGTGCGAGTCCGCCCAGCAGCACCAGCGGAAGCGACGCGAGCGTCACCATCAGAATCACGGCGACATGACGGCTTGTCATCAGCCCACCCAAGACCATCGCCGCCGTCTGGCGCAGCTGGGGGAAACGCTGCCGCCGAGGACGCTTCCGGTGGGTTTCCGACTGATCCTTCTTGCGATCACGACGGGAGGCCAGGCGGATCACGCCTGGCACACCTCGCGGCGTGAGAAACTCCACAGCATCTTCTGGAATCCCACTGCGGCGAAAGAGATGTTCGAGCCCTGGGCGAGTCCAGCCCGGGCAGGCAATCACAAATCGAGCCTGCCCCGACTCATGGGCACCACGGACGAAAGCCGTCAGAAAGCGGCCCAGCCCTTCACCCTCAAACCGGGTCCATGGTGGATAGGCGATGTAGATACCGTATGTCTTCACAGCAGTTCGGCGATCGCCTCTCCGTACGCGAGCGAAACCTGCTCATCCTCACCAGACCATGCCGCCTGCACCAGCCCCTCCATGCCTTCACGAAACATCGGCGACGCGGTGGAGCTGGCGTCTGCCACAAACCAGACATGCCCCTGCTCCGGCACACCGCTGGCGACTCGCACAGCCGTCTCGAGTTGCTCCTCCATTTGGTATTCCAGCTGGTCCTCCCACGCCTGCCACGCACTGAGTGGTGGCAGCAGCCGGACCTGGCTGTCGGGCACTCCGTAAAAGTCCACCACTTCCTGTCGCATCACTTCGCTGAACACAAGCACGCCAGCTGACGCGGCGAGGTTTTCTGCTGCGATCCGCAGAGACTCCGCTGGGAGCTGGCCAGACGCATGATGCAACGACGCATCTGCGATCACAAGAAACGGCCGCAGTGGAAGCACCGCCGCTGGTGCTGTGGCCTGTGCCAAGATCCATGCGTCACAGTCACAGAGATGCCGGATCCCGTCATCAACAACGGCATGCGTTGCGAGCGACCTGCTCCCACGTTGCCCCGCCAGTGAACGCATCGAGGTCAGGCCCGCGTAGTAGGTCGCTCGGTCTGATGCCTCCCCATCGAGGAGTTCCCAAGCAAAACCACGGACAGGCAGGTCTGCCTCTTCAAACACACGATCACCTTCATGCCCCATCGGCACGACCAGCACGACCTCGGTGGGGGTCCCACGGGCTTGCGTTCCCTGCCGAAATGCTCTTGCTGTCGCCGCAATCGCGGAACGTTGCTGGTGAAGGTGACAGCCATCGCTCACCACTGCCAGCCGTACATGTGATTCCACAAGCCGCTCCATCAGCCTCGTTGATCCGTCAGACTCCATTGAGAACCAATCAGTCCTCGCCCTGCTGCGGTGCATGCTCGGGCATCACTCGTGTTGCCTGCCAGCGGACACCCCATCGCTGGTCAGCGTGGGGCACACGCTCGAGCGGAAGAACTGCAACGCCTTCTCGCTGCGGCCCGGCCTCGATCACCAGGTCATCATCGCCTCGTCGAACTGCAAGCATGCCGCTGAGACCCGCGACTTCTGCGAGAATCCCCAACCGATTCCAGCCGCTGCCATCATGCTGCCAGTGGGCGAGGCTCACGCTGTTGCCACCCGATTGGGTTGCCACGATCACATCCATGTTCGCATCGCGTTGCGAAGGGCTCGCCTCATGGACAGTTTCCCCACAGCCAACCACGACGCCACAGTGCCCGCCTTCGGGCTGATCCTGAAAGTCGTACCGCAGCCGTAGTTCTTGTGGCCGCTGGTCGCGTGTCAGCATCAGGCAGAGCTCATCCGGTGAACAAAGCCAGCCATCATCTGAAACCTGCGGTCCTCCGAGGGCCAGATCGAATGGTCCCTCCGCCACAAGTTCTGTCAGCCGCCGGGAACCCGATAGGCGTGTCGTCACCACCTGCTGCCAGGCATCCCGTTCTTGCAACGTGGGCCCGCCGCGGAAGGGATGCCCGTGGTGTGCTTCATCTGCCACATCGATAAGCCGCACATCATTTACAACGCCGTAAGGCCCCAGCACGATGTAGTCGATTGCCCGCCAGCTCTCGCGATCAATCACCCACAGTCCCGATACCGCCGATGAACGCAGATGCCGCCCTGCCTGTGGGCTGTTGCCTACCAGCACGCGGCCACCGCCAACAGCGAGGCCACGAAGATAGCCGGCTGAGCCGCTCCTCCAGTGGACATGAAGCGAGTGGGGATCGATCAGCATCCCCCGTGACGAAACACAGGAGATTCGCTCATCACGAGCGGTCACGCAGTAGTTGTGCATGCCCGTCGCACCGGGAATCACGACCGACTCGCGACGCTCCAGACTGGGATAGTCGAGCGTGATCAGCTGCGAGCCATGCTCAAAGCCGTGCGCAAGTACGGTCAGCGTATTGTCCCGCAGGAAGACAGAGTTGAGATGAAGCCCGGTCGCAGCCTGGGGCTCAAGTCGATCCCAACGATCCGAATGCAGCCGTGCTTCCTGGAAGTACCCTGGCCGTTCACTATCGATCACCACGAGGCTGTTGCGACCGGTGTTGGTGCAGATTACGCGGCCGTCGGGAGCACAGAGAATTTGGTGCGGCTGCGAGAGAAAGCGACCGCTGTGGGCGTCCCCTTCCGAGATCCAGCCCACCTCGGAGCGGGCGTAACTGGCGAGATCAACGAGCGACTCGTTCTCGAGACCGCTGTGCGAGAGAATCAGCTGCTCACCATCAGGTCGCCAGGTCGCCCCGTAATACTCCTGCCGCCCTTCTTCCAGCACCGTGACCTGTCGTGAGACGAGGTTCACCAGCAGCACAAATCGCGGAGTTGTGACGAGGGCGAGCATGAAAAAAAGCCTATGTTTTTGGCGCCAGGATGGCATTCTCACCACCCGGCTTCAACTGCTACAACCCGAGATTCCAGGCAGTTCTCAGGCCCGCATCGAGCGTGGCGAGACCTTTCCACGACGCTCCCACGGCCGGCTGTTCGAGATGATCGTTTTCGCGCATGTGCCGAAGACCGCTGGCACCTCGATCACGGGTGTGCTGATGCGGTATCTGACGTCGGTGAACGTTCCTGCTTCACAGATGCTGCTCTACGGCGTGCGTATTCCCTACACAGATCTTGAGCCGCTCGAGAACCTGCCTGGCGAGGTACGTCTTCTCTCAGGCCATTTCCGTGCTCCACATTACGAGAAGCTGCTCGCATGCGATCCGTTTATCGTGGGGAGCACCCGCGACGCCTTCGAACGCTTTTGCTCAGGCCTCGAACACATCCAACGCCTTCGCAGCAGTAATGAGTTCTACGCGCTTCCTGAGATGCTCGAGAAAGGTGGTCGTCTGCTCGACCAGCTCTCGGAAGCTCGCGGTGACCACGCCGCCGTCCGTGAGGCACTGATGCAGTACCGCCATGTTGAGCGACGAGGCAGCCGCCGTTATCTCGTGCATGAAGATCGCTTCGTTGCCAAGGCGCGAATCGAATCGACAGAGGTGGATCGGCTCTGCGAGGGGCTTGCCGAGGCAACGCCGAGTGTCCCCGATTTACTTCAGACACTCCGAAGTGTGAACCAGCAAAACATCTGGCCGAAGTGCTACTTCGACAGCTACGCCGAAGACGATCTTGCCACCCTCCGAACCTGCTTCGAAGAATGCTTTGACGACGAAGTCCAGCTGACCGCTGCCTTCCGCCGAGAGATCCGCAGCGTCTTTGAGCCGGATCTCTGGCAGACCTTCCTCGAGGGGCTGCGGCCGACACAGACGAACTAAAAAAACAAGGGCGGCCCAAAGGCCGCCCCTGTCTCGTTACTCATCTGATCACCATCGGCATCAGGACATGTCACTGTCGCAAAGCGACATGCTGTACTCACGCCATCGGCATCAGTACATGTCCCCGTCGCGAAGTGACATTTCGTACTGATCCCCTTCGGCATCAGGACATGTCCCCGTCGCGAAGCGACATTTCGTACTGATGCCTTCGGCATCAGTACATGTCGTAGTCGCCGCCGGTGCCGGCTCCACCCTTGCCCTTGGAGTCCTTTGGCTTCTCGGCGATGAGGGCATCGCTCGTCAGCAGCAGAGTCGACACGCTCGTCGCGTTCTGCAGAGCCGTCCGCGTGACCTTCGTCGGGTCGATCACGCCGGCCTTGACCAGGTCCTCATAGGCGTCGGTTCCGGCGTTGTAGCCGAAGTTGCCCTCACCCTCGAGCACCTTCTCACAGACAATCGAGCCGTCCTGACCAGCATTCGCTGAGATCATCGTCACCGGAGCACGGCAGGCCCGCACGACGATGTTGAAGCCGACCTGCTCGTCGTCGGAGAGGCCCTTCGCCTTCACCAGTGAGCTCGCACGCAGCAGTGCCACGCCACCGCCAGGAAGGATGCCTTCCTCAACAGCCGCACGGGTGGCATGCAGCGCATCTTCGACGCGTGCCTTCTTCTCCTTCATCTCGCTCTCGGTCGCAGCACCAACATTGATCTTGGCAACGCCACCGGAGAGCTTGGCCAGCCGCTCTTCGAGCTTCTCGCGGTCGTAATCACTCGTCGAGTTCTCGATCTCACGACGGATCTGGTCGATCCGGGCCTTGATGTCGGCAGTCTTGCCAGCACCTTCGATGATCGTCGTGTTGTCCTTGTCGATGATCACCTTCTTGGCACGACCCAGCTCAGCCAGCCCAAGGCTCTCGAGCTTCATGCCCAGGTTCTCAAACACAGCAGTGGCACCGGTGAGGATCGCGATGTCCTCAAGCATCGCCTTGCGACGATCGCCATAGCCGGGAGCCTTCACTGCCGACACCTGGAAGGTGCCACGCAGCCGGTTGATCACCAGCGTGGCCAGAGCCTCGCCGTCAACCTCTTCGGAGACGATAAGCAGTGGCTTGCCGGAGTTCACGACAGCCTCAAGTAGCGGCACGATGTCCTTGATCGTCGAGATCTTCTTCTCGTACACGAGGATGTAGCAGTCCTCGAGGACACACTGCATCTGCTGCGGGTCGGTGACGAAGTAGGGGGAAAGATAGCCGCGGTCAAACTGCATACCTTCGACCCACTCGACTTCCGTCTGCAGGCTCTTGCCTTCGTCGACGGTAATCACGCCATCCTTGCCGACCTTCTCCATCGCTTCAGCGAGGAGCGTGCCGATTTCCTTGTCGTTGTTGGCGGCAATCGCACCGACCTGGGCCATTTCCTTCTTGCCCTTGATCGGAATCGACATCTCCTTGAGTTTGCCGGTGATTGCTTCAACGGCCTTCTCAATACCAGCCTTCATCTGCACAGGGTTCACACCCGAGACGACTGCACGCAGGCCTTCGTTGAAGACAGCTTCCGCGAGCACGGTCGCCGTGGTCGTGCCGTCACCAGCAACATCGCTGGTTTTGCTCGCGACTTCCCGCACCATGCGGGCGCCCATGTTCTCGTAGACGTCCTCAAGGTCGATCTCCTTGGCGACGCTCACGCCGTCCTTGGTGACCGTGGGCGAGCCAAAGCTTTTCTGAAGGATCACGTTGCGACCCTTCGGGCCGAGGGTCACCTTCACCGCCCGGGCGAGCTTCGCAACACCGCGTCGCATCGCCTCACGAGCTTCCTGATCGAATGCCATCATTTTGGCCATGGATCGTTTCTCCTCTTCGCTGGAATGATTGATTTACGGTTGGGTTTGCCGGGAAACCGGCGGACTAGCCGAGTACCGCCAGGATGTCGTCCTCGCGCATCAGCAGTAGTTCGTCATCACCGATCTTGAATGGCTCGCCGGCGTAGCTGGTGAACACGACACGATCGCCAGGCTTCACCTGCAGGGCATGACGAACACCCTTGTCGTCGAGTTTGCCCTCGCCCACGCTCACCACAGTGCCACGGGCTGGCTTGTCCTTTGCGGAATCGGGCAGCAGGATGCCGCCGGAGGTCTTCTGCTCGCTGGCTTCCCGCTCCACGACCACGCGGTCACCCAGGGGGATCAGTTTGGCGGCCGCCGCCTTCTTGGCAGGCTTTTTTGCGGTTGCTGACATGCTCGATAGTCCTCTTCTTTTCTCTCGTGAGGGGGGCTCGAAACGGTCGAAAACTTGGCTCAAGCCAGATCCATGGCCACACAACTCGCTGAAATGACATGCCAGGACAGCTCCGCATGGCACACACTTCAGCGACATCCCTTCCCGCAGCCGCGCAAAACGCAGACGCTCCGGGTGCCAGGCCGGCATCCCCGACCTCGTTGGGCACACATACTGCAAGTGGCGCGCCTAAACCGTGACACACGTTTTTTTCCCGTAGCAGCGGCTTTCCGGCAATCCTGAACCGCTTCCCTTCTGCCAAACTGGCAGAGCCACCTGTGCCGGCCGCGGCTGCGGCAGTCTGATTCGCATGGCGACCATGTGGAGCCACCCCGGTTGTCGTGGCAAACAAGTCGATCAGGCGGTACCCTACACCCTCGGTTTCAGGGAGTTCTCCGGGCAGCCGCGAGCCGCCCACCGGCTCAACCCGCAGGATACCTGCCGGGGCTCACGGGCTTTGCCGGCGACATTTGTTAGCGAGAGAGTAGGCACGATGTCTCAGTACCGCCGGATCGATGTCTCCAAGACGGGTGACGTGACCCTTGTGCGGTTTCAGGACAAGAAAATCCTCGACGAATCGATGATCGAGGAGTTTGGCACGGAGCTCTTTGGCCTGATTGACCTCGATAACCGCAAGGCGATCCTGCTGAACTTCGAGGGCGTCGAGTTTCTCGGCAGTGCTGCCCTTGGCAAACTGATCACGCTTGACCGCAAGGTGAAGGGGCGGCAGGGCCGGCTGAAGCTCAGCAATATCTGCCCTGAGATTCTTGAGGTCTTTGAAGTCACAAAACTCAACCGCGTGTTTGATATTCGCAGCAGTGAAGAAGACGCGTTAGCTGCATTTTAAGATCGTCCACTCAGCGACCACGGAAACGACCAAACGGCCGAAAGAGGCAGGCACCCGGCAGCGATGAGTCAAGAAACACAGGGCTGGCAACACGACTTCGAACTCCCCAGCGAGAGGGGAGCGAGCCGCGTTGTGCTCGATGAGCTTCTGGCTCAACTCGGCAGCTTTGGCTGGGAGCAGTCTGACATCTTTGGCGTGCACCTGGCGGCCGAAGAGGCGATCGTCAACGCGATCCTCCACGGCAATCAGCTTGATCCCGCGAAGAAGGTGCATGTGGCGTGTGAGGTCTCAGCCCGTCATGTGCGGATTCGCGTCACGGACGAGGGCCCGGGCTTCAAGCCGGAGACGGTCCCTGATTGCACCCGCGACGACCGGCTCGACATGCCTGGCGGCCGCGGCCTGCTGCTGATGCGAAGCTTCATGACGACGATCGAGTACAACGACCGCGGCAACTCGGTGCTGCTGGAGAAAGACCTCGACGCACCGCCTGCTGATCCTCCGCCCGACGCATCCTGAGCGGCCATCGTTAGCGACCATCTTCAGCGGCATCGCCCACTCCCATCGCAGGCGCTGCCAGGCCGGCATGATGCCGCCTGCACGATATCACTCTGCGCATGGCACCCTGCACAATGGCACTCAGACGGCAGGACACTCTGGCGACAGGCCTGACGGCCTGAACTGCCCTGCCTGACGGCCTGAACTGCCCTGCCTGACGGCACTGAGGACGCCTAGCGTCGGCCTGTTTTGCTCGGTATGATGCCGGCATTCTTCCCCGATAGCTCAATGGTAGAGCGAGCGGCTGTTAACCGCTAGGTTGTAGGTTCGAGTCCTACTCGGGGAGCTACGCCACTTCGGCAAAGAGTGGCAGTCAGAGGCAGGAAGGTGAAAAACCTCCTGCCTCTCGGTGTTTTGAGAGGTTCTGGGTTTTGAGAGGTTCTGGCAATGGGCTCTTGCTTGGCCTGCCACGCTCTTCCCTCTCCTGCCGACGATCACGACTGCATTGAGGGAGCCCACGCAACGTTGAGGGAGCCCGAGCACCACCGTCGGCTTCGCGGACATCGCAGAGGTCGTGTTTGGAGATCTGAACG
>JADHNY010000026.1 GCA_016779265.1 Pirellulales bacterium | reverse complement strand
GGCCTCGTCAGTGGCAGTCGGCCTTTCTCCCCGCGGTCTTTCAGGGCACGCCGATGTCGGCCGACCGGCCGATCCCAAACCTCGCCCGACCAGTCTCAATCTCTGCCGATGCGGACCGGGCCAGCCGCGACTTCCTGGCAATGCTCAACGACCAGCACCTTGCCGAGCATCCTGCCGACACCGATCTCGCCGCCCGCATCGCCGCCTACGAACTGGCCGCGAAGATGCAGCTCTCCGCTGCTGAGGTCACCGACCTCTCCAGCGAGACGGCCTCCACCCTCGCGCTCTACGGCGCCGACGACGCTGAGAACACGCTCAAGGCTCGCTTCGCACAGAACTGCATCCTGGCCCGGCGACTCGTGGAGAAGGGCGTGCGGTTCGTGCAGCTCTTTAATGGTGCCTATGCGATGGGCGAAGGCGTGGGCAACTGGGATGGCCACAAGACCCTCGTCGACCAGTACTCGATCCACGGCCCAGTTCTCGATCAGCCGGTGGCGGGCCTGCTGAAAGACCTCAAAGACCGCGGCCTGCTGGAAGACACCCTCGTGGCCTTTGTCACCGAGTTTGGCCGCATGCCAACGTTTCAAAAGGGAGCCAGTGGACGTGATCACAATCCGTCGGGCTTCACGGTCTGGCTTGCTGGGGCTGGCGTGAAGCGAGCGTTTCACCACGGAGCCACAGACGAGTTCGGCTACAAGGCCGTTGAGGATGTGGCCACGATCTACGACCTGCACGCCACGATCCTGCATCTCCTCGGCCTCAACCACACCCAACTCACCTACTACAACAACGGCCTCGAGCGCCGCCTGACCGATGTGCATGGCCATGTGATCGAGCCGGTGCTGGCCTCACGTGGGGTCTGATGCCGCCACATCCCTCCACGCAGGAGTTCGTTGTGATCTCTCAGGCCTGGCCCACTGCCACAGCACACCGCTCGACAACTTCTCTGCACTCCGTGCCGCAGCTGTGTCTCTCCGCTCTGCTGGTGTGGTCTGTGATCGTGGACGGTGGCCACGCGGTGGCCATGGATATCAACTTTGAGCGGGATATCCGTCCTCTCTTGATTGACCGCTGCAGTGACTGCCACGGCAGTGACCTGCAGGAGGCTCGCCTGCGGCTTGATGTTCGCCATCGGGCCATCAAAGGGAGTGAGTTTGGACCGGTGATCACCGCCGGCAACGCAGCCACCAGCCCTCTCATGCAACGGGTGATGCACACTGACGACACACAAAGAATGCCTCCAGACGGTCCCTTGCCTGCCTCTGAGATTGACCTCCTGAAGCAGTGGATTGACCAGGGGGCGGTATGGCCTGAGAGTGACACGGATCGGCAGGCACGTGAAGCTGAGCATGACCCTCGGCTCGAGCACTGGGCCTGGCAGCCTGTCGTTCGCCCAGCACTTCCTGCCGCGACGCCAGCGAGCAGATCGGCTCATCCGATTGACCTCTTTCTCGCGGCCTCGCTTCACGATGCCGGGCTTGAGCAGGCTCCCGAGGCTGACCGCCGCACGCTGATTCGCAGGCTCTCCTTCGATCTGCTCGGGCTTCCACCACACCCTGTAGCAGTGGCGGCGTTTGAGGAAGACACACGCCCCGATGCGTACGAACAGCTCCTCAATGAACTGCTCGCCTCACCCCACTACGGCGAAAGGCAGGCCCGTCACTGGCTCGACATCGCTCACTACGCCGACACCCACGGCTTTGAGCGTGACCAGATCCGTGAAACTGCCTGGCGGTATCGCGACTGGCTGATCAACGCCTTCAACGACGACCTACCCTACGATGCGTTTCTCCGTCGGCAGATTGCTGGCGATGTGATCGCACCCGATGATCCGCAGTTCACGATTGCCACTGGCTTTCTGGCTGCTGGCCCCTGGGACTTTGTGGGGCAGGTGGAGACGAAGAGTGGTGTGCTTCGCCGTCAGGCACGTGCCGACGATCTCGATGACCTGATCACCCAGGTGATGACAGCCGCCTGTGGCGTCACGATCAACTGCGCTCGCTGCCACGATCACAAGCTCGATCCGATCTCCCAGCGGGAGTACTACGCGATCACAGCCATCTTCTCAGGAGTGACCCGCGGCGAACGGTCTGCGAGCCCGGCAGCCGACGCCCACCACGCGGCTGAGAAAAAACGGCTCGCGACGGCAGTCGCTGAGACGCGAGCCACCATCGGCAGGCTCACGGGGCGAGGCCTTGATCTCGCCGACATCGTCGGGGGAGGAGATGGGTATGCAACCGGTACGGCCGGGGCGGGCCTCCATCCGCTCACCGGCACGCTGCTAGAGGCTTCCCCCATGGGATTCTTGGAAGGCGTGACACCCAACACACCTGTCGCGGTTGCCCATCCTCTGATTGCCGCAGTGTTTGTGCCAACGGGCCCAGGCCCCGTTCCTGTCACCACCGACGGTCTCACCGTGCCAGGCATTGCAGCGACCTCGAGCGCAGCCTGGGATGCGATTCGTCATGGACCAGTCAACAGTCAGCATGCGACCACGCTCGACGGCGTCGACTATGCCACGGACGGCCACACCCTCCTCGGACTGCATGCCAACGCCGGGATCACGTTCGATCTCACAGCGATCCGTGCCACAACCGCGATGAGCGACCCAGTGTTTCGCTGCATCGTTGGCTACGGCGGGAAAACACCTGTCGATGGTGCTGACTACACCATTGCCGTTGACGGCCGCGTGACCGCCAGCGGCCGGCTTGGCCGTGACGATGGTGGCGTCTCTCTCGAGATTCCCCTGGCCCCTGAAAGCCGTTACCTAACCCTGATCTCCACCGACGCCGGCAACGGGATCTCCCACGACCAGATCTTCTTTGCCGATGCTCGCATTGAGGGCACACCAGCTGACGCCACTGCCGAAGACCGCGCTGCCCTCGCCATCGCACAACAGCGGCTCCACGAGCTGGAGCAACAGCGACGTGCGATCGCTCCCCCTGCCACCTTCTACGGACCGGTTCCCCAAGAGCCGGCCACCATCCATCGGCTCACGCGTGGCAATCCCGAAACGCCCGCCGAGTCGGTCGCACCGGCGGCTCTGGAATGCCTCTCGGGAGTCAGCAGCAACATCGTCAGTGGTGATGCCAGTGATGCTCAGCGGCGACTCGCATTTGCCAACTGGGTGACCAGCCCCAGCCATCCACTGACTGCTCGGGTGATCGTGAACCGGCTCTGGCAGTCTCACTTTGGCAAAGGACTGGTCGATACGCCAAGTGACTTCGGCCTTGGTGGCAGCAGGCCCAGTCATCCCGAACTTCTTGACTGGCTCGCTGCCGAACTCGTGGCGCACGACTGGTCGCTCAAGCATCTCCACCGCCTGATCTGCACCAGCGCAGCCTACCGGCAGCAGAGTCATGGCGTTCTCCTCACAGAAAAGGCACGTCGCCACGACGCCGACAATCGCCTGCTTTGGCGGCAGAATCCCCGGCGTGTTGATGCGGAAAGCCTCCGCGATGCCACGCTCGCCGTCAGCGGCTGCCTGAACACTGAGATGTTTGGCCCGGGCTATCGCGACTTCGACTACGAAGAGGCCTACGCCCCGGTCTACACCTACCTCACCGCCGATGCTCCCGAACTCTGGCGGCGGACGATCTACCGTTTCATCGTGCGGAGCACACCGTCGCAGCTGCTGACCACCCTCGACTGCCCCAATCCGGCCAACCTCACTCCGGTACGGCTGGAGACCACCACACCACTGCAGTCGCTCGCCCTGCTCAACAACGACTTCCTTTTACGGCAGGCAGAACACTTCGCCACGCGGCTGGCCAACGAGGCAGACACGCCCGAAGACCAGGTCCGCCGTGGCTTCGCGCTCGCCTTTCAACGACAGCCCGATCCAGTTGAACGCAACGCCGCTGTCGCGTTGCTTTCCGAAGCAGGTCTTACACAGTTTTGTCGGATGCTTCTCAATGCCAATGAGTTTGTCACCATCGATTAGCCGTCGCGATGCCCTCTGGCAGCTCGGCGGTGGGTTTGCTGGCATGGCACTGTCCGCCATGCTCGCAGGAGAGAAGGCTGCATCAGCAGAGCCCCCCGCACTGCGTCCGCTTGCGGCGAAGCCGGAGATGTTTCCCGCCACGGCAAAGGCCGTGATTCAGATCTTCTGCCCGGGTGGCCTCTCGCATGTCGACACCTTTGACTACAAGCCCGAACTCACCCGCAGGGCTGGCACGCCTTTCGATACCACCGGTGACCTGGAGTTCTTTGCTTCGAAGCCTGGCAACTGTCAGCCAAGCTACTGGCCGTTTCGGCAGCACGGAGACTGTGGCCGCTGGGTCAGTGATCTGTTCCCACGCCTGGCAGGTCATGTCGATGACATGGCCTTCATCTTTTCGATGCAGAGCAAAACCGCCCTGCATGGACCAGCGATGTTTATGGCGAACAGCGGCTTCATCTTGCCAGGCTTTCCCTCCATGGGAGCCTGGATCACCTACGGACTTGGCAGCGAAGCTGACAACCTGCCCGCCTTCGTCGTGCTGCCTGACCAGCGTGGCCTTCCACCTGGCGGTCCGATCAACTGGGGTGCCGGCTTTCTACCCGCAGTCCACCAGGGCACCATGCTCGAAACCGCGGCCGGAAAACCTCCGCTGGCGGATCTGTTTCCACCTCAGGAACGTGTAGGCATTCGCGACAGTGAACCGGCAGGACGTGCCTTTCTCGATCTGCTCAATCAACGACACCTCGCCGAGCGGGCAGACCAGTCAGCGCTGGCTGCTCGGATCGCGGCCTACGAAATGGCCGCGCGACTCCAGCTCTCTGCACCCGAGGCCACCGATCTCACCCGCGAATCAGCCCGCACCTGCAGCCACTACAGCATTGACGATCCCGCACTGGGCCCCTTCGGTCGGCAGTGTCTGCTGGCTCGCCGCCTGATTGAGCGGGGCGTGCGGTTTGTGCAGATCTACTGCGGCGCCGAAAACACGACCAGCGAGCCGATCCGTCCCAACTGGGATTCGCATGAAGATCTCGCCCGCGATCATGGCTACTGGGGGCCGATCCTCGATGCGGGCGCCGCTGCACTCCTCGCCGATCTCAAGAACCGCGGTCTTCTGGAGACCACCCTCGTGATCGGATCCACGGAGTTTGGTCGGCAGCCAGCAGCCCAGGGCAAAGGCCGCGACCACAACCCAGGTGCGTTTACCGCCTGGCTTGCCGGAGGTGGCATTCGCGGGGGAACCGCCTATGGCAGCAGTGACGAACTTGGCTTTACTGCAGCGGATGCACCAACGTATTGCTATGACCTGCACGCCACGGCACTGCACCTGCTCGGACTCGATCACACCCGGCTGACCTTCTACCATAACGGGATTGAACGCCGGCTCACCGATGTTCACGGCCATGTGATCCACGACCTGCTCGCCTAGCGAGGCATCGCCTGTTTCTGTTGACCCAATAACCCATGCGCACACACCTCTTAGCGGCTCTGATTCTGATGACACTCACCACGCTGCCCAACGCAGCTGCCGAGGAGGCCCCCTCGCCTGGGCCACTCCTTGGACGTTGGGATGTGACCGTCAATGGTCCAGATGGTCCGTACCCCTCGTGGTTTGAGGTGCAGCAGTCGGGCTACCGCACGCTCGTGGGACGCTACGTTGGGCAGTTCGGCAGCGCTCGACCAGTGAGTGAGATCTCGTTTGATGGAAAACACTTCCGGTTTGTCGTGCCACCGCAGTGGGAACGACGCACGAGCAACGTGGTCTATGAAGGGACGCTCGACGGTGAGGTCGTCTCTGGCGAGACCAACGGCGATGACGGCCAGACCATCCGCTGGCGGGCGACCCGAGCCCCAGACCTCGAGCGAGCGGGTGACGCCGTGCTCGGGAAGCCTGTGGTGCTCTTCGACGGGAAGAGCCTGGCAGGCTGGAAGCCACAGTTTGCCGAGGCTGACAACGGCTGGCAGGCACGCGATGGGCTGCTCTCTAACGTGCAGCCGGGCAACAATCTGATCACCGAGTCCGCCTTTGAAGACTTCGAGCTCACACTCAGCTTTCGATATCCCAAAGGCAGCAATAGCGGGATCTACCTCCGCGGCCGCTATGAAGTGCAGGTCGAAGACAGCTTTGGCGAACGGCCGGAGAGCCACCGCATCGGTGGCGTGTACGGCTTTCTCACACCGAGTGTGAATGCAGCCAAGCCACACGACGAATGGCAGGAGATGCGGATCCGCCTCGTCGGTCGCACGGTCACAATCCATCTCAACGGAGAGCGGATCATCGATCGCCAAGAGATCCCAGGCGTCACTGGCGGCGCACTCGACAGCAACGAAGGTGCTCCCGGGCCACTGATGCTCCAGGGTGACCACGGACCTGTCGACTACCGCAACATCGTGATCACACCGATCAGCATGCAGTGAAGACACCGTACCGAGAGCCGCCTACCGCGTGGCCGGACCAGCCTCCGCTACCTCCCGCAGCGGCACCTGCTCCGGCGACATCAGGTATGCAATCAGGTCACGCACATCGCTTTCGGGATACGCCGCGAGCAGGCCATCGGGCATCAGGCTCTTGGACTGCACGACCTGCTCATCGATTTCGCGACGATCGAGAACCACCGTTTCGCTGGCTGTACGGACTGTCAGCGTGCGGTCGTCTGACTCACTGATCACACCGGTCAATGAGCGACCGTCAGCCAGCAGGAACGTGACCGCGCGAAAGCCCTCGCCAACGCTGGCGCTTGGATCGACGATGTTCTCCAGCAGGTAGTCGAGGTTGCCCCGATTGGAGCCGGTCAGGTCTGGCCCGAGCGTTCTCCCCTCTCCAAAGAGCACATGACAGCTGGTGCAGTCGCGAGCAAACAGGCCACGGCCTCGCGAGCGATCCGCAGCCGCCAACGACTCCCCAGAGAGCCTGGTTCGCAGCTGCTCTGCCAACTCTTTTCGGTCGGCACTGGTTTGACGAACCTCTCCCCATACAGCAACGAGCCGCTGTGTGAGCTGCGGATCACCAAAGTCAGCCATCTGCCTGGCATGGAAGGCCGACACCTCATCTCTCCTCAGGCGTCCAGACTCCACCGCATCGAGCAGGGCCGATGCATAGCTCGGGCGGGTCACCAACAGATCGACCAGAGCACGGCGATCATCGGGCGCGAAGACGCCAAGTCGCGCAAACGCCACGGCAGGTGTCTGCGGATCATCGAAGCGGGCCAGGCCCTTGAGGGCTGCGGCAATCACGGAACGGTCGCCCAGCAGGCCCTGCAAAGCCTTGGCGGCATCCTCCGCATCGGTTGCCGCAAACGCTTCGATCGCTTCCCGCCGGGCCTCGGCCGTCGCAGAGCCATCAAAGGCAATCCTGCGGACTTCTTCTGCTCCACGCCCCTCACCGAAGACGATATCGAGTTCTCTCAGGCGGCCCTGCAGCGAGTCACCACTGACAGCTGCGAGCTGTTGCGACAACGCGGCGTAGCCTGCTGGTGCCGCTGCTCGTCGCCAGCCCCGCAGACCATCAGCAAATCCAACCAGCAGCTGCTCCCGAGTGGTCTCGTCAGCCGCAACTGCCGCCCGCAAGAGGTGAAGACTCGCCTGCGGCTGCGTTTCCACCAGGCCAGCCACGCGGCGGGCGAGATTCTGCCGAAGGCTCGGCAGCTGCGTTGTCACGGCCAGTGTGGCCGCCCGCTCCGCATGCCTGCCAGATGCTGCCGCCAGCCCATACCAGATCAGCTGGCCGAATCGGGCATCTGCGGCGAACCTCTCCTGCGACGCCAACGCTTCAGCAAGCTCCCAGGAAGCTGCACCCTCAAGCCGCGCGACCGCGGATGCCAGATGCAGTTGCACCGGGGCAGCAAGGTCGTCGCCTGCTTGCCTCACGAGACGACTGACAGCCTCCGCCGAAGGCTGACGACCACCACGTCGGCAGCCATCGACAAGCAGCCGCACCGCCCAGCTCCGCACGAACGCGTCGTCATCGCCGAGCCGTTCAACGAGAAAGGCCTCATCAAGCACCGGCAGTCGTGGATCGGTCTGCTGGCCCCCGCCAATCGCCGCCAGTGCCCAGATCGCCCGTAGCCGATGCAGCGGATCGGCTGCCTCTTCGGCCTGAGACCGCAGCCAGGCGGTGTCCTCAGCGAGATCCCTCCCCTGTCGGCTGCGGTGCTGCCATTCCCGTACGGCAGCCCGGCTCCACCACTGATTGCTCTCGAAGAGCGACGCGCGGAGTTCTGCGGAATCTGCTGCTGCCAGATCGGGCGGTGCAGCATCGGTGGGCTCACCATAGATCAGCTTGTAGATCCGACCACTCGACCGATGCACGCCATCGTGGTCGTGACACTCCCCGGTGTCAGACCAGTCAGCGAGAAACACGTTGCCATCCGGAGCGGCGATCAGATCCATTCCGCGATAGAACGGATCGTCCATGAAGCAGAAGTCGTCGCCATGACCTGCGGTGTAGCCTGCTCCGTCTGGAGTCAGCAGGTCGTGATTGATGCGACGACCATGGAGATTGAGTGTCATCACGCCGCCGTGATACGCCTCCGGCCAGCGAGCTCCCTGATAGATCATCAGACCGATGTGCGCATGGCCTCCACCGGCGGCACTCGTACCATCGGAAACACCATCACGGACATCGCTCCACGACTCTCCGGTATCCCAGTGCACATGATCCGCCACCTGCGGCGTGAGGCCATAGACATGTGGCTCAAGATCCGTGCCATACATCCGCTCCACATGCGAGCCATACACCGCGTGCCAGAGGTGGCCGATCACGGTGTTGATGACAAACGTCTCCCCATGGGCATCGAAGTCGGTGCCCCAGGAGTTGGTCATGCCGTCGAGGACCTTCTCCACCACGCGATGAGTCGGATGGTATCGCCACACGCCTGTGTTGATCTGAATCCGCTGTGAGTCGGTGGCGGCTGGCACCCCAATCTTGGATGTGCCCTGGATGCCGTGCCGCCCCCAGAGCCAGCCGTCGGGCCCCCAGGTGAGTCCATTGGCCGGCGTGTGGCCAACACTTGTCTCATCCAGTCCATCGAGCACCACTTCCGGTGGACCATCGGGCACGAGGTCGTTGTCGTGATCCGGAATGAAGAGCACCTGCGGCAGGTCAATCACCCACACGCCCCCCAGGCCCACCGCAACGCTTGTCAGCCGCGTACCTCCCTCCCAAAACACCGTCCGCTCGTCATGCCGACCATCTCCATCGAGGTCCTCAAAGACCACCAGCCGATCCCGCAGCGAATCGTCCCAGACGCCGAGGCCATTGCCGGCCCAGGTGTAGTTCTCAGCCACCCACAGCCGGCCTTGGCCATCGGTGGCCATCGCGATCGGATTGCAGACATCAGGCTCAGACGCAAACACCTCCAGCCGAAAGCCGGGGGGCAACGATGCTGTTGCCGCCGCCTCCCGGGCAGCCATCGGCTGAGCTTCCGACGTCTCTGTATCGGCGGGTGTTGGAAACTCCGCAGCGGACGTGAGCGTTGAGAGGCTCATGACCACTGCCATCGCCGTGACTACGCCAACCGACCGAACGCCTTGAGCTACCCTGTTCATACCGCCTCCCCCTGCAGAAAAACCGACTGTTGCCAGGGCGTATCATACGCCGCCGCAGGCAGGGAGGAGAGCCTGCCCCGCTACACGAGCTGCCCAAACTCAAAGCGGCTCAAACGGCGGTTCATCCAGGCCCGCAGGCCGATCGCTAGTGCGGCCAGCAGCCCAAAGGGTAGCAGCTTGAGCCACTCCCTTTGCGACAGCGTCTGCTCAAGATTCAGGAGCACCGCGATGGCGATTCCGCCAATGCCAACACACGCATAGACAATCACAAACGCGATGAAAAACTTGGCCAGCGGCGCACGGATCGTAAGCACCAGTTCGACCACCGAGACGGTGATCACAGCCAGCGCGACGGCTGCGGCCGCAAGCGGCAGCAGGGTCCACCACTGCCCGGTCTGGAGGCCAATCCCCCCACCGATCACCGCCACCATCACGACAACCGGAAGCCGCATCTGTCGCGCGAGCAGGCCTCGCAAGGCGGCGAGATACTCCTGCCGAGGCAGGAGGCTGCCGATCTCTCCTGGAATCCGTGCAGCCCGATCGTGCCAGAGCATCACCGGCTGCATCCACACCCCGACCACCGCCAAGGCGGCGACCGCAACGACGAGCAGCTGCCAGTTCTCCCGAAAGGCAGGAACGGTCAGCCGCATCATCAGCGGCCCCAGCAGAAGGATCATCACTCCCTGCAGCAGCACGCGGCCGAGTGGCACCGCGAGCATGCCCTCCAGCAGCAGCTGCCTGCATCCTTCAGGAGACTCACTGCCGCTGAGCCGATCGAGCCTGAGGGCCTTTCTGGCGATCACCGGCGTTGGCCCCCAGAGTTTGCTTGCTTCCTTGAGTGGTTCGCGTCTGCCGCCGCGTCCCAGCTGCTGCCACACATCACCCCGTGTGGAGGTCACTGCGTTCGTACGACCATGGGCCGCCAGCGACACGGCATAGCAGCCAGCCGCCCGCCAGCTGATCACCATCAGCAGGCCAACCGCCGCAGCCACCAGCCAGGTGGTGCCCGTTGGCTCATTCGTGGCTAGAAACGTATCCAGCCACACCCACCACCAGCCCAAGTCGACAATCGACAGCGGGACGAGAAACGCGAGGCACCAGGCAAGGCTCGCTGGCAGCACCAGGATTCCTGGCATCACGCGTCGGCGATCCCACTCAAGCACCACTGCCGACAGCATCGTCGACAAGGCTGCCCAGAGCACCGCCGGCACCACGGCCACCTGCACCCGCCAGAGGCAGACAGCGGCCACACCCGTGAGAGCCATCAGCAGTGTGGCCATGGCCCTCCGATGCGCCTCGGCATAGCCCGGCACCAGCGTGGCAGAGGAGAGGACAAGCATCCCCGCCATTGAGATCACCACAAGCGCTGCCACAAACATCGTCACCGCCAGGATGCCCCAGGCGGCGGAGAGCCGGCCGCGGTCGACGTGACTCACGCCAATGGTCATGCGCGAAAACAACTTCGTGCACAGCGGACCTGCCTCAGGCCCGAGAGCCAGGCCCCGCGGCGGCGCGAGCAGCACGCGGAGGGAGGGATGCTGCCGCAGCTTCGTGAGCCGCTCGGAGTCGAGCAAAGGCAGCCGCTGCCCTGCATCCCGTGGCAGGCCCCAGACTTCAAGTCCTGGCATCGAGACCACCATGTCGACGAGCGAGGCAAACCAGTCGTCTGCTGAGTCGGCGTCGAGGGCAAACAGGTCTGACGTATACAGCTCTCGAATCTTTGGACTGCCCCGCAGGGGCTCCAGCACCGCGATCGACGTTTGGCCGTGCAGCTCGATCGCTGCAAACCTGGGGAGCCTGCTGGCTTGTTCAAGAAAAAGTGCTGCTCCCGTACCTGCCACGGCAGCCTCCGGCCCAAGCCGGCTCTCGGGCGGAAGCTCAATCCGACAGCCCTGCAGGTTTGGCATCTGTGAAACCGCTGAGCGAATCCTGTCGGACGGCTGCGTGAAGAAGCCGGCATCGAGCCCGACGTTCTCGACCTCGGTGGGCGATAGCGGACTGCGACGCGGGCCTCCTGTGAGGCCAAGCTGATACCACGCCATCAGCCGTGAATGCTGCCAGGCCGGTTCAAAGATGGGCGTCGGCTCAAGAAAGATGACGGCGTTGACTGCAGCGAAGACCACACTGGCTGCAATCAGCTTCATCCACCAGGCTGCCACGTAGCTCTTCAGACACGCAGTCACTGGCCTCATGGCAGGCCTCGCTCTGTGAGGGCTGCCGATACCGCATCGTCATGCTCTCGACCAGGAGGATCGCACGCCCCGCCGTGCAGTTCGATAAATAGCTCTTCGAGGTTCAGCAGTTCGACGGCGCACTCGGCACCCGCTGCTGCTGCCCAGGCCTGCCAGCGGGCCACCCCGCCATCACTGAGCGTGGCGGAGAGCGTGCGAACATCCCGCTCCATGTGCAACAGGCCACCCTCGGGCACCACGTCTGGCAGCGGTCCCGCCGACGTGATCCGCACTCGCTGCACCGACTCCTTCAGCTGGTCCATCTCTTCAAAGATCTCCACCCGGCCGTGCTTGAGCAGGGCCACATGGGTGGCGACCCGTTCCAGGTCGGCCGTGATGTGCGTGGAGAAGAGCACCGTCTGCGAGTGGTCACTGCCCGCCGTCTCATCAGCCAGCTGAACGAGTGTGGCCAGCAGCTCCCGCCGAGCGACCGGGTCGAGCGCCGCCACGGGCTCATCAAGCAGGAGCAGTTCCGGCCGATGCCCAAGGGCCAGCACGAGGCCCAGCTTCTGCGTTTGGCCGCCGGAGAGCGTGCCCGCCCGGTCGCGCCGCTCAAGGCGGAAGCGATCGAGCAGCTCCTCCGCCCAGGCCTGATCCCACTGTGATCCGTAAAAGGCGGCGGTGTAGCGGACCACCTCGGCAACTGACATCCAGGGGGCCACCCGCACCTCCTGCGGCACATAGCCCACACGACGCTTGGTGGCCGCCTGCATCTTCCAGGGGTCATCGCCGAGCACACGCACCTCGCCCGCATCAGCCTTGAGGAGGCCAACGAGCGTTTTCAGCAGGGTGGTTTTGCCGGAGCCGTTCACCCCGAGCAGACCGACGATCGTGCCCCGCGGCACATCGAGATCGAGGCCTGCGAGCACCTCGCTGTGCGTCCGCCAGCTCGAGCGAAATCGTTTGGTGAGCCCGCGGATCCGCACCGACTCTTCGCTGCTCATCGTCAGGAACCTCCTTGGCCGCGATCTGCCTGCGACGAATGTGGTGCCTCTCGCACCGCAGCCTTCACCACCGCCAGCGTCTGTTCGAGCGTGAGGTCGAGCTGCCGGGAACGTGCCGCCAGTTCGTCAGCCACCGGACGCAGGGCCTCCTTCCGGGCAGCGAGCGACGCGATCGCGGTCTGGCAGACCCGCATCCCCTTGCCACGCACCCGCTCAACCACGCCATCCGCTTCAAGCTGTGAGTAGGCCTTGGAAACGGTCATCGGGTTCACCGAGATCATCTCGGCAACCGCGCGAACGCTCGGCAGCAACTCTCCGGCTACCAGCTGCCCACCAGCCGCGAGTGCCGAGATCTGCGAGACCAGCTGCCGATAGATCGGCACCCCGGATGTTGGCTGAGCAGAAAATGGAAGTGGACCGCCCATGTGTATCACTATACCAATACACCACATACAAAAACACAGCCCGGTGGACCTCACCCCAGTCCACCGGGCTGCGAAAATAAGGCATTACCGTTCTTGGGGAATTTCTCCGTCGCTGCGATGCCCCAACTGGTGCAGCACCTCAACAGAAACCGTGTTGGCGATCCCGCGGGTTGAGCCGTCGCCCATCCCCACCATCATCATGCCGGGATGAAAGCTGCCAAAGCCGCCAACAAAGAGCGGGTCTGGCTCTTCCTCCGCCTCGACGCCACTCCGCTGCGGTGGCTCGCTGACAGAGGATGTGTTCCGGAGGGTTGCCCGTGTTCCTGAGATCCAGCCTAGATTGGGCTCGCTGAGAAAATGCTCGCCGATCAGCAGCGTGTTCGAACTGCCGTCCTCAATGTCGCTAAAGCGGATCTTGCTGTTGAGAAACAAGACGCCGGTGTTCGTGCTGTCAATCGGCGCCTCAACGTCGTGATGACAGCCTGCATACGTGGTGCTCGCAACATTCTCGTCTGCCGAGAAGGCAAATGGCTGCGGAGAAGACGGACACATCAAAACAGAGATACGGGCTTCACGAACCGGCTTGTTCGCATCGCCGTAGGCTCCAGCGGCCTCCTCAAAGGTGCGAGACAAGGCCGTCTGTTCCAGATACGGAAGAATCCTGACGATCCAGCTGATGTCAGTTCCTTCTTCAATGCTGCGAATCGGACCATCGGGATTCGTCACACCAGCAGGGAAGTGCTCCAGATGAAACTCATGGTTGTGCAGAGCGAGGCCAATCTGCGTCACGTTGTTTGCACAGCTGCAGCGGCGGGCAGCTTCTCGAGCAGCCTGCACGGCAGGCAGCAGGAGGCTGACAAGAATCCCGATGATCGCGATCACGACCAACAGTTCAACAAGCGTAAACGCTCGGCGGACACGATGAACGTCGCCGCGAACCGCCAACCAGTTGGCAGATCTAAGACACGAGAGCCTTCTCATGGAACATTCTCCTCAGAAGTGGGTGAATCGACTTGTGCAGAAAGAGTTCGGTCTGGCTGACGCAGCTGGACATCACGATGGCGGCGGACCGCCCATGGACCTTCGACGGGATAGGAGGCCACGACTCTCAGCGTCCAGCCGTCGCTCTCGGCAGTGCCATCGAGCACCAGCTGGCCCGCCACTGAGCCAACAATCTCATCCGCCGGCAGGCTGATGGTTTCGTCCAGGTCGTCGGCAGCTGCCACGCCGCCTGCGGCGATCCTCGCATTGGCCCGTGCCATCGCCGCGTCGATCAGCAGTTCCACCTGTCGCAGGTGCTGCTCGCTGCGAAACTGGCCACGAGCGACGAGCGATCCCCGAAGCATCGTGAGTGCGATCAGTGAAAACGTGGCGAGACATGCGACCACGGCCACCAGGACAGCTCCTCGACGCTGGGTCGCTCGCTGCTGACGAGAGCCGATCTGCCTCTTCTGCAGGCGGTGCGTCATGGTGCGTTCTCCTTGCGAGGATCGTCCTCGCCGCTCGCATCAGAGAGAGCAGCATCCGCGGTGCTGGCTGCCTCAAGATGGATTTCCAGGGGAGCCGCTGTTGGCTTCACATCGCCCTGAACTGACGGCGGAGGCGTGACCCCATGAATCCGCACACAACCATTCTCAAAGGATGCCGACCACTGCATCGGCACCGAGACAACATAGTCTTCGTGCACTCGCCGGCCTGGCACGACAAGGCTGCGGGTGAGCCCCTGCTCTGTGACGAGATAGCGGACCAGATCACCATCGGTGAGGGTGAGCTGCAGCAGCTGCTGGCCAGGCTCCACGTTGGCGTCTGCCTCACCGATCGTCACGGCCACGGCCGCTCGCACGTCGTCACGAACGTCGCGGGCAAGCCGCATCGCCGTACGATCACGCTCAAACTCTAGCCGAGACGCCGACTGCTGACGCATGCCGGTGTGCACCAGACCGGTCGCCACCGCCATCGCCACCCCGAGCCCTGTCATGACAGCCAACAGCTCGCCAAGAGACGCGGCTCCTCGCGGAGTGCACGTGCGCTGCATCATGGCCGCACCTCCTCTGGAGATGTCGGTTGATCAGCCATGTCCTCAGCGAGCCAGACCGCGAGCTTCAGGGGATGTTCTCGACGACCAACGTCATCCCACGTAAGCATCAGCACAACCCGCTCACCGAGCAGACTTGGCTCACGCTCATAGGCCAATACCACCCCAGGCAGGCGACGCATAGCCGTTTCTGACGGCTCAAGCCTGTCGAGGGCCGCTTCTCCGCCCGCAACAATCCGCTCCGCCTGGTTAGCGAGTTCTTCCATCGCAACCCGCTCCCGACGCGATTCTGCGAGCAGACGCTGGTGCCGCACGTAGAGGGGCACGGTTGAGGCCATCGCGCCGACGAGCAGCGAGAACGCGACCAGCAGTTCAAAGCTCGACATCCCGCGTCGGCAGGCTCCAGCAGGCATCGGCGCCGTGCAGCTTTGGAGGCGTCTCATGAGAGTCCTCCCACGAGCTCGTTCAGCGGTCCGAGCACGGCGAGTGACTCGATCAACACCAGCACGCCCATCAAAAACACGCCCACAGGCACAAGGAGCTCAGCAGTCAGCGTCCATCGCCGACGTCGCCGTTCGCGACGCCGTGTGGCCACCGCATGCAACAGCCAGCCCCGATCGCCGGACGAAGACAGTCGAAAAAACTGCTCGGCCGGCACCCGACCGATCAGACGAGCGAGCGTGACACTGCTGTCTTCCTTCGCAATCAGATCAAGCTTCTCAGCCAGCCGACGATCACGCTGACAGGCAGCCAACTGCCGGGCGGCGACATCCAGCGGCATTCCTCCCGCCACTGCCACACTGAGCAGATCGACCGCTGCAACAGCCCGCTGACCACGCTGAAACGGCCAGGCTGCCCACCGCCGTAACCGTCGAGAAACCAGCAAGAGCACGCCAAAGATAATCAGAAGCGGCAGCAGCGATGACACCAACGCCACCGGCCCGCTGACCGCAAACGCCAGCTGCAGACTTGGCGGGCGTTCCATCCCAAAATCGTCAACGATCTTGGCGTAGATCGGCACGATCCTCAGCGACAGAAACCCTGCCGTCGCAAGGAACATCACCAGCACCACCACCAGATAGCCAATCGCCACCCGGTATCGCAGGGAGAGCGATGCTTGACGATTCACTGTCACCGCCACCATCTGAGGTAGCAGGCCCGTCTGCGTCCCAAACTGCACCGCCGCGGCATGCTCATCCAAGAGGGTCGACCGTTCGCCAGCCACCACACTCTCGAGCGGCTCGCCAGCACTGAGCCGCTCCGCCAGCTGCACGACGCGACCCGCCTGATGGTGCCGCTGGCTCGCGGCCCATGCAGCCAACATCGGTGGCATCGCCACAGCGGCTTCAGCACAGCCAGCGAGGATTCGCAGAATCGACGCAGACTCCACACCACTGCATGCCCGCCCTGGCAGCATATTGAGGACTCGGGTTGTGAGCGGAAACAAGTTCATGCGTGAGCTGTGATTCGTGGACTCGCTGGGAGACTCGTGGGCCTGGAAAGCTTCTGTGTGGCGTGGTTACGAGAGGGCACTGACGAGTGAGATCAAAGGCATAAACAGGGCGATGACAATCAGACCCACAAACAGGCCAACCGCGCCGATCGCCACAGGGCCAATCAGCCACTGGGTAACCGAGAGGCCACCCTGGCTACGGTCGTGGTGGCAGTCAGCGATCGCCGAGAGCAGGATGCCCGCTGCACGCGGTTCATGCGACAACGCTTCGCGGGCGGCGAGCGTCATCGGCCCCCTCCGGCTCGGCTCCGACACCGTCTTCAGACTGACCTTCGCGGCAGACGCCGCAAGCTGAACCGCATCCTCAGCGGGCAGTTCGGCCTCAGCGAGCAACCCAAGTGACCGAGAGAAGATCTCAGCAGCACGCGCACCTCGCGGCGATCGTGTGATCATCAGCCACCGCCCTACGATGATCAGGGCCGCTGCAATCAGGGTTGGCCCCCAGATCGTGGCCATGAACTGCGCCAGAGAAATCACCGCCCGCGTGGCCCAGGGAAGCTCCAGGGCAAAGTCTTCAAACATCGAGGCAAACATCGGTACCACCAGCACCGAGAGCACCGAGATCACAAAGATCGCCATGCCGACCACGATCAGTGGGTAGGCAATCGCTGCCCAGCCTAGCGACACCGTCGATCGTGGACGTTCTGCGGCATCGAGGAGCGCCGGCAACGCGACCTGGCTATCTCCCCGATGTGTAAACAGCGGCAACCAGCAGCGTGTGTCTGACGCTGCAGCACGCGTGGCCGCCGTCACATCCCCCGCACTGAGCGCTCGCGACATCAGTTCCCATGGACGCCCTTGGGCCGTCGGCAAATCTTCCCCGACCACACGCGCGAGCTCAGCAGCATCCCGATGGCGTTCAACCGCATCACGGGCATACCGCTGAAGGACTCCGTCGCCAGCGGGTGAAGCATGGTCGCTCATGATCCAGGACTCCACGGAGGAGCCACGGGCATGCTCGCCATGGTTTCAAACAGCCGCGTCAACGGCACAAACAGGGCGATGCCATAGAGCAACACCATCACGCCAGCGATCATTGCAGCCATGACGGGCAACAGCCGCGTCCGTCGCTCAGCAACCGCGTCGGTGGTCTCGCGGTAGAACGCTGCGAGCGTGCCCATTCCAACGGCCTGCGACGAGCCTTTTCGCCCTCGCAGGTAATGGGCCAACGGTGGCAAGGGGCGAGAGGTCGCGAGCCCGGTGACCGGCTGCAGATCGGCGAGAATCGCATCCCGCCGCTCACGCGAAAGCGAGCAGGAGGCGGCGATCGAATCGAGTTCACAGGCAACCGCAGCCCAGCGTCGTGACATCTCTCTCTTTCGCTGCCCCGTGGCTCGCCAGATGGCGATCACCGCGGCAACCACCACTGCTGCCACTCCGGCCGGCCACGCCACCGCGTCGTAGACCGGCGTGGCCGGCACCTCAGGCTGCGGCAGAGCGACCTGAATCGGCTCGGCAAGGCGATTGATCTGAGGGTCCTGCACGATTGCCATCAGCACAATTCCCACCGCCGCACACACCGCAACCCCAACCGGATAGCTGACCGCAACCAGGCTGTCCCACCGTCGACGGCGATCGGCAGCGACGATCCGCTCCAAGAACCCGAGCAGGCTGCGGGCATCCGCCCCAGCGGCTGCCAGCCGCATGACGCCCCGAGCAGGCGGCGGCACAATCGAGACGATGGCGTCAACAGCCTCCGGCGTGTCGCTGCCATCACCATCGCGGAGGTTTCGGGCCACTGCCTCGAGCGCGTCGGCCGACTGCTGTTCCACGCCCGATGGCAGTCCCACACCCACCCGCATCGCCACCGCCATCACATCGGCAGCATCCGCTGCTCGCGCAGCCGGCGTTCGCAAGGAGATGTGTTCGGGGGTTGTCATCTGCGGCTGTACTTAGACGCGACTCGACGATGGGCAAAGATCCGTCTTCTTAAGCGGCATCAGGCTCTCACTCGCCGGTGCGATCCGCCCGCTCTGTCCGAAAAGCCGACAGGCCGAGGGCTCGGCGTCACCCCATCCCCTCACAACATCGGCTACCACGTCGCACATTACCCGCTGCAACTGTTTTGCTGCAAACAGAGCTCTTGTTTTAGTCAAAGGTCCCAGCGTGACTATTTCGGTATCTCGTTAAGCACTTCGTCATGCAGCCAGTCGAGCATGCGATCAGGCCAGTGTTGGATGCTTGCCCGCTGTGAACGCAGCCCCATCCCGAAGCCGTGGCCTCCACGGGCGTAGATGTGGGTTTCGTAGTCGACACCAATCTCACGAAAACGCTGCATCAGATTCAGCAGCACGCTCGTGTGGGCATCGTCACCGGCGATCAGCATGAAGGCCGGCGGCGTGTCCGCTGGCAGCTTCGAAGGGATGCCCACTGGCCCCGGATACACAAGCATCTGAAAGTCTGGCTTCCCAAACTCTCGATCAACGGGATCCGCTGCAGCCGGGTCACCCTCGCCTGGCTTGTAACAGGTGATTGAGACAACTTCGCCACCAGCAGAGAAGCCGAGCATGCCAACCTTACCTGTCGTCAGCCCAAACTCCTCTGCTCGCGACCGCACCATCCGCACAGCCCGCTGCCCGTCTTGGAGCACATGCTCCTCAAACTTGTAGGGCTCGCCCGGCTGCCGCGACAGTCGATACTTCAAGACAAAAGCGGCGTAGCCGTTTGCTGCCAGAAACTCTGCCGGATCGACACCACCTCCTTTGAAGCCCAGTTTCGAGAGGCCGCCACCCGGCGCAATGATGATGCCAACACCATTCGCCTTCTCCGGTTCCGGAAGAAACACCGTCAGGCTTGGATTGTGAATGTTCGTGATGCTCCACCCTTCCTCGACCTCTGGCTCATCCTTACGGTCTTCAAAACCCGGTGCGCCATTCTCCCAGAGTGGGATCACGGCGGGCTCGTCGGCCCGCACCATGTCCACCCCCAAAGGACTCACACAGAGAGCCAGTGGCATCAGCAGCAACGCAGAACGCAACATCGTCATCAGAGAACTTTCCAAACGGAGAAAGTGAACGAAGTCCGAAAGAGAAAACCAGCAGCGGACGATCAATCGATCTCCGCCACCGCACGAATAGGTGAACCGTCACGTCCGACGATCTTCAAAGGGAACCCGATAAATCGGAACGTCTCAGGCAGAAGGTCGAGGTTGGTGAGCCCTTCCACAATCACGATCTCGACGCCCTTGGCCAACAGAATATGGTGGCACTCAAGCCAGTCCGTACTCGGTGTTGGTGTGTCCATGCCGATCATCCCGATCTTCCGCTCAGCCATCCAGCGAGCCGCATCGAGTGTCAGCGTGGGAAAGTCATCAAAGAAGGTTTTCGTGCCAAAGGCATGACTCCAGCCAGTGCGGTAGATCACCCGAGCACCTGGGGTGAAACGATCCGCATGCGGCTCAAACATCTCCACGGTTAATGGCGTTGAAGGATCGAGCGCTCCGCCCGGGGCGAGATCGACCAAGCAGGCAGGACCACAAAACCTCTCAAGCGAGATCTGCTCAAGCGTCTTGCCGTCGTCATAAAAGTGAAACGGAGCATCGAGGTGTGTGCCCTGGTGGCTGCCCATCGAGAGCCGCGAAAGGTTGTAGCCTCGCTCACTCACGGTGCTGTGCACCGTCACGGAGAGCTGCGGATCGTTGGGAAAGTTGGGCAGGCCATCGACCAAAGGATGGCTGAGATCAATGAAGCGTGGCATGGTTGTTCTCCCCGGAAAGTCGCACACAGCCTAACCGCTCTACCCCTTGCCTTCAGCGTTCCTCTGAATCCGTCTGCGAGACGCTCCTCCTGCCCTCCCCGCTGCCGCCAGGCTAGACTCACGGCCATGAATACAGCACCCCATCCACCGACTGTTCAGATTTCGCTCGACCTTACCGATCTCGATGAGGCGATTGAAACCGCAGCCCTCGCCCTGCGAGCGGGCGTCGACTGGCTCGAGGCCGGCACGCCGCTGATCCTCGCCGAAGGCCTCCGCAGCGTGCGAACACTTCGCGACAACTTCCCCGACGTGCCGATCGTTGCCGACCTTAAGACCATGGACGGCGGCTACCTCGAGGCTGAGATGATGGCCAAGGCGGGTGCCACCCATGTGGTGGTGATGGCACGGGCCCATGAAGAAACGATTCGGTGTGTCGTCAAAGCCGGACAAGACTTCGGCTGCAAGGTGATGGGTGACAACCTCGGCTGCCCTGACATGGTGGCCGGCGGAAAGTGGCTCGAAGACCTCGGCTGCGACTATGTCATCCATCACATCGGCTACGACGAACGGCGTGGCATCGCTGCTGCCGGCCACCGCATGCCAAGCCCGCTGGACCAGCTCAGGGAAGTCGTGGCCGCGGTCAACGTACCGGTGCAGGCTGTGGGCGGTCTCTCGCTGGAGCAGGCCATTGCCTGCCCGCAGTATGGCGCTCCGCTGGTTGTTCTCGGCGCTCCGCTAACGATCGACGCCGACGCCTTCAAGACCGCTGATGGCAATCTTGAAGACTCACTTCGCATGATCTGTAAGGCGGTCCACGAACAGGCCGCCCTTTAACGGCTCTCCGCCCCGCACCACACACGAGACTCCTTCCACATGAACGCTGCCGTCGTCAACTTCGCGCCCGAGAAAGGTTCTGTCGAGGTTCGCGAACTCCCCACCCCGGAGATCGGACCAAGCGACGTTCTCCTGGAAGTCGCCAATGTTGGCGTGTGTGGGAGCGACCTGCATCAGTGGACCGCCGACCACTCCTGGCCAGTCAACTACCCCGTGGTGCTCGGGCACGAGTTTGGCGGGGTCATCGCTGAGGTTGGTCGTGATGTCACCGCCTGGAAGAAAGGTGATCGCGTGGTCAGCGAGACTGCGGCGGTGATCGATCCAGATAGCCCCATGACGCGACGTGGCCTGTACAACCTGGACCCCTCTCGGAAGGGCTTCGGCTACGGGGTCCATGGCGCCATGACTCGATTTGTCCGAGTGCCGTCACGCATTTTGCACCACATCCCAGATGAACTGCCTTTCGAGCGAGCCTGCCTGACGGAGCCCTGCTGCGTCGCCTACTCCGCGGTGGTCAGGAATGCCCGCGTCGAGCCTGGTGACCGCGTGGTCGTTCTGGGGCCAGGAACGATCGGCATCCTTTCCGCAGCGGTTGCGCGTCTGTGCGGAGCGGAAGTCGCGGTCGTCGGTCTGCCTGCCGATGCGGGCCGGCTCGAAGTGGCCAAGCAGTATGGATGCGAAGCGATCATTGGCGATGCGACGGAATGGGCTCGAGCTCGTGATGGCCTGGGCTGCGACGGTGTGATCGATGCCGCAGGTGCCAGCGCCACTCTCAAGATCGCGCTCGACCTCGTGCGGCCCGCCGGCTGGATCAGTAAGGTTGGCTGGGGCCCGCAGCCGCTGAACTTCTCGCTCGATCCGCTGGTGCAAAAGAACGTCACGCTCCAGGGCAGTTTCAGCCACAACTGGCCAATCTGGGAACGCGTGATCGCCCTACTCGCGGCCGGCAGTCTCGACGTGCGGCCGATCATCGGTGGCGTCTGGGCGATTGAGCAGTGGCACGAGGCCTTTGAGAAGATGCATGCCGGCGAAGTGGTCAAGAGCGTGCTCGCCCCGGGCCTGTCCGCGTGAGGCGTCAGTTGCCGATCGAACGCCTGGTGACTATTCTGCTTTGGTGCCAGAGGGCACTCGCTTCTTCCCAAAACTGGAAACGCTCGTGAACGCGTAGCCGACGTCTCCTTCAGACTCGGCCCTCTTCAACGGACGATTGTTCACTGGTGACGAGTGTCGCCGGCTTCCAGATTTTTACGTGCCTGCTCTGGCTTGATGTCCGGAGCGGTCCGCCTTCCGTTGCCTGAGTTCGCCTGATTTTCGTTTGAGCCTTCGGCTGCGCGGTCGCGTGCATCCATGCACACGTCACCGTTTGGAGCCCGCATCATGCGTTTTGTTTTCCGCAAGGCCGCAGCCATCGCTGCGCTGGTGGTCTTTGGCCTCGCCCTCTTACCGCGTTCAACACATGCCGACACCGTCTACGCCGTGAGCTTCACGACCGGCGAGCTTATCCAATACGACTCGACTGATCCCTCCGGCACCCGTGCCACGCTCCTGGCCGGTGGGTCGCTGGTCTCACCTGCCGCCCTCATCTATGGCCCCGATGGCAATCTCTACATCGGCGAAGATGGCGACGGGTCCACATTTGCCCCGAGAATCTCAAAGTTCGAGCCGGCCACCCTCACGCTCTCAACCGTCTACGAGTTCAGTGGTTTCGAGGTCTTCCCGGCCAGCTTCGCCTTTCAAGGCAACGACCTCCTGATCGGACGGAATCCATTTTTTGGAAACACTGGCCCCATCGTGAAACTGACGAATGCCACCGGTGGCACGCCCGCCGTCAGCGACTACACAACCGGTGGCAGCCTGGCGAGCAGCCCGGGAATCGCTCTGGCTACTGACGGCCGCCTGTATGTGAGCGACCAGACCTACAACTTCACCTCATCGATCGCCAGCGGCCCAGTCAAGCGGTTTGACGCTTCTGGAACCTCCGTTGGCGAACTCATCGCCGATGGATCTTCCGGTCTGGCTGGCCCGACCGGCTTGGCCATCAGCGGCAACACGCTCTTCACCGCGAGCGTCATGAACGGCGACATTCTGCAGACCGACCTGACGACCGACATCACCACGACCTTTGCCAGCACCGGGAGCACATTTGAGGCAGGCCCACTTGCCCTATTGCCAGACACCAGCCTGCTGGTGGGCAGCCCCTCAGGCAATGGCAGCATCTATCACTTTGGCACCGGCGGTACGCTGCTGAGCACCTTTGCGTCCGGTCTTGGCCAGGTGGGCGGCATTGCCACGGTCACCGCGGTGCCAGAGCCGAGCACACTCGGCCTTGCCGCAGCCGGTGCATTCGCCAGTGCGTTCTGGCTGCGTCGACGGCGAGCCTCAAACCGGGAATAGGCCATGACGCGGTACCGCGGCTTCACGCTCGTCGAACTGCTGGTCGTCATAGCGATCATCGGCACCCTGATCGGACTGCTCCTGCCGGCTGTGCAGTCAGCACGTGAGGCCGGGCGGAGGATGAGCTGCGGAAACAACCTGCGGCAGATCGTGCTGGCGGCAGCCAATCATGAGTCCGCCCGCGGCCGGTATCCGATCGGTTCGGAGAGCCGACAGTGGGACGAGCGGCCAGAGTTTCCACACCAGTTTTTCCGCTGGTCGGTGCTGGCCCATCTCTCTCCCTACTACGAAGAGGAGGCTCTCCTCCGCAGCCTCGACCTGACGGTGCCGCTCTACACCGGGCTGACCCCCGACTCGATCGCGCCGCAGAACAAGCCGATCGTCAGGCTGCAGGTTCCGCTCTTTCTCTGCCCCAGCGACGTCCAGTCACGGGTGTCTGACACCTTCGGCCCGACCAACTACGCCGGCTGCACCGGTAGCGGGATCGGCGGCGGCACTCCTTTTGAGGTGGACGGCATCTATGGGATCAACTCTCGCACGACCCCCGCGGCCATCCGCGACGGCCTCTCCAAGACGCTGATGTTTTCCGAGAGCATCCTGGGCTCAGGCCCCGTGGCCACCCGTTCGCCTGCCGGCCTGGCCCCCGACACCGGCTACGGCTTCGTGTTTGTGACGCCGCTGACAGAGGCCGCCTGCAGCAGACCCTTCTACTACAACTTCACCGACCTGCGGGGCTTCTCATGGGCCAATGGTGAATACCGCACCACGCTCTACAACCATGCCCGCCCGCCCAACGCCGACACGTTCGACTGCCTCGCTGCCCTGATGACAACCGCTGATCCGGCCCGCATGTATGCCGGCTACGGCTGGCGGACCGCTCGCAGCCGACATCCCAGTGGCGTGAATGCAGCTGCCGCTGACGGCTCAGTCCACTTCATCAGCAACAACATCGATGCGACCATTTGGCGGGGGCTGGCAACCCGCTCCGGCGGCGAGCCGGTTGCGGTTCCCTGACCTCAGGCCGTATTCCTCTCGCGACACCATCATGGCTGTAAACGATTCACGCCTCCTGCTGATTACCGGCGGCACGTTGATCTTGCCCGAGGGCGTGGTTGAGGGAGGCAGCGTGGTGTGCGAGGAGGGCCGGATTGCAGAGGTGCTTCGCAGGCCGCCTTCCCAAAAACTCATGCGGGAATCGCGTGTGCTCGATGCTCGCGGCGGCTTCCTCGCTCCCGGCTACGTCGACCTGCATGTGCACGGCGGCGGCGGGGCCGACTTCATGGATGCAACCGACGAAGCGGTCCGTACTGCCACTGCAGCCCACATCCTCGAAGGCACGACGACACTCTTTCCCACGACCACGACGGCCACACCAGATGAGATCAGCGGCATGCTCGCGGCCTGCCGACGGGTCCGAAACGCGTGGCAGCCTTCGCACGGCTCGCGGATTGCCGGCGTGCACATCTACGGCCCCTACTTCGCCCCGGGCAAAACCGGCTGTCATGCCGCCGACGTCGCTCGCTCGCCCGATCCACTTGAATACAAGGCCTGGTTCGCCGACGACCTCGTGCGAATTGCCACGTGCGCAGCAGAGCTTCCTGCCGCCCAGGCTTTCTACCGATCGGCTCAACGATCCGGCTGCCTGGTGACCTGCGGCCACTCCAATGCCGATTGGGCAGAAATGCAGAAGGCCTTTGAAGCCGGCATGCGGCATGTCGATCACTTCTGGTGTGCGATGAGTTCCGTGGTCTCACTCCGCGCTCGCTTCGGCACCCCAATGCGGGCGTCGATGGAGCAGTTCGTGCTTGCGAACCCTGAGATGAGCACAGAGGTGCTCGCCGATGGGCACCACCTTTCCGGTGAACTGCTTGACTTCGCCTACCGCATGAAGGGGCCGACACGACTCTGCCTCGTGACCGATGCCAGCCGTGCGATGGGCATGCCAGCCGGTCGCTACCGCTTTGGATCCACCAGATCCGGCAGCTGGTTTGAGAGCGATGGAAACGTCGGGCGGGCCAACGGGAGTCTCGCCAGCAGCGTGGTGGGCATGGCCCACATGGTGCGGCAGATGCACCGGCTCTCCTCTGCCACGCTTCCAGATGTCGTGCGAATGGCAAGCCTCACACCGGCGGAACGGGCCGGGATCGACCACGACGTAGGCAGCCTCGAGGCCGGCAAACTGGCCGACGTCCTGGTGCTTTCCAAGCGTCTTGCAGTGAAGCGGGTCGTGATCGGCGGAGAGGTGTTCGCAGCCCGCCGTGGCCCGGCTCATTCTTCCTAAACATCGATGCCCCTTCGCCCGATGGCCTTCATCGTGAGCGGCCGCTTCGGGCTACACTCGATGCGTGGCGGGCCACCAGAACGTTGAGATCGCGAGCGTCAAAAAGGGATGACGAATGAAACGGAAGATTCCAGAACTGCTTCGCTTCGGCCTCACGATGTGGGCTCTTTGCTTCGCGGTGTATACCGCCGCTGCTGCTGAGACAGACATGTCAGCTGCCGCGATCGGCGACAGGGTTGCCGACCTCCGCTTCAAAGACATCCGTGGCCTCGTCCGCGCGGCACACGAACTCGGCGAACACCAGGCGACTGTGCTGGCGTTTGTAACGAGTGACTGCCCGCTCGTGGGACGCGTGATGCCCAAGCTGATCGAACTGGATGCGGCCTATCGAGAAAAGGGCGTGCAGTTCGTGGCTGTGAACGTCGGTGCGGCCGACACGCTCAAAGACATGGCCGCTCAGGCGATCGAGTTTGAGGCGTCGTTTCCATTTGTGAAAGACGAAGGCCTCGCCTGCGCAGCGCGGCTGGGGATCGACCGCACTCCCGAAGTGGCGGTGCTCGACAGCGAGTGGCGGCTGGTCTACCGGGGCCGCATCGACGACCAGGATCGCCTGGGCGGGTCCAGGCCACAGCCGACCCGCCGCGACCTGGCCACCGCCCTCGATGAGCTGCTTGCAGGCATGGCCGTGTCGGTAGTAAGCACACCCGCCGATGGCTGCCTGATTACGGCACCCGTCGAAACAGAGCCCAAGACGCCGCCCACCTACCATGGCGACGTCGCGAGCATCCTCCAACAGCGGTGCTCCCGCTGCCACAGCGAGGGCACGGCTGCTCCATTCACGCTGCTCTCCTACGACGACGTGACCGCGCACGCGGAGATGATCGCGGAAGTTGTTCGCGACGAACGGATGCCTCCCTGGAGCGCACACCCCGACTACGGCACCTTCCAAAACGATCCATCGCTCTCGCCAGAAGAAAAAGAAACGATCCTGCAGTGGGTTCGCTTGGGAAGGCTCAAAGGCGAGTCATCTGCCGAGCCCGCGGCAGATCCCGAGCCCACGCCTGAGTGGCGAATCGGCACACCCGACCTCGTGGTCACCATGGCCGATGACCAGGAGGTGCAGGCCACCGGCTACATCCCGTATCAGTACGTGATGCTGCCCCATGTTTTCCTGCAGGAAACCTGGCTCGAAGCGATTGAGATCAAGCCAGACAACCCAGAGGTGGTGCACCACTGCAACCTCGCCTACGTGACGCCCACCGGCGCGAGTGCCGAGACCTTCATCACCGGCCACGTGCCTGGCGGACAGCCGCTCGACCTCGGGCACTTTGATGAAGCGGTCTCCTACCGCGTGCCCGCCTTCTCAGGGCTGATCCTGCAGATCCACTACACGACGACTGGCAAGCCCGAGCGGTGCCGCATCTCGGTTGGCCTGCGGTTTCCGAGGCGTGAAATCAAAAAGCGGCTCTACCACGTCCTGCTCGATCCGCGCGACCTCGCCATTCCACCCGGTGACGGTGCCCACGCGGTCCGATCCGTCACCACACTCGAACGCGACGCAAGCCTCTTGGGGATGTTCACCCACATGCACCTCCGCGGCAAAGACATGACCTTCTTTGCCGAGCGGCCCGGCCAGCCGCAGGAAACGCTCCTGATGATCCCCACCTTCAGCTTCGACTGGCAGCTTGGCTACGAATGCATCCCAGGCACCGTGAAGCTGCCTAAGGGCACGAACCTCGGCGCCGTCGCCCACTTCGACAACTCCGCTTTCAATCCATTCAATCCTGACCCCAGCCGAACAGTGCCGTACGGTGCCCAGTCGTACGACGAGATGTTCAACGGTTACATCTTTTACACCGACGACAACGAGACTCTCTCGATCAACGTCGACCCCAAGACGGGCGTCGCGAAGTAACCCAGGATTTCCTGGCCAGCTCTTAACCGCCGTATCCGTTCCCCGGCAGCCGCCAGCGGAGGGGGCTTGAGCAAATGACGTCACGCTGAGACGCTGCTGGCGTGAAACGACCATCAGTGGAGGATGCCATGCGGCTCAAAGAGAAAGTAGTGCTGGTCACCGGCAGCGCAACGGGTATCGGCAAGGCGATTGCAACACGGGTGGTCGCGGAGGGCGGTCGTGTCGTTGTGCATGGTCTTGAGACAGAACTTGTTGCCAATGTGACCGCAGCGCTCAATCAGGCGGGAAGCGAGCAGGCAGATCGAACAGGCCCCACGGCAGTTGGCCACGTAGAAGATCTGACTGCCGAGGGCTGTCCTGGGAGATTAGCCACCATTGCCATAGCCACGTTTGGGCGACTCGATGCGGTGGTCAATAACGCCGCGGTGATCACAACCGGCGACATTCACACGACCGATGCCGAGCGGTTCCACCGCACGATGGCGGTCAACACGCTCGCTCCGCTGCTGCTGATTCAGGCGTCGCTCCCGCACCTCCGTGCAGTTCACGGCTGCGTGCTCAACATCGGGAGCGTCAACGCCTACTGCGGGGAAGAGAATCTCCTGCCCTACTCCATCTCTAAGGGCGGACTGATGACAATGACACGCAACCTTGGCGACACGCTGTTTCGCGAAGATGGTGTGCGGGTCAATCAGATCAATCCCGGATGGGTGCTCACAGAAAACGAAATTCTGCGAAAGCGGTCGCATGGCTTAGCAGACGACTGGCCAAGCCATCTCCCGCGGCAGTTCTGCCCTGCAGGGCGGCTGCTTGCTCCGGCTGAAATTGCCGCGGCAGCGATCTACTGGCTCGCCGAAGAGAGCGGCCCCGTGAGCGGCCAGGTTGTCGACCTTGAGCAGCACCCCTTCATCGGACGCAACCCGCCAAAGACGATCGACACGGTGCCGGCACCTCCCGCAACCTGAACACGTTCGGACAACGACTTCACGACAAGGACCCACCAGATGGCTGCCATCCCTGCACCACAACTCGCCGCATTCCCCAAGGCCTACATGCAGCAGCTCTGCCGTGACGGCAGCATGAAGATCGCAGACTGGGTCGACCTTGCGACACCGTTGGGTGTTGATGGCTTGGAGTGGTATGCGGGCTTTCTGGAAATGGCCGACGAGGCCGCCTGGCCCGGCTTTCGTCAGCTGGTGGAGTCGCGTGGCATGTCGATCCCCATGCTCTGCTGCTCTCCCGACTTCACCCATCCCGACGCCAACTTCCGGGCGGCTGAAATTGCGAAGCAGAAGCGATGGATTGAAATGATTCATACGCTTGGCGGCGGCTACTGCCGTGTGCTCTCCGGTCAACGCCGACCAGAACTCTCCATCGATGAGGGCGTCGCTTTGGCGGCAGAGTCGATCAACGCCTGTCTGCCTCATGCCGCAGACCATGGCGTTACACTAATCCTCGAGAACCACTACAAGGACGATTTCTGGACCTACCCGGAGTTCGCCCAGCAGATGGAAGTCTTCTGCCAGCTGGTCGACGCAGTTGATCATCCCAACTTTGGCGTGAACTACGACCCGTCCAATGCTTTCTTGGCCGGAGATGATCCGATCGAGTTGTTACGTCGTGTGCTGCCGCGGGTGGTCACGATGCATGCCAGCGATCGCTCCCTGATCGAGGGCACTCTCGAAGACCTTCGACGTGAAGAGTCAGGTGCCGAAGGCTATGCGAAACGGCTTCGTCATGGCGAAATCGGCAAGGGTCTCAACGACTACGACACAATCTTCAGCCTGCTCTCTGGCCAGGGCTTCTCCAGCTGGATCAGCATTGAAGATGGCGTCGAAGGCATCGACCAGCTCGCTCGCAGCGTGGCCTTCCTCAAAGATAAGATTGCTCAGCACTGGCCTGCGGAAGCATGATAAAGTCGTCTTTTTATGAAGCCACCTCAGGCATGAGCAGTGCATTGCTGCGGTGCCGCTCACAATGACTTCCTGCGGTTCCCATGAGGGACCTGACGTTTGCGTCGTCCCACCTTTCGTCCCGCTTCCTCTCCCAGAGACTGCCTGCATGTGTCAGCCTGCACTCGATGCTCCTTCACGAATCCAACTGATCGCGTATTCCTGCCTGCTCGCGGCTCTCGCAGGCGGCCTGCAGATGGCGGCCGTGCCCACGAATGCATTCGCTGCCGAGCAGCTGGGCTACCAACTGGAGCGTTTTGAAGTCCATGAGATCGCCACAGGGCTCACGCAGCCGATGGAACTCGATCTCGGGCCGGATGGCGAGATCTACATGATCGAGCTGGGAGGGGTCTTGAAGGTTATTGACCCGGCAACTGGAAGCAGTAAAGAGATCGGCCGCCTCGAGGTGACCACCGCACAAGAGAACGGTTTGATCGGTCTGGCGCTCGACCCCAACTTTGCCGAAAACCACTGGCTCTACCTGCAGTACTCACCTCCAGAGTTCTCCGGACAGCACATCAGCCGCTTCACACTCGTCGACGGCCGACTCGACCTCGCGAGCGAAAAGGTCCTGTTCACATATGAAGAGCAACGACGGGAATGCTGCCACCATGCGGGCTCACTGGAGTTTGGTCCCGACGGCACGCTCTATATCGGCACCGGCGACAACACCAATCCTTTTGACGACTCACAGGGCTACGCTCCGATCGACCAGCGGAAGGATCGCGAACCCTGGGATGCCCAGCGAACAGCAGGCAACACGAAGAACTACAACGGCAAGATTCTCCGTATCAAGCCAGAACCCGATGGCACGTATTCCATTCCTGACGGCAACCTCTTTCCGAAGGATGGATCTATCGGCCACCCTGAGATTTACGTGATGGGCTGCCGCAATCCGTGGCGGATCAACGTCGACTCTGAAACCGGCAACCTTTACTGGGGTGACGTTGGGCCCGACGCAGGCGGTGACAGCCCTCGCGGCTCCCGCGGCTACGACGAGATCAATCAGGCTCGCGAAGCAGGCAACTTTGGCTGGCCATACTTCATTGGCAACAACTTCGCCTATCCGATCATCAACTTTGAGACCGGTGAGATCGGTCCACCGCTCGACCCTGCAGCCCCACAAAACCATTCGGTCAACAACACCGGCAGCACCACTCTGCCCCCCGCGCAACCCGCGATGGTCTTCTATCCCGGAGGAGCGAGCGAGCAGTTTCCGGCAGCCGGATCGGGCGGCCGCACGGCCTGTGCTGGCCCGGTCTACCACTACCGAGATGACCTCGACGCCACGACCAAGTTTCCCAAGGCGTTTGACGACGCCCTCTTCGCGTACGACTGGTCACGAAACGGCTTCTGGACCATCCACTTCGACTCCATCGGCGGCTTTGAACGTCTGGAGCGGTTCCTCCCCAACCGCACCTTCGTGCGGCCGATCGATATGGTGTTTGACCATGCCGGCTCCTTGCTGGTGATTGAGTATGGAGAGACGTGGGGTGTAAACCCAGACGCCCGACTCGTCCGCATCGACTACATCCGGGGCAACCGCACGCCCACGGCCGTCGCGCAAGCCGAAGGGGCTGTCGGACGCGAGCCCCTTTCTGTCAGCCTCTCGGCAAGCGGCTCCTCTGACCGTGATGGTGACCCGCTGCTCTATCGGTGGACAGCCGTCAGCAGCGGTGAAAAGCCGACTCGACGTCTGCTCGGCGAGACCTCAGATGTCACGGCTTCATTTGACACCCCTGGTGTCTACACCGTGGAGCTTGAGGTTCGCGACCCTGCCGGCTCGCGGTCCACCACGTCGCTCCCGGTTGTCGTTGGAAACACGCTGCCATCTGTCCGTTTTCTCGAGCCGCGTGATGGCGACTTCTTTACGCCAGGTGAGCCTCTCCACTATCGGCTGGCAGTTCGCGACCCTGAAGATGGCGCGAGCGACTTCGACGAACTCGAAGAGGCTGGCGACGAGTCCTGGGAGCCGATCGAGGCAACCGCGGCCACGCGACTCTTCGTCGAGGCGATTCCTCAACAAAGCCAGAACGCTACCGCCGAGGTGCCAGCGGGGCTTGCGATGATCAAGAAGAGCGACTGTCTCAACTGTCATGCCCCACACCGCCGCCTCGTGGGCCCAAGTTTTCTCGAGGTCGCCGACAAGTATCGTGACCAGCCGCATGCGCTCGCTGACTCAGTCAGCCGGGTGCTCAAAGGCTCAACCGGCGTCTGGGGCAAGGTGGGCATGCTTCCCCACAGCCAACATACCCCGGCTGAAGTGCAGCAGATGGTGTCCTACGTCTACTCCGTGACCGCCGACAGCGTGAACCCCCAGTATCAGGGCTTCGTTAACGATGTGCCTGTCGATGCCGAGGCCGCTGCCATCACTTTTGTGGCGAGTTACACCGACCTCGGCCGTGATACGATCCCCCCGCTCACAGGCCAGGCCACCGTCACCCTTCGCAGCCGCACGATTCAGGCGGAAGCCGCTGACGAGTATCGAGGCACCCAGCCGCTCAACTCCGATCGTGCCGAAGGCAAGACCTTCATGGGTGCAATCAACCACGACGGCTTTCTGCGGTTTACTGATATCAACCTTGCCACAGTGAACGCAATTTCCATTCAGGCCGCGAGTGCCGGGGCGGGTGGCACCGTGGAAGTTCGCTTCGGCAGTTTCGATGGGCCTCTGCTCGGCTCAACACCGGTGGAAGTGAATGGTGACTGGGAGGCCTTCAGCACCAAACAGATAGAGCTTGTTCCCAGCACCGAACGTGGCGACCTCTACCTCGTGTTCCAAAACGCCCAGAACCGTGGAGGACTGATGAATGTCGACAGCATTACCTTCCGATGAGGCAGTCTGTGGTGGAGCCCGTTCCACCCGACTAGGCCCGATCCTGGTGGTCTGCGTGCTCATCATGACTGTCGCCGGCTTGGTAGCCTTGATGCCGCGGCGGCCTAGCAGTCAGACCGTAGCCACCACGGTCGAGGGGAGCTTTGAGGTCAGCTACGATCTCGTCACCCTCGAGACCCCCACCACAACGCAGTCTTCCGGCGGTCAGGTGGAAGCCATTCGTATCGACTACTTCCCGTCCTACGTGCTTGTCACCAGTACAAACAACACCACGTTTCTGTGGAGGATTGACCGTTTACGGACGTTCGAAGTTCGCGAACGTTCGCCTAGCGACGCGGACCAGTGATCTTTGCCTCGAGTCGGCCTGTGCATTTTGAGCCCACCGGCAGATTCACCTTCAGGTAGAGCACGCCGTCTTTGTCCGCTCGCTTGTCGTAGTTGGCACCAACCACGAAGGGCCGTGGCTTCTCGTTGTCTTTCTTCTCTCCGGGCGACGTTGGGGGCGCGATCACCCCCATCACGGCGCCCAGCGGAAGGCCTCGCATAAAGTCGGTTTCTGGATTGTTGTCGGTGATGCCGTCCGCATTGGTCATACCTGCTGACTGAAAGCGGTAGTCTCCCGAAATCTGTATCCGCACCACCTCGCCCTGGCTGACCGCACCAACGGCCTGCCAGCCATCACCCGGCACAAGATCAACCTCAAACACACCCGCTTCGAGCATCTGTTTTTCGAGGTCGGCGATCTTGGCCTTCATCTTCTCATTGTCAGGGTCGAGTTTCCCGAGCGCCTCAACGATCGCCTTTGCCCGATCGAACTGCCCGAGGTTTTCGTACGACGTGATCAGATCGACCGTCTGATTCATAAAGACGCCATAAGCTTCATTGAGCTGTGTATCGAGTCGCTTAATCTCGGCGGGGCTCGGCTTCCGTGTCGGAGAGCGAGGTGACTGGGCCTCTGCGTTTACAGACATGCCAGCAACCAGCACGGCTGCCGCCAGCATCAGCATGCGTTGACAGAGAGTCTTACTCGTCGCTGGAAATAGCTGGTTCTTGCGTGGTGTGTTCGCGGCGTGCATAGCAGGCATCCTTCTAGGCGAGTGCTTCTATGGTCTTTGTGCGGCCTGGCTGCGTGACTCGTCATGATCGTGCGGGAGATCAAACTGACACAGCTTTCCTGAAGCATACACCTCTTCTCAGGTGAGCAGCTCCCGCAGCACGCGGCCATGCACATCGGTCAGTCGTCGTTCAAAGCCGTTGTGGAGATACGACAGCCGCGTGTGATCAAGGCCTAAGAGGTGCAGAATCGTTGCATTGAAGTCGTAGAGTGAACTGACGTCCTCAACCGCCTTCACGCCAAGGTCGTCGGTCTTGCCGTAGCTCACTCCCTGCCGCACTCCCGCGCCGGTCATCCAACAGGTAAACCCATCAGGGTTGTGGTCACGCCCCTTCGCTCCCTTCTGAAAGAACGGCATCCGGCCAAACTCAGTGCACCACACCACGAGCGTTTCCTCCATCAGTCCACGCTGCTCGAGGTCACGAATCAGGGCGGCCGCAGGCTGATCAAGAATCATCGCATGCCGGTCGTACTGTTCCTTGAGTTTCTGGTGACCATCCCAGTTGAGCTCTCCTCCGCTAGCGTAGGCTCCGTTAAACAACTGCACGAACCGCACACCTCGCTCGATCAGTCGTCTGGCGAGAATGCAGTTGCGGGCAAAGGCTGCCTTCGTGGCGTCGGCATCGTTGGCACCGTAGGCCTCTAAGGTGGCGGGCGACTCCTCTGCAAGGCTTCCGACCTCAGGCATGGAGAGCTGCATCCGAGCAGCGAGTTCGTAACTGGCGATTCTTGCAGCGAGGGCCCCGTCAGCCGGGTGCTCAGAGAGGTGTCGCTCGTTGAGCTGCCGCAGGAGGCCCCGCGTCGCCTGATCAGCCGCAGTCGAGACGTCACCTGCCACCTTGAGATGTCGCACGGGCGCTGCTGCCGAGAGCGTTGTGCCTTGAAACTCTGCCGGCAGGAAGCCAGGGCCCCAGTTGTTACTCGAGGCCTGTGGCACACCCCGCGGATCGAGGATCGACACAAACGCAGGGAGATCTTGGTTCTCACTTCCGAGCGCATACGTCACCCACGCGCCAAGACTCGGAAAGCCGTCGAAAGCCGAGCCGGTTGAGAGAAAGTTCTCCGCTGGTCCATGGGTGTTGGTACGGCTGGTGAGTGAATGCACAAAGGCGAAGCGGTCCGTTAACTCAGCAAGGTGTGGAATCAGATCAGAGACCATCTTGCCGGTCTCGCCGCGTGGTCGAAACGCATACTGCGGTCGCGCCAGGTTCCCTGCTGGCCCTTGGAAGGTCACCTCTGGCCCACCCGGCAGCGGCGTGTCATCCCAGGTGACGAGCTCTGGTTTCCAGTCCCAGGTCTCGAGCTGGCTGACCGCCCCAGCACAGAAGATCACCAGCACGTTCTTGGCTTTGGCTTCGTGATGCGGAGGCCGAGCCGCATGCGGCTGTGTCGGATCGATCACCGGCCGAATCGGTTCTGCCGCCAGGAGACCTTGCTCAGCCAGCAGGCTCGCCAGCGCAATCCCCCCCAGGCCTGCAGCGGTCTCCCCGAGAAAGCCCCGGCGATTGAGCAGCCGCAGGCCTGAACATGAAAGCGGTTGGTTCATCACAGACAGCCTCACGGCAGAAACAAGAACTCGTTGGTATTCAGCAACGCGCGACAGAGACTGGCAAGCCCATGCTCACGGACCACCGCACAGCAGGCCTCCCGCTCGACATCATCGGGGGCTCGAGCCACTGCCAGCAGAAATGCACGCTCAACCTGCTGGCTGATCTGCTCGTCAACGTGCTCGTCGTCAGCACCGGCACCAGCCACCTCCTGTGTCACTCTCGCCGCAAAGGCCTCAGCCTCATCGATCGTGAAAGGACTGTTGAACAGATTGAGTGCCTGAATCGGAGTTGTCGACCGACGACGACGGTCGAGCGTCTGGCCAGCATCGGGGCAGTCAAACGCACCGAATACGCTCTCCTTTTCCATCCGAATCTTGTGGGCATAGATCATCCGCCGACGGCCTTCTGGCCCAAACTGTTCGATCGGGGGAAAGCCCGAGAGCCCCCCTCGGCTCCGAAAGAGGTCAAAGCCTCGGCCTCCCATCACAAGATTCAGCCGACCACTCACCGCCAGCATGCTGTCGCGAATCGCCTCCGCCTCAAGCCGCCGTGAAGGAAACCGCCAGAGCAGCCGGCTGTCAGCATCGATCGCCATTGCCTCGGGCTGCCCAGGCCCGCCAGCCTGACGATACGTCGCCGAGAGCACAATCTGTCGGTGCATGTCTTTCACGGACCAGCCATTGGCCACAAACTCTGCGGCGAGCCAGTCGAGCAGCAAGGGATGACTTGGGAGCGTGCCATTACGACCAAAGTCACTTGCTGACTCCACCAGACCGATCCCAAAGTGCCACTGCCAGAGCCGGTTGACCATCACTCGGGCGGTCAGCGGATGGGAGGGATGCGTGATCCAGTTGGCAAGCGCCAGCCGCCGCGTCTGATCGCCTGCTCCCGGCCCCAGGCCAACTGGCTGCAGCTGGTCATCGAAGGCAGCCAAGCTCTGTGGCCACACCAGGTCGCCAGGCTGCTCAGGGTCACCCCGCGACAGCAGAAAGACCTCGTCCGGCTTTTGAAAACTGCCTGCGAAGACCCGCGTCTTCACTGTCTCGGCGGTTAGCTGTTTCTTGAGTTCCGCAACGTCGTGTTCAAGCTGCCCGCGACGCTCGTCGGTCGGCCCGGCAGCCAGCTCAGCTTCCGCGGCAGCCTGCTGCTGCTTCAGTTCCGCGATCCGTGCCCGTGCCGCCTCAGCAGCGGGTGCGTGGTATGGACGATCCTCATAGCGAACGCCACTAAGGAACGCCTGCATCGTGTAGTAGTCACGCTGGGCCACAGGATCAAACTTGTGATCGTGACAGCGGGCACAGCCAACCGAGAGCCCAAGAAAACTGTCTGAGACATTGATGATGATGTCGGCAAGTGCCTCCTGCCGAGCCTGTCGTTTGGAGGCCTCATCCGCACCAATCTGGCCGGGCAGCAGCACGGCCGCGGTCACCAGAAAACCGGTCGCAGCATCTTCTCCAAAGGCATCACCAACAAGCTGCTGACGAACAAAGTGGTCATAGGGGAGATCCCTGTTCAGCGCGTCGATCACCCAATCGCGATACGGCCAGGCATTCACCCGCTCGGTGTTGACCTCATAGCCGTGCGTGTCGGCATACCGCACGATGTCGAGCCAGTGCTGTGCATACCGCTCGCCATACCGCGGTGACGCCAGCAGCCGTTCCACCACCCGTTCGTACGCATCAGCTGTCTGGTCTGTGAGAAAGGCCACAGATTCTTCCGGCGTCGGTGGAAGGCCCGTGAGGTCGAGCGTGACACGCCGCAGCCAGGTGCGACGATCGGCTTCCGGCGATGGACTCAGGCCAACGGCTTCAAGCCTGGACTTGATAAAGGCATCGAGCCCGTTCCTCACCCACTCCGGCTGATCCACATCAGGCAACTGTGGACGCACCACTGGACGAAAGGCCCAGTGGTCGCGTCGATCAGCGAGCACCGCGGTATCGACGCCTTCAGGCCAGACGGCTCCAGCGTCAACCCAGGCTGCCAGCAACGCCTGCTGCTCCGCGGTCAATCTCGCTGAGACGGCCTCCGGCGGTGGCATCTGCAGTTGTGGATCGTCGCTCCTCGTGAACTGCACAAGCGGACTCGCCTGGGCATCTCCCGCCACCACTGCGGGGCCATGGCCGTCCCCTCCCCGAAACGCCTCGCTCTTGATGTCGAGCCGCAGCCCACTCTCGGCGGCTTCCCCGGCATGGCATTCGTAGCAGTGTGCCACCAGAAGGGGCTGAATCTCCGCAACAAAGTCCGGAGCATCGGCGGCCGCCGTCTGCTTGGCCATGCTGCCAAGCACCACAGCGATCAAGACCAGCGGCAGCACAACCTGTTGTGGCACAACTCTCCCCCCTGGGTCTCTCTCCCTTGGGCGTTTATTCCCGCCCACCTCGGCACCCTCTGCCAACAGCTTCTCGAGACCTCCAGCATACGCCGCACAACACGACGGAGCATCTCCGCTGACGCTAAAGTAACCAGTGGTGTTGCTCCTCTCCCTCCAGGCTCCACGAGATACTCGCATGCCAACCCCCAGCGATCAGACCACGCTTTACCAACGCCTTGGCGGCGAACACGGCGTTGAACGACTGCTCATGGACTTCTACGCCCACGTGCTGGAAGACCCCGAACTGGCACCGTTCTTTGAAGACGTGTCGATGGACAAACTGATTTCGATGCAGCGGGAGCTTTTCTCCTCAGCGGTTGATGGACCACACACCTACTCGGGCAAGCCTCTCAAAGAGGTTCACGCAGGCCGCGGGATCACGCTGCATCACTTCCAACGCTTCCGTGAACATCTCCTCACCACACTCAAAGATGTCGGTGTGTCCGCGGACGACATGCACGATGTCATCCACCGCGTCACCCGGATGAAAAAGGACGTGCTCTCATGAATACATCTCACCTCTGCATGCGGACACTCCTTGCATGCCTGCTGCTCTCTCTTTCCGGAATCTTCAGCCTGGCACACCCAGCGGAGGCAGTGGCCCAACAGGAGCGGCCCAACGTGGTCCTGATCATGGCCGATGACTTCGGTTATGAGTGCGTGGCAGCCAACGGCAGCGAGTCGTACACCACACCACACCTCGATCGCCTTGCCTCTGAAGGGGTTCGTTTCACCCGGTGTCATGTGCAACCCCTCTGCACACCCACCCGTGTCGAACTGATGACCGGGCTCTCCAATGTTCGCAACTACGACGACTTCGGCATCCTGCCCGAATCGGAGCGGACCTTTGCCCACATCTTTCGGGCCGCAGGCTACGCCACAGGAATCTGTGGGAAGTGGCAGCTTGGGAAGAAGCCGGGCCTACCAGACCACTTTGGCTTTGACGAGTCACTCCTCTGGCAACAGACGCGTCGTCCACCGCGATACGCCAACCCCGGCCTCGAACGCAACGGCACCGAAGAAGACTATCGCCAGGGCGAGTATGGCCCAGACCTGATCAATCAGTTCGCCTGTGACTTCATCACGCGGCATCGTGGTGAGCCCTTCCTGCTCTACTACCCGATGATCCTCACCCATGACCCCTTTCAGCCCACGCCCGACAGTCCAGACTGGGACCCAAAGGCCCAAGGTGAAAAGGTGCACCGAAACCTTCGGCACTTCGGTGAAATGGTGGCCTATGCCGACGCAATGGTGGGCAATGTGCTCAGCGTTTTGGAGCGTGCCGGCGTTGACGACAACACGCTGGTGATCTTCTTGGGTGACAACGGGACACATCGCACCGTGACCAGCCGGTTTGAAGGCAAAGACTTCCAAGGCGGCAAAGGACAGACCACCCATCGCGGCACACATGTGCCCTGTATCGTCCGCTGGCCAGCCAAGGTGCCGGCAGCTCGTGTCTGCGATGACCTGGTGACCACGGTCGATTTCTTGCCAACGATCACCGAAGCGGCAGGTCTCGCAGCATTCGAAAACACCGACGGCATCAGTTTCCTGCCACAGCTGCAAGGCACGCCAGCTGCTCCGCGGGAGTGGATCTACTCCTGGTATTCACCACGGATACCAGCCAAGGGACCACGCCCGATCGCTGAATCTGTATTTGACGGACGCTTTAAGCGATATCGCAGCGGTGAACTCTACGATGTGGCCGCTGACCCAGAGGAAGCAAAGCCGCTCGATGAACAGACGCTCGACCAAGCCGCGAAGCATGCCGTTGCCGGGATCGACGAGGCCCTCCGATCGTTTGCAGCCGCGCGGCCAGCGCGGCTGAAGGAATGACGCTGACACACCATGAAGCACATCCTCTTCCTCCCCTGCCGGCGCGAGGTATTCCTCCTGCTCGTCAGCTCTGCGCTTATTCTCACCTCAGCAGCTGCCGAGGAGCCGGCTCGCTTTGATATCCCTGGCCAGGCAGAGGCAACCGCCGCTCTCAACGACCTGTTTGCGGTCCATCAGCCCCACGCGTTTAGCGACTGCACGCTCTGGGATGCATGGCTGCCCCACGCCACGCTCTGGACTGGGTCGGAAGCCTCCGATCGCTACCGCCGTTCGTTCCTCAATCGTCGCATGAGTGACGAGGGCTACATCTCGATGCAGCAGCATCGCGGCATGGCCCACAGCGAGGGCTGGCCCTTCCCTGCGTGGCAGCAGAGCCAAGGAGTGGGATTTCATTTCTCAACCGCTGGTGACGTGTGGGCGATCCAAAACTTCAAACTCTCACCACTTACGAGCACTGATGGATGGGACATCGATGGCGCAGAGGTCAGCGGGATCGACCCAGCCCGTGGCCTTGAGCTCAAAGCCACTGCCGACACGGTCACGATCACCACACCTGCATTTTTCTGCGACACGCTCGTGGCTCCGTTCGTCACCCTGGAATGGGCTGCCGCAGGCCTCGGTTCGGAATGCCAGCCTGCGATCAGCTGGCGGCTCGAGGGGGAGACCGCCTGGCTGCCTGAGCGGCATGCCGTCTTTCCGCCGCTGTCTCATGAGGACAGACTCCGGTATGTGAATGTGCCTCTGCATCGCGAGGCCGGCTATCAAGGCCGTGTCGTGCAGTACCGACTGCAGTTTGACCACGCGAAGGGCAGCCGGCTGACACTCAAGTCGCTGATCACAGCCATCGACACCAGGCATCCAATCACCGGCTCATTGTTCGTTCGCGGCTCCAGCGAACTGTTTCTCTGGACACGCGATGTCGCATTCCTCAGGGCGAACATCGGTCGCATGCGGCAGGCGATCGACTACACGATCGAGGAGTTCTCCATCCACGAGCAGCAGCATGTGCTCGTCTCTTGGGTTGGTCACGATGGTCGCAGCGGTCTTATTCCA
>JADHNY010000133.1 GCA_016779265.1 Pirellulales bacterium | reverse complement strand
GCAAGCGACGAGACCGAGTGCGAAGACAAACCGCGGCGTAAACGGAAGGGCTCAGAAGGATGCGGAAGAAACCGCTCAGACGGAGCTACGACCTGATCCTGAAATCAAGAAAGGCATGAACCGATTCCGAGAAACTCGGACGGGCTGCCAGATTTCAGGTGCTGCGACGTCAGTCGCACGCGGTCAGTAGCTGACTCCTTCTTACATCGGCCAGAAAAACTGCTTTCCGGCCATCACTTAAAAAGAGTATAGGCGATTAACGATACGAGTCAAGCCACACCCTGCATTTTTCTTCCCACCCGTTTTTTCGCGGGGGAAAATGCCTTTTTCTCGCAAAAGACCGCCAACACGCAGGAATCGACAGTTCCCAAGGACTCAATCGCCATCACTGATCAGGAAGTTTTTAAACTGCCAGACATCCTCGGTGTCGATGTTCGGCGTGTTGTAGCCAGGAAACGCCGACTCGTAGTCCCTAAGAGGGGTCCAGTCGCTGCGAACTGAGATGAACTTGCCGAGATATGGCTTGGCAATCTCAAGCACGTAATCGTGCGGCAGATCGTCGGGCACGAGCAGCCCACGATCTGGATTCTCAATCATCCACATCGCGCAGGCGACGACCGAGATGGCCACCTGCATGGTGGTGGCATTCTGGTGCGGCACCAGCCGACGCGACGCCTCAATCGAGAGATCCGAGCCACACCACCAACTCTTGAGCGGATGCCCCATGATCAGAGCCCCGAGAATGTCGGAGCCGCTGATGATGTCGTCGTACATGATCCGTTCTCGAGGCGGCATTTTGTAGCCGTAGCCCCGCAGTTCATGCAGCGACGCGACAGCAGCATCACATGGGCAGTAGGCGTAGTGCATGGTGGGCCGATACGCCGCGCGGCCATGCTCCCAGACTGTCAGTGCATCGGTGATCGTGAAGGCTTCGCCGTGGCGGACAACCATGCCCACGATCGGATAGTTGGGAACCCACGTATTCACAAGCGTGTTCATCCCCATCCGTGCCAGACAGATCTGATTCCGTGGCCCAGACTCGTGCTCATAGGCAAAGGGGGGCAGTTCCTTCTCGTGCGTTCCCCAACCGAGTTCCGCCGTCGTCGTCCCCTCTTCGCGAAAGCCCTCGACGCTCCAGGTGTTGACGAACTCATCCACCAGCTTGGGACGGTTCGAGATTTGGGTGTCGCGTTCACTGCAGTGAATCACCTTCACCCCAAGTTCACGGGCGAGATGGTTGAACTCTCGGTTCTTCGCATGCTCGGTGATTCGTTCTGCGTGCTCACCTTCCATCTTTCGTTCAAGCAGACAAGCGTCGGCAATATCGAGAAGCCCCTCTTTGGTGAAGTGACTGATCAGCCCCGGGTTCGCGCCATGCTCAACGACACAGGTCGGTCCTGGCTGTTCCCACGAATCCCGCATTTTCCGGAGGGCCATATGCCGCCAGTAGAGCGTGAGGTGCGAGGGATGCGTGCCGGGCGGTTGAAAGTAGGGATCCCACAACTCAACAGATGTATTGATGTACATCACCCCATGGTCGTGGCACCAGCTGATGATCTCACAGGTATCGATATTCCAGGCGAGATCGATCACCAGATCTCCCTCCGACACCCGCTTGCCGAGGATACGCGCAAGGCTTCCGTGCGTGATCCGGTCCTTCACAAACGTGATGCCTTGAGCAATCCACGGTGCAAGCGCCTCTTCATCGGGGTTGAAATCGATGATCGTGATTGACTCCGGTTTGATCCCGACGTGCTTCAACAGGATTGGCAGCGTGCAGCGGGCAACGGAACCGAAACCGATAAAGAGAATTCGCTTGTCGTACGTGAGCATCAGGGCCTGCTTGCCGTTCGGGAAACGCGGACAGCCGCGCGGAAGCAGTCCGCTGCGACACACAAGAAGAGTCTTAGAAGTGTAGCCTGTTTTTCCTGGCTGGTCATTTCCACATGCCTGTGGAGGGATCACGACCTACTCTCAACCCAACGATCCACCCAACTTCCCAACTCATCCCTCGCCCACGACGGAGCCTTCTCATGCCCCCGACTGCCCACTGGATTGGGATCGCCCTCGCAGGCGCAGCCGGCGTGCTCTGCAGAGCCGGCGTGTCAAAACTCGCTGGCAGCTTCATCGGCGACGACTTTCCTTGGGGGGTGACCATCGTCAACGTGGCTGGCTCCTTTGCCTTTGCAGCCATCGTTGCCACCTCGCCCCTCAAGCTGTTTCCTGCTGGCGCAGAGCCGCTGCTGCTGGTCGGCTTTCTTGGCGGATTCACCACCTTCTCGAGCTTTTCATTCGAGACGTTGCGGCTGCTGCAGGCAGGCCAGACGGGGGTGGCACTCACCTTTTTTGCCGTCAACAACATTGGCGGTATCGCTGCAGCCTGGCTGGGACTCACCGCGTTCGCCGCTCACCAGCCCCACTAGAGGCTCATGGGAACACCTCGGGCACTGAGCTGCCCAATCAGCTGCCGGGCACCACAAAACACCTCCGCATCCCAGCCCGCAGCCCGAGCGGCCTCGACGTGAGCTGGAATGTCGTCGCAGAAAAAGATCTGACGAGCCTCAACTCCCGCCTGCTCGGCCGCAGCGACGTAGATACGAGGATCTGGCTTCATCGCGCCGACTTCGTAGCTCAACACAAGCGGGCGGAGACCGCCCGGCAGTATGCCGTAGCGACACCGCAGCAGATGCTGCCAGTGGATGTCACAGGTGTTTGAGAGAATGCCAAGCGGTACTCCCGCACGTTGGATCGCAGCGATCACCGGCAGCATTTCCGTCCGCAGCGTGAAGATGGCCCCAGCAGCCTTGGCTAACGCATCGGCATCGACTTCAGTCGCCATTTCCTCAACAAAGGCGGCATGGAGATCAGACCAGGCGAGCTGCCCGGTTTCGATTCCCCGTGGCCGATCTTCAGATGTGAAAAACCGTTGCACGTCCGCAGCAGCCAGGCCCGTCAGCGCGGCCACGTTTTCCCAGGCAATCGCGTGGTCAAAATCGACAATCACGCGGCCTAGATCGAGGTAGATGAAGCCGGGGCAGTGAACAGCGGGCATGGTCGATTCTCCCTTCTCAACATGCGAACTGGCTTCCAACGATCGCGTATGACACGCTGTCGGCCAGAAACGTCATGGATTCTCTCCTGCCGGGTCGTCGTGACAAGCAGACCACGGAGAACACGACGATCCTCGCTCCTCCCTGGACCGACTGCTCCATGCGCCCGCCACGCCAGCCTGATCTGCCCACGAGCATCGCTGCTGCCTATGACCCGGGGTTGCTCGCGGTCGCGGGTGAACGGCTCGCAACACGACTTGCCGAAGCGGTTCAGACCCGGCAGGCAGGCGAGGGACATGTGCTCCCCCAGGCAACGCCTGCCGAGCAGCTGCAGAAGGCGGAGAGCTTCTTGGCTGCGGAGGCTCATAACGGCCCACTTGCCGAACGCTTCGACGAACTGATTCGCGTGGCCCTCGCGCACGGAATCGCCCTGCACCACCCCAGATATGTGGGGCACCAGGTGCCGCCACCTGTGCCACTGGCAGGCCTCTTCGACGCCGTTGGCGCAACGATGAACCAGGGCATGGCGATCTTTGAGATGGGGCCTTGGGCGATGGCCGTTGAGCAGGCTCTGGCGAAGAAACTCGCCGGTCTGCTCGGCTGGTCAACCGACTCCTGCAACGGCCTGGCCACGCATGGCGGCTCACTTGCAAACCTGACGGCCCTGCTCACCGCCCGCAACGTGCTCTTCCCATCCGCCTGGCAGGAGGGTCTTCCTCGCAGTGGGCCGCCACCGGTCATCGTGGCACACGCCGACGCCCACTACTGCATCACTCGCGCAGCGGGCATCCTCGGGCTGGGCACTCAACAGATCGTGCCTGCGGCACTCGACGACCGTCGCCGGATCGATCCGAACCAGCTCGAAACAACGCTCCAAGACCTGCGGCGATCAGGAACGCCCATCGTTGCGGTAGTAGCCTGCAGCTGCTCCACGCCAGTGGGCGCATTCGACCCGCTCGTCCCGATCGCAGAGATTTGCCACCGCCATCAGGTCTGGCTGCACGTTGACGCTGCCCATGGCGGCGGCGTGCTCACCAGCCCCCTGCACCGTCATCTTCTCCAGGGCATCAACCAGGCTGACAGCGTGGTCATCGATGCCCACAAGATGCTCTTTATGCCGGCGCTCTGTACGTTTCTGTTCTACCGGCAGCGGCAGCATGCCTATGCCGCCTTTCAGCAACAGGCTCCCTACCTGTTCGCCACAGACTCCGGTTCCTCCGACAGCTGCCGAGCCGACTTCGATGGAGGGCTGCGAACCGTCGAGTGCACCAAACGTGCCACAGCCTTTGGCCTGTGGGGAGTGTGGTCGATGTTTGGTGAGCAGCTCTTTGCTGACCTCGTTGAGACCGTCTTCGCCAAAGCTCAGCATCTCTACAGTCTGCTCACGGACGCCGATGATTTCGAGCCGCTCTACGAACCGCAGGCCAACATTCTCACCTTCCGGCATCTGCCTGCACGCGTTGCCGCTGCCCCCGACGCCATCCAGTCGGGATTTCAGCGACTGCTCCGACAGACCGTGGTGGCATCAGGGGAGTTTTACCTTGTGACCACAACCATCGACGGATCAACCGTGCTGCGAACAACGCTGATGAATCCGCTGACCAGCGACGGTGATCTCGAGACGCTGCTTGAGACGCTGCGAGCAACAGGCCGAGGAATCGATCTCACAGACTGTGTGTGAAACGGCAAGTCGGCTACGGCTGCCGATGGATGCAGATCAGACACATGTCGTCGGTCTGTACCTGGCCGGCGGTGTAGCGTTCGACGTCAGCAATGATGCGTCGACCTGTCTCTTCGGCAGATCCGTCTGCTCCCGCAAGAACCGCGGTGAGACGTTCAAAGTCGTAGATCTCACTCTCGATGTCCATCGCTTCGCTGATCCCGTCGCTGTAGAGCACGAGCGTGGAGCCCGGTTCGATGTCGAACTCCAGGCTGCGGTAGGTCGCCTCGGCATCCCAGCCAAACGGCAGGCAGCCAAGATCTCCACCGATCAACTCAACTGTTCCGTCAGGATGACGAAGAGCAAGCGGAAGATGTCCCGCATTCACCAGTGTTGCCCGCTGCGAACGAGGATCGATCGCACAGACGATCGCCGTCGCAAAGCGTCCTTCCCAGGAGTTGCTGCAGAAGCCTGCATTGATGCGAGCGACAGCTTGAGACATATCGCTCTCTGTGGCCACCGCAAGCGCAACCTTGCTGGCAAGCGACGCCATCACCAACGCGGCCGACACCCCCTTGCCTGAGACATCCGCGAGCACCGCGACCATGCGACCATCAGGCAGCGGCACGTAGTCGAAGTAGTCGCCACCTACCTGACGTGCTGGAGAATAGAAGTCGAAGATGTCGTAGCCAGGAACCTCCGGCGGATGCTTCGGCAGCATGCCTTGCTGCACCTGCCGAGCGACATCGAGATCCCGCCGCAGTTTCTCGCGGCGGACCCGGTCTTCATGCGCCAGTGCCTGTTCGATCGCCCTGGCAGCCTGCTCGGCCAGCGAGGCAAGTACCTCGAGGTCATCCGGCACAAAACTGTCGCTCAACTGCTGGGAGTCGACCTGAAGCACCCCCAACACCTCACCGTCGCCACGGCCGATGGGTGCGCACATCACCGAGCGAATGTGACAGGAGAGAATGCTTTCGTTCATGTTCAGCCGCGAGTCCCCCACCGCATCAGCAGAGAGGATCGCCTTGCGGCCACGGGCGACTTTCTCGATCAGCGATCGGCTGAGCATCAGTGGACCAGACTCATCGTCAGCCGATCGTGTCTTTCGAGCCCTCAGCACCGGCCGACCAGACTCGCGGTCGATCAGCAGCACAAACGCCCGTTCAGCCTTGGAAAAAATGGTGAACAGTCCCTCAACGAGCCTGGCCGGCACAAGTTCAGGGTCGAGCGAAGAGCCGATCGCCACTTCCAGCTCATGGGCGGCATGGAGCTTTGCACTCGCATTGCGATCCGTGCCGTCTTTCGCCAGAGGACCGCTGAGATCGACTTGTGAGACCACCATCGACTCATCGCCTGAGTCGATAAACATCGTCGCTTCTGCCGCACGCTCCCGTTCGTCAGGCACCCCTTCCGCACCGAGCACCAGCTGCTGCCCACCAATGCAGAGTTCATCACCAACACTCAACAGGGTGGGTGTCCTGACCTGCTCACCGTTGACGAACGTCCCGTTTCGTGAGCTCATGTCCTCGAGCGTGATCGCACCAGATCCACCGACGGCCACGGTGATCGAGGCATGCTGACGGCTCACCGAGGATTCAGGGATCATCACCTCGCACGAAGGATGACGGCCAATCACCGTCCGCTCTTTCACAAGCGGGAACTGCTCCCCAGCGTTGGGTCCACTCTCGATCTGCAGGTAGTAGGTGTACACAGGCATCCTTCTCAAGCCGCGTCCATCAGGACTGCGCGAAACAATGGCTCTCTCAAGATACCGTTGAGCAGCGAGCCCGCACCAGAACGCCTGCCTGCAAAGCCCACAGGCACCAGATCCCGGGGCGGCTCTGCACTTGCGTGAGAAGAATCTCTCAAACGCGAACAAAAGAAGTCGGGGCGACACGATTCGAACGTGCGACCTCCTGGTCCCAAACCAGGCGCTCTAGCCAGGCTGAGCTACGCCCCGTCTGCCCTCCGCCGGGCAAGGAAAGCCGCGGAGGCGATGTATAAAGTCTAGCCTCTGGAGGCTGGGAACCGAAGGCGTGTCTGCGTTCCCGCTGGTTTTTCGCACCTGCGGCAGCGGGCAGCCGTGGTCCTCGCCTTGACCACGACCCCCGCCACCGCCGGTGGAAGGCTCTTTTTGTTCAGACGACCTCGGCTGTGAGGAACTCCAACAGCCGCTGAAACTCATCGGCATCCGCGAACGGAATCACGATCCGGCCAGAGCCCTTGCTGGTGGCATGGACCACCACTTTGGTTCCCAGGGCTCGGCGGAGATCGTTCTCCATCGCGGTAATCTGGGCTGACCGCTTCGAGGCTGGCCGACCGCCGCGGCGACTCGTTGCCGACACCTCTCCAAAGGCATCGTCGTCCTCATCGCTTCGCAGGATCTCCTTGACCTCAGCCTCAACGGCGCGAACGCTAAGCCCCTCGTCAACCACTTTTTGAGCCAGCCGCACCTGCTCCGGCTCATCGCCGATCGGGAGTAGCGCTCGGGCGTGCCCCATCGAGATCGAGTTGGACCGCAGCAACTGCTGCACCGCTTCAGGGAGATCGAGCAGACGGATCAGATTCGCAACGGTCGAACGGTCAACCGAGAGCCGCTTCGCGAGTTCTTCCTGTGTGCACTGCCAGTTGGCGAGGTACTGCTTAAAACTGGCCGCCTTCTCAAGGGCATCGAGGTCGCGTCGCTGAAGATTCTCGACGATGGCAATCTCTGCCATCTGGCGGTCGTCAACTTCGAGCACGCGGGCGAGAATACTCGGCCAGCCAACCCGCTTCGCTGCCGCAAGCCGTCGCTGACCGGCAATCAGCTGATAACGGTCTCCCTGCTGCCGCACCACGATCGGCTGCACGAGTCCGTGCTCACGAAGACTCTCGGCCAGTTCAGCCAAGGCTCCGTTGTCGATCACGCTCCGTGGCTGCCAAGGGTTGGCATCGATGCTGCCCACCGGAATCGTGTCTGACGGGAGGCTCGCCACCGCCTGCTCCACCTCTTCAGGCGAATGCAGAAACAGTCGGGCCGCAGCGGCAGAACTCGGCCCACTCGCCGGAGGGGTCGCTACTGCGGCCGTGCCGTCCGTCTCGGCTCCAGGTCCGGTTCGACCGAGTAGCGCTTCGAGCCCACGCCCAAGCCGTCGTTGGTTACTCACAGTCACGTACCTCCATGCACAGTTCTGTGTAGGCGCGGGCTCCGGCCGACCGCGGGGCGTAGTCCAGCACGCTCATCGCGTGGCTGGGCGCTTCAGACACCGCCACATCGCGGGGGATCACCGTCTCAAACACAATCTCTCCGAAGAAGTCCCGCACCTCTGCCTCCACCTCGTGAGTCAGCTCGAGGGAGGCTTCATGCATCGTCAGAACGATGCCTCCAAACTGAAGTCTTCCCGGACGGGCCTGCATCACGTCGCGGATGACCTCGATCATCTGCGTGAGCCCTTCGAGGGCGAAGTACTCACACTGGATCGGCATCAGCACTTCCGTACTTCCAGCCAATGCGGTCCGCGTCAGATCGCCCAGCGATGGTGGACAATCGATCAGGCAGTAGTCCCATCCACCGAGCCCGTAAGCCATGTGCTGCTCAAGGACGGCCGACCCACTTCGGGAGAGTGCTGCAATACGTTCTACGTCTCGGACGCTACGGCTCCCAGGTAATAAGGACAAGCTCTCGATATCAGTGCTGACAACAGACTCCGCGAGCGGCCGTTCACTCACCAACGGATGCTCCGCCGCAGGCACAGCACCAAAGCCTGTCGTGGCGTTGCACTGTGGGTCGAGATCGACCAACAGCGTCCGCAGCCCACCTTTGGCAAGGCCGGCAGCCAAATTCGATGCGGTAGTGGTCTTGCCGACCCCACCTTTCTGATTTGCAACACACACGATCCGGCCCACGCTCGAACGCTTTCCTTAGCAGTCCGCTTCCCCCTTCGCGAGACGAGCTGACGTAATGCTCGCCCCGGGCCCACTCGGCACGACTGGTCTGCCGTGCACAAGTGATGCACTCGGAATATCGGCTATCCACGGAACCTTCGTCACAACGTGGCCACAGCGACGACAAGACCGAACTTCCGCGCAGGGTTACCTAAAAAGCCAGGCAAGATGAACCACTTAGCGAGACTGGCACGGGCCCCCGATCATTCGCCAACGCACAACCCATCAGGTTTCACGTGAAACCTCACCGATCCGTGAAACCCTGCGGCCACCGGCTTCGGGGCGGCAGATGTCTCGTCGCAGGACTTTTTCGCCGGTGACTGGGACGGATGTTCGTTGCTCAACGAAGTGGCGAAAAACTCGAACGCTCCTCGAGCACCCGCCGTCCCCTCCGCCTCATCGCCAGACGCTGCCATCACTCGACCCCACAAGGCCAACCAAGGCCACTTCACACGCCTTCAGCGAGGGGTGGTCCGATGCCGATCCACCGGCGTGGCGAGCGAGCGAAGCCCGGAGG
>JADHNY010000132.1 GCA_016779265.1 Pirellulales bacterium | reverse complement strand
ACGGTCACCCGATGCGTGGGACCGTTTGGGGGGCTGGCCGTCCGTGTTCGGTGCCGCTACGACAGGCTCCAGCCCGCGCGGGGTGTGCGGGCGAGGAAGGGGGCGGCTTCGGGGGAGCCGGGGCAGGTCATGGCGTCGGTGTCCCAGGCAATTTTGTGGCCGACGCGGTAGGCGACGTTACCCAAGTGGTTGGCTTCGGTCAGGAGACCCGAGTATTCGAAGCCGCAGGTCGCTTCGCCTTCACCGCGACAGGCTGCGAGCCATTCGGCATGCTGGCCAGGGGAGGACGGAATCGAGGGCTCGGGGGCGGCAAAGCCTTCGAACTCCTTTTCGGGGAGGAGCATGTGCTTACCGTAGTCGGAGAGCAGCATCCCCTTGCTGCCCACAAACAGGCAGCCGGATCCCCAGTTGGGCACCGTGCCGTCGAGCACCTGGGGTGGCCGCTCCGTGCCCTGGTGCCAGGTGAGCGTGAGGGCGGGCCGGGTCGCTCCGGAGGCGAGCTTCCGCGCCGGGTATTCGTACACCGCCCGCATCGAGGCCGGTGCGATCTCCGGATGGGGCGGTGGACCGAAGGCTTCGATCGACGTCGGGGCATCAAGGTCGAGGGCCCAGAACGGCAGGTCGTTCCAGTGGCTGCCGAGGTCTGACATCGTGCCGTTGCCAAAGTCCCACCAGCGATACCACTTGGGACCAGGAAAGTAGACGCCGTGGAACGGCCGCATCGGGGCAGGGCCGATCCAGAGATCCCAGTCGAGGCCCTCGGGCACCGGCTCCGAGCCCTCCGGCCGCTCCCTGACCGAGACGATGTCGCCATTGGCCTGGGCCTCTTCCGCCGACTGCCGGCCCCAGGCGCGGCCCACCCAGACATGCGCTTCTGTGACATCGCCGATCGCGCCACTGCGAATCAGTTCCACCACGCGGCGGTAGTTGTCGCCTGAGTGAATCTGGATGCCCATCTGCGTGACGACATTGGCCTCGCGAGCTGCCATGCGGATTTTTCGAGCCTCCTCCACGTTGTAGGAGAGCGGCTTCTCGCAGTAGACATGCTTGCCGAGCTTCAGCGCCGGCAGTGTGGCGAAGGCGTGGGTGTGTTCGCAGGTGCTGACGACCACCGCATCAAAGTCGTCAGCATGGTCAAACACCTGCCGTAGATCCGCGAATGTTTTGGCGCGTGGATGCTCCTCGGCAGCCTTCCGCAGGTTTGGCTCAAACACGTCGCAGAGGACGGTGATTTCATTGCTCTCCGCCACCGACCGCAGGTTGCCGTAGCCCCGGCCGCCAGTGCCGATCACCGCAATCCGCAGCCGATCATTGGCACCCTGTGCCCGCAGTGACGCAGGACGAACGGCAGCAGCCGTGGCAGCTGCTGAGGTCGCCAGGAATCCGCGACGGGTGGGCTGCCACGAAAGCGACGAGTTGAGCTGGGACATCAGTGTGTTCTCCAAGGAAAAGCAGTGAGGTGACCGCGGGCTGTGAGCAGGACTTGGTGGTGTTACGAGATAATCGCGTGGATCGGGGTGCCATGGTCGATCGCCAGCCGCTTACGGCCGGGAACTTCGAGACGACGTGAGTCGAGGCCGAGCTGATGCAGGATCGTTGCATGCACGTCGGTCACATAGTGTCGATCCTCGACGGCATGGAAGCCAAGCTCGTCGGTCGCACCATGCACCGTGCCTCCCTTGATGCCGCCCCCCGCAAGCCAGACGGAGAATGCGAAGGGATGATGGTCGCGGCCATCAGACCCTTGTGTGCCCGGTGTGCGACCAAACTCTGTGGCAAACACCACCAGGGTCTCATCGAGCAGTCCACGACGCTCCAGGTCGGTGAGCAATGCCCCGATCGGCTGGTCGACGGCTCGCGTGTTTTTCTCGTGGTTGGCCTTCAGGCCGCCGTGGGCATCCCAGGCCCCAGCGCCCCCTCCTCCATGCTGAATCTGCACAAACCGCACACCACGCTCAACGAAGCGACGGGCTGCCAGCAGCTGGCCGGCAAACTCACGACAGTGCGGCTGATCGAGCCCATAGAGGTGCTTGGTCTCCTCGGTTTCATCTGCGAAGTCGACCACCTCGGGCACGCTCCGCTGCATCCGAAATGCCAGCTCATAGGAGGCGATGCGAGCCGCTGTGGCAGGATCATCGGGATAGGCAGTCGTCGTTTCGCGATTGAGCGCCTCGACGAGATCAAACCCAATCCGCTGGGCATCACCGGAAAACGTGGCCTGCGGCTGCCCAAAGTCGAGGGGATTGGCCGGGTCGATCCGCAATGGCACGGCGTCATGGGCAGGGCCCAGATAGTGGCCATCCTTCCGGTTCCAATACTCCCGCGTACCCATCGAGATGAACTGGGGAAGGTTGTCGTTGAGTGAGCCAAGCCCATAGTGCACCCAGCCACCGAGTGTTGGCTGGACTGGATCGAGCATGTGGCGACCGGTGTGAAACTGTGTCTGGGCGCCATGATTGCTGTCGGTAGTCCACATCGAGCGGACGACAGCGAGTTTGTCGACGTTCTTGGCCGTGTGTGGAAACCAGTCACTGACTTCGATGCCGCTCTCGCCATGCTTGCGAAAGCCCACCTGTAGAGGAAACAGGGTGTTGCGTTGTAGGCCGTTGGCGTCAGGCACCGGGGCCCGCTCAAAGGCAAGCTTGTCGGGGTTCTGGACGTCGGCATATGGCGTTTCAGCGATCGACTTGCCGGCATACTTCGTGACCATCGGCTTGTGGTCAAAACTTTCCAGATGGCTCACACCCCCATTCATGAAGAGCCAGATCACACTCTTGGCCTTCGCTGGAAAGTGTGGCTTTCCGTTGGGTGGCGTCCATCCGCTCACCTCGGCCATGCTGTCACGATGCAGCATGACGGAGGCAGCCAGTCCAGAGAATCCAAGTCCAGCGTTTGTCAGAAACGCCCGGCGGGAAGCAGAGAGAAAGTGGGCATGGTTCATCGGCGTTGGCTCAGCGGAGTGTCACGAAGTCGTTGTGATTGAGCAGTGCCCAGACGATGCGAGCCCGGAGCGTGGCGGGATCGACATTCGGTTCAGTGGTCCGCCAGGCGTTGATCGCCTTTCGGCAGTGGTCGGCTTCTGCTGGAGACGGAGCCCGCAGAAGAATCCGCAGGAATGCAGCCTCAAGAAACGCATTGCTCTCTGCGACAAGAGCCGACTCGGTGCTGAGCGATGCAGCGATTGCAGTCGCCGCGTTGTGAACGAGTTCACTGTTGGAGAGAGCCAGTGCCTGCTGCGGCACGATGCTCTGCTCCCGGCGGTAACACTCTTTGACGCCTGCATCGTCAAAGGTGGTCAGAAACAGGTCGCGTGAGATGTCGGAGTGCCAGAAGTAGAGGCTCCGGCGAAGCGAAGCGGCCTGCTGGGCGGCTGGAACCGAAGGTCCACCGAGACGTGTGTCGAGGCTGCCGGCAGTGGCCAGCACGCAGTCGCGGACTACCTGGCTTTCGAGCCGCTGAGGGAGGCGTCGCCAGAGAAGTCGATTGTCTGGGTCGACGGCTGTGGCGGCTTCGCTGCCGGTCCGTGAAGAGTCGCGTTTGTAGACAGCGGACGTCACGATCAGCCGGTGCAGCCGCTTCATGCTCCAGCCCGAATCAACAAGTTCGCTTGCCAGCCAGTCGAGAAGTGCAGGGTGTGTGGGCTCTGCACCATTGCGGCCGAAGTCGAACACCGTCGCCACGAGCGGCTGGCCCATGTGACGAGCCCAGAGATGGTTGGCAGCAACGCGTGCGGTCAGTGGATTGCGGGGATCGACAATCCACTCAGCCAGTGCCGTGCGGCGACCAGTGCTCTGCTCGGGAAAAGGCAGAACGGGATCATCGCTGCCTGAATGCTTGAAGCGGGTGGGTGTCCAACGGCTGCCGACAAAAGGCGTGAAGTCTTCCCCTGGCTCATCAACAGCTGCCGTGGCCTGCTCGACCGCTTCGCGTGCCGTGGTCAGCTGCTTCTCCAACTCACCAAGAGCCTTGGTGTCTTGCTTTTGGGTAGCTTCGCTGAGCTTGGAGGTGATGCCTTCCATGCTGATCCATGTCTGGAGCCTGGCAACCTCGCGCTCTGCCTTCACGGCGGCGCGAGCCGTTGCGGTCGCCTCTGCCTGAAGTGTTTCGAGATCGGCGTTGGCATCAGCATCAAGGAGTGTCCAGCGGGCACGCGTGGCAGTGGCTCGTTGCTCACACGCAGCGAGCCGGGCCTTGGCCAGGGGGACTGCCTGGGGAGCGGTTGACGTTGTGGCGGTCTCCACGGCAGCTTTGAGTTGTGAGATGTGGGCTTCGATCACCCACGGACGACGTGCCGGCTCGAATGCCGTTTTCGGCAGGCTGACGGGTGTGATCTCGAGGGCATCAAAGGCCAGCAGGTCTGGCACGCCTGGCTGCATGACTTCCGATGTGTCTGGCTTTGAGTCGTCACCCCGCTCAAACCGGTAGGTCGGTTCATCGAGCAGGGCGTCAAACACCCGCGGCACGCCATCGCTGGCAAGATCTGGCTGCCCCGGCACCACATCGATCCGCACATGCAGCGGCTCAAAGAAGGCCCGCAGCTGGTAGTAGTTCTTCTGTGAGATCGGGTCGTACTTGTGGTCATGGCACTTCGCACAGTTTGTGGTCAGGCCCAAAAACGCCTTGCCAACATGCTCGACGGTGTCGTCCATCCAGGGAGTTCGATTGAAGAGAAACCAGTTGCGTGCCAGGAAGCCGGTAGCCCGCAGGCGGTCGAGGTCGTCGGGATGGAGCTCATCAGCTGCGAGCATCAGCCGAACCATTTCGTCATAGCCGAGGTCGTCGTTGAGCGATTCGACAATCCAGTCGCGGAAGTGCCACATATGTTCTTGGCTGTTGCGAAGCTGTTTGCCGAGACCCCACCAGTCGGAATACCGCCAGATATCCATCCAGTGTCGAGCCCACCGCTGGCCATACCGAGGATCATTGAGAAGCTGATCGACGAGTTGGGGATACCAGTCGGAAGAGGTGTCGGCCATCAACGCGGTGAGCTCTGACGGACTGGGGGGAACACCGAGAAGGTCTAGGTAGAGACGACGGATCAGTACATGCTGCGGTGCTTCGCCTTGGGGCGTGAGACCGGCGGCGGTAAGGCGGCTGTTGATGAAGGCATCGAGCGGATGCAGAGGCTCGTTGCCGCTGGACGGGGAGGAAGCCACTGCCATCGAGGGAATCGGCGGCCGCTTGAGAGGCTGAAAGGCCCAGTGGTCACGCGGGTCAGCTTCAGGCTGCTCGTCTTCAGGAGCGGGAGCGCCTGCGTCGATCCAGGCTGACAGCAGCGCGACTTCAGCCGACGTGAGTGGCTCCCCTTCACCTTCGGGTGGCATTCGTGAGAGTGGATCAGGGTCGCTGATCCTGGCGACGAGCAGGCTTGAGGCTGCATCACCAGCCAGCACCGCAGGCCCAGAGTCGCCGCCTGTGCGTGCAAGAGCAGCCGTGTCGAGTCGCAGGCCAGCCTCCTGGGCGAGTGCTCCATGACAGGCTTGGCAACGACGGGCCAGCAGTGGCTTAATCTCTGCTTCGTACTGCCTGTGGTTGGCATCAGCGGCCATGGTCGTGCCGCCACCTCCTGTGGCGAGCACTCCGAGCGCGAATGCAATGACAGCAGCGGTTCTCATGGCAGCGGCACCTGCACGGGAGAGCGAAGGTACGCAACGAGATCACGGATCTCTTCGTCACTGAGCGGGTCGAGCAGGCCTTCGGGCATCGGTGAGCGGTCGGTGGGTGTGATCGCTGCAATCTCTTGCCGGTCGATCGGACGCTTCTGTGTCGGTGTGATCAGGGTCAGTGTCCGCTCACGCTCATCAGTGACAACTCCGGAGAGCACGCGGCCGTCCTCCATTTCGAGCACAGACAGACGCCAGTCGCGGTTCACAACGCCCGATGGGTTGAGAATGTTTTCCGCCAGATAGCTCAGCTCATGTCGGCCCGAGCCCGTCAGATCTGGTCCAAGATCGCCACCCACGCCATAGAGACGATGGCAGCTACTACACAGCTTCTGGTAGAGCTCGCGTCCGTGCGAAAGCTCTGCAGTGGTGGCAGGGGCTGCTGTCGCCAGCTTCGAACGGAAGGCCTCGATGCGAGCTTCAAGATCTGCGGACGAGTGGGCGAAGCGGCCCCAGAGACGGTCTGCTTCGGCTGTCAGCTGCTCATTGTTGAGGGCATGCAGCTGACGGATGTGATAGGCGGAGAGCCAGTCGGCCGCGATGCGATTCTTGTCGACCGCCGCGAGCAGGGCTTCGGCAAACACGCTGCGTGAGACCAACAGTGAAAGGATCTCGTCTCGTCGCGGGGGTGGTGCTCGACGGAGGGCTTCCACGATCCGGTCACCGGCGTCTCGATCGTTGAAGGCTGCCAGCCCGTTAGCAGCAGCAGCGGTAAGGTAGCGATCGCTGGAGAGCTTCTCGCAGACTCGCCGGAGCGTCGCGGTGGCGTCGCTTGCTTGAGTGGAGCGGACGGCTTGTTCGAGTGAGCGAACTGCCGCCTCCCGCGTGGTCAGTGCCGCAGAACGATCAAGGGCGACCGCCTCCAAAGCGGTTAGGGGCTGTCCGTTCCCAAAGAGTTCATTGAGCTGGTCTTGCAACCGGCGACAGGCGTTGGCGGACTCTCCCGGCGGGAGTGCCATGACGGCCTTCGTGACGGCTGGCCAGCATTCCGGCTGCGGCGGCTGACGCCAGCCCGCAAACGCATCGCTGCAGCCTTGGAGCACATCGCGGAGCGCTGCCGGATCAGCTGAAGAGGCAGTCTGTTGGAGCACCGAGTTGAGAGCGTCGGTTTCGAGGATCCGCTCGGTCAGCCGGCGGGTGATCAGTCGTCGAGTCGTCGGCCACTGGCAGGCAACCGCAACCTCCGCCAGTGGCTTCGGTAGTGTGTCTGCTAGTGGAATCAGGCCGTACCAGACCAGCAGTGGCAGGTTGTGATCTGTCGCATCTTCACTGCGGGCAACAAGGGCCTTGGCCAGCTCCGCACGTTGTGGCAGAGGGAGTCGCTGCAGTGTGGAGGCGACGGCGAGGCGAACAAGCCCCGAGGCATCCTCGCTGGCGAGGCTGACGAGCATGGGCAGGAGTTCGTGCGATTCGTCGGCGACGCGGGCTGCGGTCTCAGCTGGAATCACCACAGGGCCGAGCGCGGCATCGAGCGGCCAGGATTCAGTCAGCAGCCGAACGGCCCATGTGCGGACATGCTCATCTCTATGCTGACAGAGCTCGATCAGATCCTGCCGGTCGACTGCGTGGCAGAGGTGCAGGGTGAGCAGGGCCCTGACCTGCAGTGTCGATTGGGAGAGGCCGCTCTCGCTGGAGATCGCCTTGGCATCATGAAGTTGCGTGACGAGAGGCTCAAGCATGGCGGCCTCGAGCGAGCGGGATGTGGCGCGTTCCGCAAGCACCAGCCGAGCCTGCTGAGCCTCCCAGCGGTTGCGGCTCCTTTGCAGCATGACGAGCTGCGAGGTGCTGCAGGAAACCAGATCAACCGGCTCTGCCTGCTGAGGCTGATCCCGGTGGCGGATGCTGTAGAGCCTGCCGCTGCTGCGATGCACGCCGTCATGCTCATGGCATTCGCCGGTGTCACTCCAGTCGAGCACGACCACACTGCCGTCAGGGCGAGCCGAGAGCTCCAGGCCACGAAACCAGGTGTCGCTACTTACGGCGAAGTCAGGCTGGTGATGGGCGACGTAGCCACTGCCAGCCCGCTCCAGACGCTCCTGATTGATCCGTCGGCCGTGGAAGTTGAGCGTGAACAGCTGGCCGCGATAGGCCTCGGGCCACCCGTCCCCTTCGTAGATCAGGCAGCCGCTGTGCGCATGACCGCCACCGAGACTATTGGCCGCACCGTCGCGGGACGCCTGCCAGCCGGCACCCGTGTCGAAGTGGTAGTGGTCGGCATGCTGATCGATCAGCTCATAGGTCAGAGGATTGGGGTCGACGCCGTTGGCCTGTGCGAAGTGGGCCCCAGGAATCAGATGCCAGAGATGACCGTTGACGGTGTTTACAAAGAAACATTCCCCCTCTGCGGTCCAGTCATGTCCCCAGGGATTGGTGGTGCCGGTGGTGAGGACTTCCGCGCGTCGCTGGCCAACGTGATAACGCCACATGCCTCCTTCCATTGGCAGCCGCTGGTTGTCGGGGGTGCCGGGAGCGCCGATGCGTGCTGGGCAGGAGTGTCCGCAGCGGCCATAGAGCCAGCCGTCCGGACCGAAGGCAAGGCCGTTGGCGAAGTTGTGATGGCTTGAGGGGCCAACATCAAAGCCGTCGAGCACCACCTCAGCCGGACCATCGGGAACGAGGTCGCCGTCTGCATCGGGAATGAAAAGAATCTGCGGAGGGCAGCAAAGCCAGACGCCACCATGGCCAACGGCGAGGCCCGTAAGCAGCTGAACGGCGTCGGTGAACACAAAAGGCTCATCAAGCTCGCCATCACGATCCGCATCGTCAAACACGAGGACGCGGTCGCGAAGACTTCGATCGAACCGCAGCCTGCCCTCGGCGTAGGTGAAGTTCTCGGCGATCCAGAGTCGTCCACGGGCGTCGTGGCTGACGGCAATCGGATTGCGGACGGTAGGCTCGGCGGCGAGGAGCTCCACCGTGAAGCCTTCGGGCACCTCAAGAGCCGCGGCAGCTGCAGCAGGCGGAAGTGGTGAGGCGTCTCCCTGCTGGCTGTCGTAGGGCTCGGGAAAGCCGTCGGCGGCAAGGCAGCTCGCTGCGACGGCGAACTGAGCAAGCACGATCATCAGCACCATCGCACGCGTCATCATGGTTCTCTGAAACTGCATTCGCTTCGTTCAATCGCGTGTGATGGATGGTGATGCCGGCCTCAGGCCAGAACATCGGTGATCACCTGGCCGTACACGTCCGTCAGCCGGATGTCACGGCCGCTGAAGCGATAGGTCAGCTGTTCGTGATCAATTCCCAAGAGGTGCAGCATCGTGGCATGCAGGTCGTGGATCATGAACTTCTTCTCCACCACGCGGTAGCCGTAGTCGTCAGTGGCACCGACGACGGTGCCGCCTTTGATGCCACCGCCAGCCATCCAGAGCGAGAAGGCCTGCGGGTTGTGGTCACGGCCATCGGAGCCTTGCGCAAACGGTGTGCGGCCAAACTCGCCACTAAAGACGACGAGTGTGGTGTCGAGCAGTCCTCGGTCTTTCAGGTCAGTCAGAAGTGCTGCAATC
>JADHNY010000131.1 GCA_016779265.1 Pirellulales bacterium | reverse complement strand
ACCTCGTCTGCTGGGATCGGCTCACCGTCGGCGGGCATCCGTTCGTCTGGATCGGCGGAACGGATCCGGCGGAGCAGTTCACTGGCGTCGCTCTCGCCAGGCACGATGCCCGCGAGGCCTGAGTCACCGCCGGCCAGCACCGCCTCGCGGGTGTTGAGCGAGTAGCCACCTTGACGGGCGTCTCCGATGTGACACTCGCCGCAGTGCTTCTCCAGCAGCGGCACGATCTCGTGCACGAAATCGATGCCCTCGGCCCATCCACTGACAGCAGTCAGGGAGAAGGCCAGGGCAACGAGGCCAAGAGGCCGTTTCTTACTTCCGGAACCGACGGTCATTCTGCTTGTCCCGCGAGAGCGTGTAGGCGAGCAGGTCGAGCACCTCTTCTTCGCTGAGCGTATCGAGCAGGCCCGCCGGCATCAGTGACTGGTTGGCTGGAAGCAGCTCTTCAATCTCCTCGCGATTGATCTCAACATACTTCGTGGCATCTTCTGGATCGGTGACGATCACGATCCGATCGGGGAACTCAGCAACGATGCGACCGCTGACCACTTTGCCGTCGACGGTCTGCACCACGCTGGCCTTGTACTGATCAGAGACCACCTTGCTCGGCTCAACCATCGCTTCGACAAGGTCCTTCAGCTGGAAGCGGCCGCCTGCCTGCGTGAGGTCAGGGCCGGTGGCTCCTCCGTCTTCGCCGAAGCGATGGCAGACCACGCAGCGGGCAGCGGCGAAGGTCCGCTTGCCATGCTCAAAGTTACGGCCACTGTCGAGGCTCTTGGCAGCCAGAGCCAGCACCTCATCGGTGGTCCACTTGCGGCCAGGGCCCTCAGGCTTCGGCAGCGGCGGAGGCGTGTAGGGCTTGCGAATGCCGAGGGTCTCCAGGGCCATCTTCTCGGTATCACTGAGCGTGGCCAGGTTTTCATTCTCGATGTTCAACAGGAACTTGCGGTAACTGTTGCCACCAGCCCATTCCCGCGCCCTGCCAAACCAGGCGAAGTAGCCGCTGCGATCAGCGTCGGTCCAGTGCTCCTTTTCGGCCACCGTTCGCAGGGCGTAGGCATAGTGGATCTGGAGGAGGTCACCACGCTTCTCCAAGGCCTCCCGCACTGCTGAGCCGTAGCCTGCGTTCCGCTGAATCAGCTGGCGGAGGTCGTCTTCATTTGGGGCGAGGTTGGTCGATGCTGCGGAGTCGGTCGGCGCGGCAAGCATGCCGACAAGCTTGGTCACGATGCCGGGAGCCCGCACTGCCACCAGCAGGCTTGAGGCCGCCCGATCGAGATCAAACGATCCTGAGGGAAACACAGGGGCGACGCGGGCAGCAATCCGCTGCTTCCACTCGGCCGACGGCTCGCCAAGTCGCACGAGAGCGAGCTCGTAGGCACGCACGAGGTCGATCCTGGTGGCCGTATCGACATCAGTTGGATCGATCGCTTCAAGCGCCGTCAGGACGGCAGCCTGGCTGGTGGGCTCGGCCTGCCGGGCCACGGCGACCGCTGCCGTGATGCGGGCGAGTGGCTGCTGAGAGGCGAGGGCCTCGTCCTGCCAGAGCTCAATCGGCTGATGCTCCAGTGCGATGCGAGCGGCATAGCGGATGAAGCGATCGGGATGACCGAGCAACGGTAGGGCTTTCTCGATCGCACCCCGCGAGTCAGCAACACGGTGATGCAGGGCCTCAAGCTCACGACGGAGCTGCCGCTCGGCGGCTCCCGCGGCGTCATGGGCATCGACTGGATCGGTTGCCGCATCACCGGTGTAGGTCACGCGATAGAGTTCGCTCTGGCCACCCCGGCCACCGACGGTGAAGTAGAGTGCCCCATCATGGCCGACGGTCATGTCGGTCAGCGGTAGCGGTGTCCGCGAGACGAACTCTTCCTTTGTGCCACGGTAGCTCGCGCCGTCCGGCTCAAGGTGGATCGCATACATCGTGCCGAAGGTCCAGTCACAGATGTAGAAGGCCTTTTGATACTTGGCTGGGAAACGGGTGCCGTAGCCGAAGCCTGCGCCGACCGGAGAGCCAGGACCGATGTCAACGATCGCCGGCAGGCTGTCGGGGAAACGTGGCGACCACTTGGCTGTCCCACTTCGCCAGCCGAGTTCGCTGCCGCTGGTGGCATGATTCACACGGGTGGGCCGATACCAGGGCGTGCCGAAATCCCACTCCATGTCAGCGTCGTAGGCAAAGAGTTCGCCGTCGGCGTTGAAGGCGAAGTCGTAGGGGTTGCGGTAGCCGGCGCTCCACAGCTCCCAGGTCTTGCCATCTGGATCGGTGCTCACGATGAAGCCGCCCGGAGCAAGCCGGCCGGTGGCATGGCCATTGCCGTCCCACATGCGGGCGATCACGGTGTCTTCATCCCAGTTGGCCGGCAGGCGGCTCGATGCGTCGTCGCCAAGAGTCACTCGCCGCTGGGTCTCACGGATCCCACCCATTGTCTGAGGATCAGTGACGTTGGTGACCTCAAAGGGCGGCTCGGTGTGGTTGCCGCAGATGATGAACAGCTTCTCCCCATCAGGCGAGAGCAGGATGTTGTGGGGGCCATGTTCGCCGCCGCCGTTGAACGTCCGCAGCTTCTCGACGGCGTCGAGGGTGTCGTTGCCATCAGAGTCGGTGACACGGTAGAGGCCGCTACCCGTGCCGCCGTTGCAGACGACGTAGAGGGCGTCAAAGGCCCACAGCAGACCTTGAGCACCGGTGATCTCGGCCGGAATCTTCTCCACGATCGTTTCAGTGGAGCCATCGAGGGCCGCTGGCGTGATCCGCACGAGGCCCTTGTTGCCCTGGTCGCTGGCGATCAGTCGTCCCTTGGGGTCGGTGGTCAGCGAGACCCAGCTACCGAGTTCGTCCTGCGGCACCACGAACAGCCGCTCCACCGCGAAGCCCGCAGGCACGGCAAAGCCAACGGGTGGAGGTGCGGAGGCCGCGCGGGCAAGTACGTTGCCCCAAGGCTGGCTGCCGGCTGCTCCGACCACACGGATGTCGACGGCCTTCTCACCGGCGGCCTCCTCCGAGGCTGTCCAGGATTCGTCTGTCTCAATGATGCGGGTCTTGCCGCCGGCATCGGTCATCACCAGCCGGCAGCAGAAGCCGGCGGCCCCCCCGGCGTTGGTCACGATGGCGGTGAGTTCGTTGTCACCGTCGGTGAGCGCATCGGTCACATCGACGGCCACAGGCTGCTCCCATGCATCGCTGCGGGCCACTTCTTTTCCGTTGACAAGCAGCCGCATCTGGTTGTCGCAGGTGGCGACCAGGACCGCCTGCGTACCGCTGCCGCTAAATGCTTTTGTCAGACGGTAGCGGGTGTTGTTGTCTGGGCCCCAGATCCAAGGAGCGTTGCCAGGTTCTGGCAGGGTGACCTCAGCGGCGTCAGGCGTTGCGGCGGCAACTGGCTGAGGTTCGGCCTTCTGCGACCAGGAGGTCGCGTCTTCAGCCGCGGCGGAAAGAACAGCCGTGGAGAGTACAGCGATCGAGGCGAGCGCCGCCGGTAGCGTGACTGCACACCGGCAGACGCACGAAGGTCGAACAAACAACGAACGCATAGAAACACCCCTCGAACCAGTTGCCAACGACCTCACGCATTCCGAGATAGCAGTGCATCGCGTAGCTGAGGTCAGCCAGAGAAGCCCGCACGGAGACTCCCCCTCAGCCCCTCATAATAATCCGCTCTGCGTGCCCTCCCAAGAGAAACATCCGCCGCAGCCGTCGGCGAGTGCGTGTTCCCGGGCGTGCTGCTGACTCGGTTCTGTCACGAGCCCACGAAGTCCCTCAGGTCATGAGTCTGTCGGCGTGACAGGAATCTGCACTTCGGAGACCTTGAAGAAGTTCGGCACAAAGGGGCTGTTGTAGCCGAGGGTTCGCGGGGCCCCCGCCGGCTTCCACTCGGGATGTTCGGAAAGCCAGGCCTCAAGCTTGGCGTAGCCCCGACGAAATGTTTTGTCGTCATACGCTCCACGCAGGCCGATCGAAACCACCTGCATCGCAGCAATGTCTTCAACCATCACGTTGGGGTCGTTGCTGTCGGCACCGGGTGTGCCGATCGCGGTGCTGCCGTAGAGGAAGGCCATCGAGTCGGGGTCACGGCTCGGCGTCCCAGCCTCGTCCGACCAGCTCATCTCCACAGGCGCCGTCATCTTGATCTCGTTGCGTTCGATGTGGCGGAAGAGCTTCATGAACATCCCGTCACTACCATCTTTGGCAGTGACCCGAGCCAAGCGATGGGCTGGATAGGTCTTCAGGATCACCTCATCGACCGGACCCGGCTGTGGAAAGCCCTGCGGTAACGAGGCCTCCGAGACCATCCAGGGCTTCTTCGGCTGCTGCGCCACGTCAGTCTCCTGGGCAATCAGGACAAGCGGTCCCGCGAGCATCACAGCGGCTGAGGCCGCAATGCCTTTGAACAGCACCCGAGCAGATGGTCGCATTGCAACGCCTCGCAGACACAGCATGAGAGGAAAAGAATCAGGAAACCCAACTTTTAAGTGTAGACAGGTCGCACCAACACGGCCCTGCCTGTACCGAGTATCTGCTCCCCTCAAGGCCTCCAGTCAGAGCTTCTTACCCGCCGGGGTGCTCCAGCGGCACCACCACTGGCCAGCCTGGAAACTCCTGGGGCTGGTCCGCGATCGTCTGCACAAACCGCGGGTAGCAGTGGAACTCGACCGCATCATGCGGGAAGTCCCAGACAGCAACGCCAAAGCCGTCGGCCCGCTTGGTCTCCTCGGCGCGGTCTTCCGGGTTGGCGTAGGCGAGCATCGTGATCTTGTTGCCGAGGCCGTCCTCGTAGTCGCCCGTCCAGGGGAGCGGGCTGCCTGGCACGGGGTTGGCCCCGGGCTGCTCATCCTCCGGATGCCACCAACGGCCGTAGATCGTGTTGACAAGCGCCGGTGAGGTGAAGGCAAACGGCCCGTCGCGGTAGTCATCGATGCCATGCTGCACGACAACGGCGAGGTGCTGATCACCGCAGAGATGCACAGCACCAGCCTGTTTGATCAGCCGCAGCGCCTCCTTGCGGCCGGTCTGGGGCCAGCCGTTGCTGTCGAGGTCGGCGAGCAGCCGGTTGCTCGGATCGCCATGCAGGTGGACCGCGCCACAGAAGGCGGTCTGTGAGAGCACACCTTTGGCCCGAACCCCTGCGGTGTCCTTGGCCCAGCGGTCCAGCCAGGAGAGCTGCCGCTCACCGAGCAGCTCGAGGCCCTCCAGATCGATTGCTGAGCGGTCGTATGAGGGATCGGTGATGTGGTCGGGCCTCGGGCCGAGCTGGGGAATCGTGCCCTGGGGGCCGGTCTTAAACTTGCGGTCTTCGAGGATCGCAAAGTCGACACCACCAATAATCAGCCGAGTGAAGTAGACCGTGATCTCTTGCTCAACCGGGGCCGGGTCGACCGGATCGGGCAGATGCCAGCACTGCTGCCGCTGCACCATGTTCACGTAGGCGGGGGGGTAGTAGTAACCACCGTCCGAGCCATTCTTTTCTAGGGCTCGCTTGCCGTTGGCTCCCCACAGATTGGGATGGCCGACGTCGTGGTCATCGGGAATCGTGACGGCTGGTCGGTCACGGAGCACATCACGAAACTGCAGGCCGAACTCAATCCAGCCCACGGTGTGTTGGGTGTGGCGGTAGGTCTGGTCACCAGCAAAGAACAGCAGATCAGGATCAGACTGTTGAAGGTTCTTCACGATCGCGTCCCGTGTTCCGGGGGTCCGCGAGGAGTTGCAGCTCATCACGCCGACAGTGATCCGCTCCTTCTCGGCTGGATCGCGGCGGATGCTGCCCTCAAAGACTGCCGAGTCGCCATGGCGGACTCGGTAGGGGGTGGTCTGTGAAGCATTCCAGTTGTCAACTCGGAAGTGGGCATCCCAGCCTGGGTAGAGCACCTCACTCGTCGCTACCTCCTGCCAGCCGTTGCCCGTGTCGACCTCAAGCCGGGCCTCCATCGACTCGCCCGGCTTGAGTGGATAGAGCTGGGCGGTGAGTTTGAGCGTGGCGTCATCACCCGTTGGTGAAACGTCCACGGTGTAGATTGCAAAGGCGATGGCCTCCTGCCGCGGCACATCGAGTGGGAATGGGCAGCCCTTGGCCTCCTTGGTCCACCAGGCCCCAGTCGTCCAGCCATCGAGTGTGGCCATCTCCTCGCCAAACGGCATGGCGGCCAGACCTTGCTGGGGAACTGTGTCTGCCGTATCCGCAGCGGAGACTGCAGCAGTGAACAGCATCAGCAACACAACGAAGGCTGCCTGCATCATGGAAAAGATCCTTTCGGGAAGTGATCGTGGCGTGTGAGCGGTGAACGCGGGCTCCTGGTGGCATGCTTTTGCCAGCGCGTCCACAATGCCTATCTGCGTGACGATACCCTGCCTGCTGGGAGACCGCCACGTGATGACCTTCCGCTGTCGGTGGTGGGAGGCAAGGGATGGTGAAGGGATGCCGATGTCGCAGACCTGCTCCAAGTTCGGTTGATAAGACACTCTTTCCTCGTGCTGGAGCAATAAAATGCGATGGATGCTGATCTGTGTGCCTGTGGCCTTCGCGCTGCAGTGGATGGAGGCGAGTCCGGTTCTCGTCTTTTGTGCGGCCTTGGCGGCTGTGATTCCGTTGGTTGAGGTGATGGGTTCATCGACCGAGGGGATCGCAGCAAAGCTCGGTCCGACGATCGGCGGGCTGCTCAACTCGTCGCTGAACAACCTGCCAGAGTTCATTATCGGGGCGGTTGCCCTTTCAAATGGGCTGTCGAATGTGGTCAAGGCCTCACTGACTGGGTCGATTCTGGTCAACCTGTTGATCGGTCTTGGGGCGTCGTTGTTTATCGGTGGCATCAAGTACGGGCCGCAGCGTTTCAATCGGCAACACCTGCGGGTGTCAGGCTCGATGCTCTTGCTCTGCGCCTTCTGTTTCATCGTGCCGGCGATGTTCAAGATTGGCACACCTGAAGGTACGCGGGATCTCTCGACAGAAATCGCTGTCGTGCTCCTCGTGGTCTATGTGGTCAATATCTTCGTGACGGTGTTTGGGACCGCGGGGCAGAAGGTCGCTACAGAAGGGCCGCCGGAGACGGGTAAAGAAGAAGTCTCTGCTGTACCGATGTGGCAGGGCCTGCTGGTGCTTGCGGTGGCGGCTGTTGTTCTTGGCCTTGTCAGTGACATCCTCTCTGAAGCCCTTGAGCCGACGGCCAAGCAGCTCCACCTCTCGGACACCTTCAGTGGCATTGTCTTGCTTGGCGGTGTGGGCGGTATTGGGGAAGTCCTCACTGCGATTCGTTTTGCCAGGGCAGGCAAGTCAGAACTGGTGCTGGGCGTGACCGTGGGATCCACCATCCAGATGGTGCTCTTGATCGCACCGCTGCTGGTGCTCTCGGGGCTCGCCCTCGGGCAGCCGATGAACCTTGTGTTTACGAGCTTTGAGGTGGTCTCGATTGTGGTCGCGGTTTTGGTTGCCCGCGAACTCATCGAGGATGGCCGTTCGAACTGGCTCGAAGGCCTGCTGCTGCTAGCGATGTATCTGATTCTTGCGTTCGGCTTCTACCATCTTCCCGACCACGACAGCGGGACTGCCCATGGAGAAAGCGGCAGCGTGGCGGTGGAGGCGTCGGCTGCATCGTGATGCGGCTGACCACCGAGAGGTGAGTGAACAGTTTGTGTGAAGGGGGAGCGATGGGACTTCGTTGGATCAATGCATGCTGGCTGATCGCCGTGGTCACGCTCGTCAGTGGAATGGGCACGCTGGAAGCGGCGTCGCCTCGTCCCAATGTGGTGGTGATCCTCGCCGACGATCTCGGCTTCTCTGACATTGGCTGCTACGGCGGCGAGGTGGCCACTCCTCACCTCGATCGCCTGGCAGCGGGTGGGGTTCGGTATACCCAGGCCTACAACACGGCTCGCTGCTGGCCGAGCCGTGCGGCCCTGCTGACTGGCTTCTACGCCCAGGCGGTTGGCCGCGACTCATTGCCGGCGATCAATGGCGAGCCGCTGCGGGGCGGTGGTCGTTCGCAGCGGCCAGCCTGGTCACCGCTGCTGGCAGAGATGCTGCAGGCGGCTGGCTATCGCTGTTACCACTCCGGCAAGTGGCACATCGACGGCGATCCGCGGAAGCAGGGCTTTGATCACTCCTTTGACGCTCTCGGTCGCGGTCAGAGCAACTTCTTTGATCCATCAGGTGTCCGCGAAGATGGGGAGCCGATTGATGCCGACGACGACTTCTACGTCACCGATGCGATTGGCGATCATGCCGTGCGGTGTCTGACTGACCATGCGGCCAAGCATGCGGATACCCCCTTCTTCCACTACATCGCATTCACCTCTCCCCACTTCCCGCTCCACGCCCCCCAGGACGTCATCGATCGTTATCGAGAGGTCTATCGCGATGGCTGGGAGACCGCCCGGGAGGCTCGCGCTGCCTGGCTTCGTGAGCATGGGTTTCTCTCCAGTCCGCTGTCTGCGGTGGAACGCGACCTGGGGCCGCCGTATGCCTTTGATGATGTGCTGCCGACGATCGGGCCGGAGGAGGTTAATAGGCCGGTGCCCTGGAACAGCCTGACCGCCGAGCAGCAAGCCTTTCAGTCGATGAAGATGGCGATCCACGCCGCGATGGTCGACGTGATGGATCAGCAGATCGGGCTGGTGCTTGAGCAGCTGCGGGAAATGCAGGTGCTCGACAACACCCTCGTGATTTTCGCTAGCGACAATGGCGCCTCTGCAGAAATGATGATCCGTGGCGAAGGGCATGATCCCGAGGCTGCCCCGGGCTCACGCAAGACGTTTCTCTGTCTCGGGCCGGGCTGGTCAACGACGGCCAACACGCCCTACCGCCGACACAAGACCTGGACGCATGAAGGGGGTATCGCCACGCCGCTGATCGTGCACTGGCCGGAGGGGATCGAAGCGTCTGGTGAGCTGCGGGATGCGATGGTGCATCTGGTGGATGTCACACCAACGGTGCTCGAGGTGACCGGTGTTGAGCCACCAGCGAAGCGGGGGGGCGTGGCCCTGCCGGCGATGCAGGGAAAGAGTTTTGCCGGAACGTGGGCGGCCGCAGAGGCAAAGGTCCACGACGAACTCTGGTGGTGTCATGATGGACACCGGGCCGTGCGGGTGGGTGACCACAAGCTCGTCGCGGCCAAGGACGAGCCGTGGGAGCTCTACGACCTCTCGGTGGACCGCTGTGAGACCACCAACCTCGCTC
>JADHNY010000130.1 GCA_016779265.1 Pirellulales bacterium | reverse complement strand
CATGCCGACTGGATTGTCTTGGCCGGCAACTTGTATTCCGGGAACGCGGCAGGAGATGACAGCCTGGGGGATCTGGTCGTTGACGGCAATGTAACGCGACTGATCGATCGCGATCGAAGACCCAATGACGATGCATCAGCCACCAGTCCGCTTCCCCTGGAGGGTCCGTTCGCCGAGGAGCCAGACACGGGGCCAGCTCTCGTCGAGATCGCAGGGCCAGCACAGGCCACCATTGGAGAGGTGAAGTCTTATGGCATCAGGCTTGATCTTGCAGTGCGGACACCGGTGCTCGTCAGCTGGGATGCGGGTGATGGGGAGCTCACCGAGACGTCCACGCTGGACTCTGTATTTGAAAAGCCAGGTGTGGCAACCGTTGCGGCGAATGTGCTGGTGGATGGCCGTCTTGAGCCTGTGGCGTTGTCGGTGGCGGTGACGCAGCCAGGTGAAGAGCTCGGCACCGAGGGTGAGAGTGAAGGCCCCGTGGCAGACTGGCAGATCAGCGACTTCCACGAACGCACACGTAGCCAGGAGCAGGTCTCGAGAGCCCGGTTTGCAGCGGTCACGGAGCCGCATGTTGTGGGGGAGCGGGCACTGGCGGTTGAGATCTCCCCCTATGCAGGCTTTCGAGCGGTGATGACCTACCCCGTTGAGGGCAGCCTGGACATGCCGCTTGTGGGAGTGGCGAGCATTTCGTTCTGGCTGAGGGCGATCAATGCCGATCGAACGGGCTGGCAGGGTGGGCCGTTCCTGTCACTTCACGGCACCGATGGCAGCGTCTGCCATCTTGAACCCGCGGAGGGGCATGACCTGATGCGGGAACTTGCCCCGGGCGAGAAGGCGGACGACTGGCGGCTGCTCACCGTTCCAGTGACGGAGAATGCGGTCAAGGCGGACAGCCGCTGGCAGCGGATTGGGCCGGTGCCTGCGCGGCTGCGTGCGATCAGCATTGCCGTCGACTCCTGGGGTGCGCCACCGCTGAAACTCTGGCTCGATGGACTCTCGCTCCAGCGGGGAAAAGCGATGAAAGAAGGCCCCGAATGACCTGGAAGGTTCTCATCACTGCTCGGGCTGCCTGCGAAGCAGGCGCACAGGCACGTCAACTTCTTGAGCAGGTCGGCTGCAAGCTCACCATCGCCGATACGTTTGGGCCGCTCGACGTGCCGCAGCTGGCCGCTGCCCTGACTGGCCATGATGCGGTGATTGCCAGCGCCGATGCGTACTCAGCGGGTCTGTTTGCCCGGTCAGAGACGCACAGCCTGAAGTGTGTGTCGCGATGGGGAGTTGGTGTTGACTGCGTCGATCTCGCGGCTGCAACTCAGGCAGGTGTGGTCGTCTGCAACACCCCGGGCCTTCTCGATGAGGCGGTGGCTGACTACGCCTGGGCGCTGCTCTTTGCGGTGGCTCGGAAGGTGACCGCAGGCGAGCGGTCAATGGAAGGTGGAGACTGGAGCATCGCCTGGGGACATGACATTCATGGCAAGACGCTTGGCATTATCGGCTTTGGCCGGATTGGCCAGGCGGTTGCCCGTCGGGCGGCGGGCTTTGGCATGCGGGTGCTTGGCCATGATCCGTATGCCCACGTTCATGGTGATTTCGAGCGTGTGGAACTTGACGAGCTCCTGCAAGAGAGCGACTTTGTGTCGCTGCATTGCAGCCTCACCGATGAAAACAGAGGCATGCTGAGTGCTGAGCGACTGTGCTTGATGAAGCCGTCGGCGTATCTTATCAACACTGCCCGAGGGGCACTTGTTGATGAGACGGCCCTCGTCGCTTGCCTGCGGGCCGGACATCTTGCTGGAGCGGCGCTCGACGCCTTTGCCAACGAACCGCTTCCCGCTTCAAGCTCTTTGCGAAACTGTCCTCGCCTCGTGCTCACGCCACACCAGGCTTTTAACTCATCCGAGACGGGTGAGAAAGTCAGTCTGGCAGCAGCAACAGCGATCGTCGATCTTCTTCAGGGGCGGCGGCCTGCGAATGTTGTCAATCCTGATGTTCTCGCGAGTGATGCGGCGAGGGTATCGCTGCAGTCTTCAACAACACCCCATTGAGACGAGTGATGCGGAAGAATCCCGTTCGCGAGAAGCTGCGACGTGGTGAGGCGAGTGTCGGTTCGTGGCTCTGCCTGCCTGATCCGGTGGCTGCACGGCTGCTTGCGTGTGTGGGCTTTGACTGGCTGACGGTGGAACTCGAGCATGCGGCCATCAACATCGAAACTGCGGTGGAGATGTTTGGCGTGGTGGCAGCCCAGGGAGCTGCGGTCGTCGGAGAAAACGCGACGCCAACGGTGCCGCTGGTGCGTGTGCCTTCCAACACCACGGAGAACATCAAGCGGGTGCTTGATAACGGGGCGTATGGGATTGTTGTGCCGATGGTCAACTCACGCGCTGAGGCGGAGGCGGTTGTGGCTGCCGCACGTTATGCCCCACTGGGAAGGCGGTCGGTCGGAGGCTTCCTGCACGCGATGAACTTTGGCACCGACCCTGCAACGTATTACGAGCGGGCGAATGAGGAGCTGCTCGTCGTCGTGCAGACAGAACATATCGATGCGGTTGAGAAGGCCGACGAGATCCTCTCGGTGCCAGGAATCGATGCGTTCTTCATCGGACCAAACGATCTGCTGAAGTCGATGGGCCGCCCGCCAGCGATGGAGAGCGACGATCCCGCTTTTGTCGCAGCGATCGAGCATCTGCTCGCGATAGGCAAGAAGCACGGCGTGGCGGCTGGGATCCACACCGCCAGCGCTGAGGCAGCGAGGCGTCGGATTGAGCAGGGCTTTCAGTTTGTGGCTGTGGCCAGCGATGTCGCCATGCTCGTAGCCAAGGCCCAGGCCGAGCTCGCATCGCTCGGCCTGGGCGTTAGTGGCTCTGTCGTCCGCTACTGAGGCCAGGAGGGACTGTCTGCCAGGCGTTAGGCCTTGAGCGTCTCGTCGTGACGACCAACAGCTGGGGGAAGGTCGCTGGCGTGCACAGCCTTCAGGGCTGCAACGGCACCTGCCCGCTTCTCCACGTCGTTGTCTTCCCACTCAATGTTGACCGCACCGGAGTAGCCCGCCCGGTTGAGTTCGACCAGCATCTCCTCAACGTTGACCGCATCACGGTCGCTGCCAGCGCTGACGAAGTTCCAGCCGTTGTAGCGATGGCCCATCGGCCGATGGCCTCCCAGCCGTCCTGCACGGGTCGGCCCATCGATCACCTGCACGCCCTTGATATGGGCGGTATGGATCGCCTCACCAAACTCACGGATGAAGGCAACAGGGCAGACGCCCTGCCAGACCATGTGGCTCGGGTCGATGTTGAAGCCGACGACGTCGGTGCCGTAGCCCGCCTTGCTGCAGGCCTGCAGATAGTCACCAGCTGACTCCAGGTCGCCCATGGCACGCTCGCTGGGGTGGCACTCCAGGTCGTAGGTCACGCCGTAGGTGCGGCAGGTATCGAAGACCGGGCCAAAGCGTTCCATCAGCAGGTCGAGGCTGACATCGAGCACCTCGGGGATTACGCAGCCACCGATGGCCTTTGGCCGCGGCGGGAACTCAAACCAGTGGCTCCAGCAGTGGGCCGGAGAGCCAACAAAGCCCGACACGGGCACGAAGCGATCCTGCTGCTTGCCGAGGAAGTGGGCCAGACGCACAGCACGGATCAGGTCAGCCTGCGACTTGTCGTGGATCAGCTTCGCGACGTCCTCAGGAACATAGTAGGGGTTGGTGCGGGGGGGCTCGTTGCCCGCCTTCCGCCAGGCGACGTAGGCGTCCACCGCTTCGCCACCGATGAACTGCAGGGTCTTGGCGGAGGGTTCGTCGCCGAGTGCCTGCCCCTGGAGATGGGCAGCTACGGAGAACACCTCCAGGCCACGGCTCTTGGCCTTCTCGATCCGGGTCTTGGCGTAGGCCTCAGCACCGCTGTCGGTGTCGCACTGGGCGAGGTCGAGTTCCCAGGCGGCCTCTTCCCAGCCGTCAAAGCCAGCTTCGGCGATGAAGTCGAGCCAGGCGTCTTCAGGGATGTCACCAAACTGGCCACGGACGAGGCCGATTTGATGGTGGGAGTGCTTGCCCGAGCGGTGTGTGGCGGTCTGGTGAAAGCCCATGACGAGTTCCTGCTGAAGGAAGGAATGCGTGACCCAAAGAGCCCCAATCGTGGGCCCCGCGGCGGCGAAAGTAAATCCCCGTGCCGCCTACGCCTGTGGGGGCCGCCTCAGAATCTCACTGACCACCCGCGCAGAGCGTCCGGCCGTGGCCACTTCCGCTCGGCCGGCATGTGGAAAGATCAGCTGATCGACATCGAGGCCGAAGAGGTGCAGCAGGGTGGCCTGGTAGTCGTTGGGAGTGACAATGCCATCGACGGCGCGATGGCCAAACTCATCGGTGGCTCCGTAGACCATGCCGGGGGTGATCCCGCCACCAGCCAGCCAGATGCTAAACCCCTGACCGTTGTGGTCGCGGCCATCTTTCTCGGGGCCACCTTGATTCTGCGTCACGGGAAGGCGGCCAATCTCACCACCCCAGTGCACGATCGTTTCATCGAGCATGCCCCGCTGCTTAAGGTCTTTGACAAGCGCGGCGGCTGGCTTGTCGGTCCGCTTGCAGATTGCCGGCAAGGCAGAGGGCAGGCTCGCGTGGTTGTCCCAGGGTTGTCCGTTGAGGAACAGCTGCACAAACCGCACGCCCCGCTCCACCAGTCGCCGAGCAATCAGGCAGCGGGTGCCGTATTCACGAGTTGGCTCCTCATCGATGCCATACATCGCAAGAGTGGCTTTGGTTTCCTGCGAGATATCGAGGGCGTCACGAGCGGCAGTTTGCATGCGGGCGGCGAGTTCGTAGCTGGCGATCCTTGAGGTGAGGTCGCTCTGGCCGGGAAACCGCTCGGCATGCAGTTCGTTGAGTCGTGCGAGCAGGTCCAGGTTTTGCCGCTGGGGGGTGCCAGCAAGATGTGGCGGCGGATCGAGGTTGAGAATCCTCGGCTCGGTGGGGCGGATCACGGTGCCCTGATAGAGCGGTGGCATAAACCCACTCGACCAGTTGGTGACGCCATCGACAGGCAGGCCGCCAGGGTCGGTGAGCACCATGTAGGCGGGCAGGTCTTGGGTCTCACTGCCCAAGCCGTAGAGCAGCCAGCTGGCCAGGTGTGGCCGACCGAGCACGCCAGGAATGCCCCCGTGGAAGTAGCGGATCGAGACCTCGTGGCCGTTGGCACCGGTGTGCATTCCTCGCAGCAAGCAGACGTCGTCAACGATCTCGGCGAGGCCCGGCAGGAGCTCCGAGACTTCCGTGCCTGATTGGCCATGCTTGGCAAAAGACCAGCGGGAGCCGAGGAGTTTCTTGCTCGCCTCGTTGACGAAGCTGTAGGCGATGTCGCCTGGATACTCTGTGCCGCTGAGACGGGTCAGTTCAGGCTTGGGATCAGTGAGATCCATGTGCGATGGACCGCCATGCATAAACAGCGAGATCATCGCCTTCGCCTGAGGCGGATGGTGGGGCGTGCGGGGCAGCAGGTCGACCCGAGGCGGCGCGATCGGAAGCTTTGTCGGCGAAGCAGCCGCCTGTTCACGCTGCAGCAACCAGGCGAGTGCCAACGAGCCGATCCCCAGCGAACCTTCTCTTAGGAAGGAGCGTCTGTTGTGGGCCATGGCGAGGGCGGGCTGGTCGTGCATGGGGTGGGTTCACTCGATCGTGAGAAACTCGTTTGAGCTGAGAAGCACCTGGCAGATGTTGATCAGCACCTGCTGGGGCGGGCTGCGGCCTTCCACGAGTTTGCTTGGGTCGGCCCGCAGGGTGGTCAGCTGTTCGCGTGCGAAGCTCGCGATCGCAGCGAGTTCGCTGGGCGTGGGATCGCGTGTGTAGGCCAGCCGCCAGGCTGCGACCACTGCAGCGGGTGAGAGATCGGTGGGACTCAACAGACTGGTGAAGGCTTCGATGCCGGGAACGGCAGTGGTGTTGATGGCGGCAGCGAGGGCCTCGGCCCGCTCGGCAACCACCGCGGCCTGCTCCAGGATGTAGCTGCCGTTGAGCAGGATCAGGGACTGCGTGGCGACGGTTGAGATCGGTCGAGCTTCGCAGTTGGTTTCCATCACGGGGGCGTCGAAGGCCTGCAGCATCGCCACCGGCTGACTGCGTCGCTGCTGGATGTAGAGGCTGCGACGAGACTGTGGACCATCGACGACGGTTTGCCCCGTGTCATCCTCTTTCACAGGCAGCGGTGGACCGTAGAGCGTGGCGTCAAGGCGACCGGTGATCGCCAGCATACGGTCGCGAATCGCTTCGGCGTCGAGTCGTACGAGCGTTGTCGGGAGGCCGTGGGAGGGGCCGCCATCGCGTGGCTGCTGCCAGGCGGCCGACTGCATGATGGTCCTGTGCAGATGTTTGAGGCTCCAGCCATGCTCCATGAAATCAGCAGCCAGCCAGTCGAGAAGTTCTGGATGGGAAGGGCGTCCGCCGAGGGTACCGAAGTCAGCGGGCGTGGCCACTAGGCCGGTGCCGAAGTGATGCATCCAGATGCGGTTGACGATCACACGTGACGTGAGAGGGTTGTCCGTCGAGGCGAGCCAGCGGGCCAGGGCGAGCCGACGGCCGGTTGTGGGCAGCGAGGAGTCGTCGTGTGCAAATGTCAGCACGGCATCTTCAGGCATGACGACCAGTGGCGGCCGGGCTGACACCACCTGCTTTGGCTGTGCGTGGTCGCCACGGTGAAAGAGCCGAGTCTCGGGGGCGTGACCAGCTGGTTCCACGAGCCCACGAACAAACGACTCGGCCGGCTTTGTGCTGCGGATTTCGGCGATGCGGGCATCGAAGGCTTTGAGTTCTTCGGCGGCCTTGGGCAGATACTGGTAGAGCACGCCAGGCGTGACATTCACGCTTGGGTGGGATTTCAGCAGGGCCTGCTGTTCGGCGGTCCTGGCATCAGCCGCAGTGTCACGGGCCGCACGAAGCTGTGCACGAAGCGGCTCTTCAAACTTGGCCAGTTCCATCTCAACCGCTTCGGCGATAAAGGCCTGCTGCTTCTGTTCCTTCTCGGCAGCGACCTTCTGAGCCTCGGCTTCAATCTCTGCAGCCTTGGCCCGCTCTGCTTCGGTCTGCAGTGAGATCAGCCTCGCACTCGGCGTCTTCCAGGCCTGCCAGTCAAGGGCTGGCTCGAAGACGGCGCGGAGGGCGGTGTAGTCGGTATGCAGGAATGGGTCGTAGCGATGGTCATGGCACTGGGCGCAGTGCACGCTAAGTCCCAGGAAACTCGTGCCGACGATCCGCACGGTGTCGGCGATCGTCTGGTTGCGGCCTTCGGGTGTGTCGCCACCGCTGCCGGTGCCATCAGCAGCCATGCGGAGGAAGCCGGTGGCAGTCAGCAGGCGAATCTGTTCGTCGGTCCAATCTCCTTGCTGTGGGCCGGCGAGTTCATCGCCTGCGAGCTGTTCGGCGATGAAGCGGTCAAACGGAAGGTCGTCGTTGAAGGCACGGACCACATAGTCGCGATACTTCCAGGCCCAAGGCCGCAGTGCGTCGGCGGTCGTCGCCCCCTCGGAGTCCGCATAGCCCGCGACGTCGAGCCAGTGCCTGGCCCAACGCTCGCCGTAGTGTGGGGAGGCGAGCAGCTCATCGGTGAGATGCGCCAGCCAGTCGTCACGAGGATCTGCCTGCCAGCGGAGCACGTCTTGGTAGGTCGGCGGGAGTCCTGTCAGCGTCAGGAAGGCCCGCAGCACAAGCGTCCTGCGGTCTGCTGGTTCAGGAATACCTGCGGCGGAAGCGTCGCCGGTAGAGGCAGCCGTGCTGGACAGAGCGAGCAGCTGGTCGATGGGGGAGCACTCGGAGGCTGCTGCGTCTGAGAGCGTCGGCCGAACAAGAGGCTGAAAAGCCCAGAAGGCTCGCTCCTCAGGGGTGATGCCCAGGCCTGGCTCAATTGTTTCCGCCTCAGGACGCTTGGTGGCCGCGCCGGCGGCAACCCACTGGGTCAGGGTGTCGAGCTCCTCGGGGCTGATGCGTGTGTCGCCGGGCGGCATTTCACCACTGCGGACCCGTTCGAGCAGAAGACTTGTCTCGGCATCCCCACGAATAATCGCCGGTCCGCTGTCACCACCGGCCTGCATGAGTCGCACCTGACGAAGGTCGAGCGATCCCTCGAGTTCCTCAGTCGCTCCGTGGCAATCAAAACAGTGGGCCTTGAGGATGGGGCGGATGTGCTCCTCAAAGAACAGCTGCGGTTCGTCGCCGAGGCACGGCTTGCCGGCCACGCCGAGAGCGATCGCCAGGCTGGCGAGAACGACGCTGCGAAGTGGGGTGAGGGGCGTCATGCTGTCGGGATTGGGCCGTAGGGGCTTGGAAGCGCACATCCCTAAAGCGTAGTCGGAGCAGAGGAAAGGGGGCAAAGCCGTGAGGTCGCTCGGGGGAGCCCAACGCGTCTCCGCCGGACGCTCGCTGCGGCCCCTCCGTGGGCCTTCGCTCGCTTGAGGTTCTGCTCGCTCTCGCCCTCCAGGCTTCGCTCGCAGAACCACACCGTCGGATCCGCATCGGGCTCCCCCTCGCTGCGCTGGACGGTGGGCCGTGGGCCTGCGGCGTGACCTCGCCCGCGGCTGCAGTTGACGAGGCGGAGGGGACGGCGGGTGCTCGAGGAGCGTTGCGAGTTTTTCGCCACTTTGTTGGGGCGCGCAACTCCGCGCGAGTGTGTGGCGAAAAAGTCCAGCGACGAGACATCTGCCGCCCCGCAGCCGGTTTTGTACTTCTCGCAATGCCCTTGCGACGATGGGCGTGGTCGCTCGGGGAAGCCCAACGCGTCTCCGCCGGACGCTCGCCGCGGCCCCTCCGTGGGCCTTCGCTCCCTCGAGGTTCTGCTCGCTCTCGCCCTCCAGGCTTCGCTCGCAGAACCACACCGTCGGATCCGCATCGGGCTCCCCCTCGCTGCGCTGGATGGTTGTGCGGCCGTAAATGGTTGTGCGGCCCCCTGTCTTGGTGAGACCCGCACTGAAACGGTGAAACGGGCTCAAACGACTTGTTTTCAGGCCTGAAACGCCCGCGTGGAGGGTTTTTCCTCACCGGTGTGGTGAAAGATCCCACAAACGGGGAGCGAGCCAGCTGTGGCCTACGGAAAAGTCGCAAGTCATTTGTTTTCAACAGGTTGCGATTTCTTTTTGCGTGCCCTGCGGTTTTGGCACGGGCCGTGCATTTCCTTTTTCCTGTTCCGCAAGCCTTCGGGCCTTGGACGGGACGCAACGAAATACGCCGGTGAGCCAGTGCAGGTGGGGCCTGCCTTGGGAAGCCGGAGAAGGAGGTG
>JADHNY010000129.1 GCA_016779265.1 Pirellulales bacterium | reverse complement strand
GTACGTTTGAGATGTCACGAAGAGGGGGAACTATGCGTTTTCAGACAGCCTGTGCATTGATGATGGCCGGCGTCGGCCTGCTTGCATGTGGGCGTGGGGCAGCGGCTGCCGACACCACGGCGTTTCGCCTCGAGGCCCTGCTGGGCGAACAGGGCGACGCGACGACGTCTTTCGAGGTCCGCGAAGGCACGCTCAACCGCGGGCCGGCTCGCCGTGAAGGCGGGCCAGCGTCGTTTCTGCCGCGGAGCAAAGAACTGCTGAAGGTGATCGATCCAGGTGAGGAAAGCCCACTCGATTTTGCAGCTGGTGACACGCTGACGATCGAGACCTGGCTGCGGATCGACGTCTCCCCCAGTGGCACGTTTCCCTACATCGTTGGCAAGGGCCGCACGCATACCGTGGCCGGGAAAGACAACGACGCCAACCAGAACTACGCCCTGCGGCTGCAAGGGGGCGGTTCGGGCAAGCTTTCGTTTCTCTGGATGGATTCGACCGACCCAGCAGGTGGGCAGCGGCCGCATCGTTGGACGAGCTCGGCAGCCGTGCCGGTCGACGGTCGCTGGCACCATGTGGCGGTGAGCTACACCTTCGGCACCGGCGACGAGGTGGTGGCCATGATCGACGGTGTTGCCACCGATGGCGTCTGGGATATGGAGGGCAACTCGGCGGCGGCTCCAGTCGTCGACAACGACGATCTCTGGGTTGGGGGCTCGCATGGGGCAGGGCATGCGTTTCCCGGCTTGATCGAAGGACTGGTGATCTCGCGTGAACAGCTCTCGCCTGATGCGATTGCTGAGCAGACGAAGTGGGTCGACACTCAGCAGCCGCAGATGCCCTGGCCTGCGGATGGCTTGGAGGCAACTCCCGGGGTCACGCGAGTGGCGATTTGTGATCTGCCGCTGCGAAGCTGGTTCTTCCAGCCGAGTCATACCGAACCGATCTTTGAGACCGATGGTGTCGCGGTCACCCGCTTGCCGCATCGCTACAACGACCGCGGCCTGATTGCCGATCGGCCTGGGGCGTCCATGGTGCGGCTGGTCACGGAGGCGACTTTTCCTGCGGGCACATGCCAGATTCTGCTGAGGAGCCTCGACGCCGCTCGCGTCTACATGGACGGAGAGCTGATCGTTGAGCAGACCACCGCTCCAAAACTCAGTGGCTCCGCGCACGGCAAGGTGTATCAGCTGGTCGATCCGCCGGCGGGCGTTGTGCAGCAGACAGGAGCCCACACCGACACGCTGGTGGAGTTTGAGTCAGACGGAAAGCCGCACCGCTTCGAGGTGTATCGCCTGTTTGGTGGTGACGGCCGAGTGCATCAGCTCGGGGAACTGCTGGTGGCGGTCGCACCGCCTGGCCAGCCGTTTGAGGTGCTCGGCAGCGATTGGCAGCCGGACGACTCAGGCTGGCAGACGCTGCTCGACCGCGAGACGTCGCTTGTCGCGAGGTGGAATCGGGCCGCCCGGAGCGTGGCTGACGCTGAGGAAGATCGCTACTGGGATACACGGCATGCTGAGGCTGCTGCAGCGGCAGGCCCAGCGGCCGCGGTGCCCGATGTGGAGATCGCAAGCGGCAATGCCATCGACCGCTTTCTCCTCGCTCGGCTTGAAGAAGAAGGGCTTGAGCCGATGCCTCTCTTGGATGACGACGCCTTTTTGCGTCGCGTCACGCTCGACATCACCGGACGGATTCCGACAGTGGACGAGCTGCGTGCCTTGGGACGTGATCTCGGTCGGCCACCGCAGCTGAATCGGGCAGCGGTGATTGATGGTCTGCTGGCGTCAGACGAGTGGGCTGACCACTGGACGAGCTACTGGATGGATGTGCTCGCCGAAAACCCGGCGTTGACCAAGCCGACACTCAACAACAGCGGCCCATTCCGCTGGTACATCCATGACAGTCTCGTCGACAACGTGGGCATGGATCGCTTTGTGACAAACCTGATTCGCATGGGGGGCAGCAAGGAGCTCGGGGGTCCGGCTGGCTTTGGGCTCGCTTCTGAGAACGATGTTCCGATGGCCGCCAAGGCCCATGTGCTCGGGACGGCATTTCTCGGTGTGGAAATGAAATGTGCTCGCTGCCACGATGCCCCAAATCATCCTTTTGAGCAATCGCAGCTGTTTGCCATGGCGGCGATGCTCGAAGGGAAGCCGCTGAAGGTGCCAGCGAGCAGCAGCATTCCGGCGACGCCTGAAGAGATTGAGGAGATGATTGTCAGCGTGTCGATCGCTCCCGGAGAGAGCATCGACCCGGAGTGGCCGTTTGCGGAGTTGACCGGTGAGGAGCTCGCTGGTGGCGAGGCCTTCGCAAGCAGCAGTCAGGAGCAGCTCGCCTGGGCGATCACGACACCAGCCAACCTCCGTTTTCGCGAGGTGCTGGCGAATCGTTTGTGGACGCGACTGTTTGGTCGTGGGCTGATCGACTCCGCGAGTGACTGGAGTGATCGCAAGAGCTCGCATCCGGAACTGTTGGCCTATCTCGCCCACGAACTGCTCACACACGGTGACGATCTCAAGCATCTCGCCGGCGTGATCATGAAATCGGCGGCCTACCAGCGGCAGGCTGTGCCGGGCCTTTCGGCTGAAGAACCGCAGGCGGCCCTGTTTCGTGGCCCTGTGCGGCGGCGACTGTCGGCAGAGCAGCTTGTCGATTCGCTCCATGTGGCAACGGGCAAGCCGATGCGGGGTGAGGTGCAGAGCTTCGGCCAGGATGGCTCCCAGCCGCGAAAGAACTTCCCTGAGATGGGCCGGCCTACCCGCGCGTGGCAGCTTATCTGTTCGGCGAGTGAGCGAGACCGAATTTCGCTCGGTATCCCCCAGGTGGATCTGCTCAATGAGCTGCTGACCGCCTATGGCTGGCGACCCCAGCGTCAGGATCCGCAGGACCGCCCGGACGAGCCGCCCACACCGTTGCGTCCCTTGGCCCTGGCGAATGGCCCCGCTGCTGCGGCGCTCCTCGATGCGACGCCGGAGGCGTGGGTCACAGAGGCTGCCTGCGAGGCGGACTCGCCTGCTGCGTTTGTCGATCTGCTCACGCTGGCGGTGTTTGGGCGACAGGCGACGCGTGAGGAACTCACGCGGTATGGCGATCTGATGGCTGACGGCTTCGAGAGCCGCTGCACGGGGAGCCAGGATGAGCCACAGCGGGTGTATCGCCGCAGGATCTCCTGGCGGAATCATTTCGACCCAGTTGCTGACGAACTGGTGCGACAGCGGATTGCCGAGCTTGAAGCGGGCGGCGAGCCGACTCGGCAGCTGACCCGCGACTGGCGGGAGCGTGCCGAAGATCTGCAGTGGGTGCTGATCAACAGCCCGGAGTTTTCCTGGGTGCCGTGAAGACGCTCAGCTGTTTTTCACCAGCAGTTGGCATGGCCGTGCATGTGTGGGCATCATGGAGTTCATGAGACCCGGCGTGCGACTGCTGCGATGGATGGTGCTCCTCGGCTACGTGCTCGTGGCCGGGGGCCTGCCGTTGCCTGTGGGGAATGGCACGCTCACTGCGGCTCTGAATCCAGCCGCTGCCAGGCGGCTCGCAGGGAAGGATCGCTCTCAGCCATTTCCCTGTATGGACAGCCCATGTGGGTGCACCACCGCTGCCCAGTGCTTTGAAAGCTGCTGCTGTCACACCCCGGCGGAGCTGCTGGCCTGGGCGACGCAGCGAAGTCTCTCCATCGACGTTCTGCAGTCACTTCAGCGTCGAGTCGCGGGGGACGGTAGTGCACATGCCGCCACGCCGCCACTGGCTGCGTGTGGTGAGCTGACAGCCGATGAGGCCGCCTGCGGAGCCTGTTGCTGTGAGCCGACGCCGGCACCCGAGACGGTTGCGTGCTGCAGTGAGAGGGATGCGGAGGCAGCGACCGGGAGTTGCTGTGAGGCGATGGTGATGGAGACTGGCTCGAGTGATGTCGTGCCACTCTCCGAACGCATGGTGGTCTTGCAGGCAATGCGTGCCTGCGGCGGCCTCGCCTCTGAGTGGCTGGCATGTGGGTGTGCACCGCTGCCGGAGCCGACCTGCGTTGAGCCACTGCGGCGGCAGGCCGAGCGAAGAATCTGCCTCGATGAATCTCCGATTCTTAGAACCCACTGTGTCGAGCCTCCGCCTCCTCGCGTCGGCTGAGTTGGTGTTTTTCTCCAACCCGGTGACGCGTCTTCCTCGACATGCAGATGCGGTGCGCAGTGTGCGCGCCCGGCATGGCTGGTGATGCGTCGTCGTCTCAGCCACGAGGACTCTTTTGATGGTTACGCGACAGAATCGTTCTGCATTCACCCTGGTGGAACTGCTGGTGGTGATTGCGATTATTGGTGTGTTGGTGGGGCTGTTGTTGCCTGCCGTGCAGTCGGCTCGGGAAGCCGCCCGGCGAACAACCTGCAGCAACAACCTCAAGCAGCAGGGGCTGGCAATGCACATGCATCACGACAGCTATGGGCGGATGCCTGCAGGGTATGTCTCTCCCAACGTGGCTCCCAGCGATCCTGCCTCCGCAGAAACAAGCATGGGCTACGCCTGGGGCCTGGCGGTCCTTGCGTATCTGGAGGAGGGGGCCCTCGCCGACAGCATTGATCGTGAACTGGAGGCGACCGATCCTGCCAACACGGCTGTCGTTGAGCGAGCCTCAATCTCAGTCTTTCAGTGCCCGACGGACAGCCCGCCAACGCATTTTGATGTTTCGGGATCAGCTGGCACGCTGACCCTTCCGAGCTCCAACTACGCTGCCATCCTTGGCTACAACAACGTCACGATGACGCCGGGAAAGGGCACGGGGGTGTATTACCGCAACAGCCGGCATCGCTTTGCCGATATCAAGGACGGCACGTCGAAGACGATCTGTGTGGGAGAGCGAAAGCATCTGCATGATTTTGGGATCTCCCCTGGCATCGAAGCTAACACGACCTGGTATGCGGCTATTCCTGGCGTGTTTCGGCCAGCAGGGATGGCGATGATGCCGATGCATAAGGAAGGCCCTGGTTCCCTGGTGGTTGGGCATGTGGGGCAGCCTGGCATGGGCATGGGCAAGACGCCCAATCACACCAACCACATCGTGCACTACAGCAGCCAGCATCCAGGTGGCGTGATGTTTCTTCTGTGTGACGGCTCAACGCATTTCGTTCGTGACGACATCGACTACGCGACCTTCCGCAATCTCGGTGAGCGAGCGGATGGCAACCCACTCGGTGACTACTAGCGGCGAGGGCAGATGATGTACCCCATCGGAAAAACAGGGCTGCCGACACTGGCGGTAGCCCTGTGGTGGGCTTTTGCGGCTCTCGGGCAGACGGGTGTCGACACGATGCCAGACACCTGGGTTGCAACGGATGGCCTGGGCAGGTCAGTCGCAGGCTTTGCGGAATGTGGACCACCTCGCGAGGACCGGACGGTGGGCATGTTTTACTTCCTTTGGCTTGGAGAGCATGTCAAAGGTGGGCCGCACGACATCACGAAGATCCTCGCTCAAGATCCAGCTGCAATGCTCGATCCAGAGAACCCGCTCTGGGGACCTGCCGGCAGCATGCATCACTGGGGTGAATCGATCTTTGGCTACTACAACAGCGACGATCCCTACGTGCTCGCCAAGCATGCCCAGATGCTTGGGGATGCCGGCGTTGACGTTGTGATCTTCGATGTGACCAACCAGTTCACCTACAGCAACAACGCCAGGGCACTGCTCGACGCATTTGCTAGGGTCCGCCAGCTGGGTGGCCGTACGCCACAGGTGGCCTTTCTGTGTCCGTTCTGGACGCCGTCGAAGGTGGTGCGTGAACTCGCCAACGAGTTCTACGATCCGGGGGTGCATCAGGATCTCTGGTTTCGCTGGGATGGAAAGCCGCTGCTGCTTGCCGATCCCGACAGGCTGGGAGAGACCACGATGGTTGACACCTCAGAGCAGGCCGTCGAACTGAAGCCAGGGCAGGCTTTGGGCCAGAGCTTCACTGCACCCGAGTCGATCGGCAGCGTTGAGATTCGTGTGCCCACGTGGACGAAGGATGACGGGGGAGCCACGCTCACGCTGCGTCGAGATGGCCCGGCCGGTGGGATCGTGATGCGGCGTGTTGTGACCTCCATTCATGACAACGAGTGGGTGTCGCTGCGGCCTGACGCCCCGCTGCCCGCAGGGGACTATTTTGTGGAGATATCCAATCCCCAGGGCACCGTTGGCTGGTGGACGGGCAGTGACGATGGCCTGCCGGGTGGCCAGGCGTTTGTGAATGGTGAGCCAGTCGGTGGTGATCGCTCGCTGCGGCTGGTCTTCCATGATCCGGAGGTGGAGCGACTGCGTTCGTTCTTCACCTTTCGATCGCCGCAGCCAGACTACTTCCTGGGACCTACGAAGCCGGAGATGTGGAGCTGGCTTGAAGTCTCACCGCAGCATGTGTACCGCAACAGCCGTGGCGAGAAGGAGCAGATGTCGGTGGGCGTGGCCCAGAATGCCGTCGGTAGCCGCTTAGGATCGATGAGTGAGCCCGCGGCCCGCGGGCGTAGTTTTCCGCAGGAAGTGTTTTCGACGACCGGGGTGAACTTTGCGGAGCAGTTTCGGAGGGCGCTCGCGGAAGATCCACGATTCCTCTTCGTCACGGGATGGAATGAGTGGACGGCGAGTCGCTATGGCGAGTTCAACGGGATCCGCTTGCCGGTGATGTTTGTCGATCAGTTTGATCAGGAGCACAGTCGCGACATCGAGCCCATGAAGCAGGGGCATGGCGATGCCTACTACTACCAGTTGGTGGACTTCATACGGCGGTATAAAGGGGTTCGCCCACACCCGGTCGCTGGGCCAGCACGTACGGTGCACGTGGAAGGTGATTTCGCCCAGTGGGAGGACGTGGTGCCGGTCTATCGCGACGACGCTGGCGACACGCTGCATCGCGACTGGCCTGGTTACAACAACCACACACGCTACATCAATACGACTGGTCGCAATGATTTCGTTCTGGCTCAGGTGGCGCATGATGGGGAGCAGATCGCGTTTCATGTGGCCTGTCATGAGCCGATTACAGAGCCTGAGGGAGCTTCCTGGATGCTGCTTCTGCTCGACCTCGACGGGCAGCGGAAGACCGGCTGGAATGGCTACGACATCTTGATCAACCGTACACGCGGGCGTCCTGGTCGTTGCACCGTCGAGCGTTTTTCCGGAATGCCGACGGAAAACGACTGGACCTGGTCTCCGGTGGGGGAGGCCTCGTTTCGCTACGAAGGTCGCCAGCTACATCTCGCTGTCTCCAGGCGTCTGCTTGGTCTGGCGGAAGGGCGACTCCAGTTCGACTTCTGCTGGGCCGACAACACGATCGGGGAGGGGCAGGTCGATGGATGCCGGATTGATCGTTTCACGACCGATGGGGATGTCGCTCCAAACGGTCGCTTCAACTATCGCTACAGCGAGTAGTCGGAGGGAAGGGCGACCATGACCGCGGCTCGACGCCGGTTTACTGGTATGCTTTAGGGTGTTCACAGAAGGGGAGAAACCATGCGTCGTCGCGATTTTCTTGCTGCTTCAGGTGCCACTGTGTTGGCTGCGAGCGGGGCGGGGACGGCAGCCCTCTCTGCCGAGGCGGCTGCAGCGGCGGCATTGCCGCGAGGCACAGCTGAGCATGTGATCATGCTCTGGATGGGTGGCGGGCAGTCGCAGGTGGATACCTGGGATCAGAAACGGGTGACCAAGGACGGCCGCAAGGATCCCGGCTCAGCCTACCCCGGAATCTCCACCGCGATCCCAGAGGTGGAGATCTGCGAGCATCTTGCCGAGATGGCTCCACGGATGGACCGGTGTGTGCCGATCCGCTCAGTGCACCATGAGGTCATCGACGAGCATGGTGCTGCTGCCTACCGCATGCATGTGGGCCGGCCGGTGAGCGGCACGGTGGTGTATCCCTCGATCGCGTCCATCGTCTCAGCGATGAAGGGACCTGGAAGCGATCTGATGCCGTCGTATGTGTTGATGGGGCAGCCCTCAGCCGGACGAAATCCGGGCTTTCTTGGCGCCGAGCATGGACCGTTGGTGGTGACGAGCACGGCTGCCGGACCTCGCGGGCTCGTCCGTCCAGAACGGATCTCTGATGCCCGTGCGGCGCGGCGAGCTGCCATGCTGCAAGACACGCAGGATGCCTTCCTGGAAGCGAGTGGTGATGACCAGCGGGTGGCGGGTGATATTGCGGCCGCTCGTGCCGGCTTTCGGCTGGCTGGGCCAGACTTCCTCGGGAGCTTCGACCTGGAGCGTGAGCCTGCGGACCTGCGGGAGCGGTATGGCGATGAGTTCGGTCAGCGGTGTCTGCTGGCCCGGCGGCTGGTCGAGCGAGGATGCCGTTTTGTGGAAGTGTCCTACGACCTCAACTTCAAAAACGGCACCGGCTGGGACACCCATAACGAAGGCCAGCAGGGACAGCACCTCCTGATTCAGAGTGTCGATCGGGCGATGTCGACGCTGCTGGACGACCTGGAAGCGAAGCAGATTCTCGACAAGACCCTGATCGTGGTGTCGGGCGAGTTTGGCCGGCCATCCAGCTTCGACAGCCAGGGCGGTCGTGGACATCAAGGCAAGGCATTTTCGGTCGTTTTGGCGGGCGGTGGGCTTCGCACGGGCCAGGCAGTCGGCACGACTGACGAGCTCTGCAACGAGATCGTCGAGCAGCCCGTTTCGGTGCCTGATCTGTTTGCCACAATCCTGGCAGCCGTCGGCTGCGATCCAGCCGAAACGCTCTATGCGGGCAATCGCCCTGTGCCTGCCACCGATCGCGGCGTGCCGATTCCGCAGCTGTTTGGTTAAGCGGCTCGAGGCATCGGGCGTAAAAGTCCGCCCAGGCCGTGAACCTTCTGTAATCCCGGTGCGTACAGTACCGCGACGCGGTTCTCCAGCTCGGAGCCGCAGGGAAGACACCGACGCATGGAGGATGCCATGACGCTGAGTGACTTTGTGTCGAGCCGTCGTTGGGCGGATGACATTGAGGCGGCGACGGGACTCGATGGACTCGTGCCAGATCGTCCTGGCTACATCTACGAAGGGGATGGGACGGCGTGGATCGCGAGCACAGACGTCGAAGGTGAGTTTGTGGCTGATCTGTTCGGCGGCGGACAGTGCCACGGCACGCTGGCGGAGTGTGAATACGCCGTCTTCGAATCGATGCGGTCGTTCTGGGAAGATGCTGAAGAGCCCTCGGAACTGGCCAGCTCTTTTCTCAACTGGGCCGAGCGGGAGCAGTTTGCCTCGCAGATTCGCGTTCGCTGGGGCTTTGACTCGTAGCCCGCCAGCCAACACGTGATGGCCGTTCCGCGTTTGGCAGGTGTTCCGATGCAGGCTGGGAAAAAAT
>JADHNY010000128.1 GCA_016779265.1 Pirellulales bacterium | reverse complement strand
CGAATCTCGGCGTCCATCCCGCGAAAGCCGAGCCGCGTGAAAAAGCTTCGCACAAACTTTTTTCGCTTTTCATAGACCACACGCACAACCTCTTCAACATGCGGATCGTGGGAAGCCCAGTTGCGAATGGCAACTTCGTACTCGTCGAGGCCCTCTTCACGTATCCTGGTCACAGCACTCAACAGCCCCACAGCCGGTTCCGCGTCCAGAAACTCGCGATTTTCAATGATTATGTTGTTGTATCGGTCCCTCCAGTGGTTCATGACACTGCCTTGCAAGTCCTTTAAGTCCTCGAAGTGCCAGTAAAAACTGCCCTTCGTAACGCCGAGGTCACTGGCCATGCGGTCGATACGCATCCCTTGAAGTCCCTCCAAACGCAGCACTTGCAACGCATACTGCAACCAGGCCTCACGCGTCAGGCGAGCGCCGCGGCTTTCGATCGTCTTCATGCGACTCTCCGAATTCCATGCTTCCATTCCCCACAGTATTGACTGGCCCTAAACCATACCTTACGGTATTGTAGCTTACTGCGACAATCTCGTGAGCTCAACCGTTACCAAGCAGGGAAATTATCATGCTTCGCATTAAGCAGGCCGGGCCGCCAGTTGTAGTCATAGCCGTGTTGACGGGAGTCTTTGGCTACATTCTGGGATCCACAAACGCTTCCCTAGAAAAACCGTCTCGGGCTAGTGCAGCGCAGGTTGATTCGCCGGAACAGGGCGACACGCCTCAGGGGGATCAATTGGCGCGAGCCGCTGGTAGTGCGTCTGCCAGTACGACTGCGCAGGACGGCAAGAAGGACGATGACGCAGCTCCGGTGACGACCTCACCGGTTAAGGCACGCTCTCCGCGAGACACCTACTACCCAAACACCGAAGACCTCGCTCCCAACGAGATGCGCGTGGTTGCCTGCGGTACAGGCATGCCGACTACTCGTGCCGCACAAGCCGCGGCCTGTTTTCTTGTTGAGTTGGGCAACGGGGACAAGTTTTTGTTTGACTGCGGAAGCGGTGCTGCCGAGCGTATCTCTTCGCTTCAGATTCCCTACAACTATTTGGACAAGGTCTTCCTTGGTCACTTGCACACAGACCACTTCGGCTCGCTGCACGACCTGTTTATCGGTGGGGCTCTAATGGGGCGAAACGTGCCGCTGAGAGTCTGGGGGCCAAGCGGGGCTGTAGAAGAGTTGGGAACCAAGTACGCCCTTGAACATATGAAGAAAATGCTGACTTGGGACCTAGCCGGACGTGCCGGACTCACCGATCCCCGAGGTTATCAACTGGAAGTCAACGAGTTCAACTACAAAGGTGAGAACGAAGTTGTTTACAAAGAAAACGGCGTCACGATTCGCTCGTTTCCGGCGATCCACTCGATTGACGGACCGGTGAGTTTCAGTCTTGAGTGGAATGGTCTCAAGTTCGTCTTCAGTTCAGACACTTATCCCAATAAATGGTTTGAAGAGTATTCAAAGAACGCGGACTTACTGATCCATGAATGCTTCGTCGCTGTCCCAGACATGGTTGCCAAGATGAAGTTTACGCCAGAGTCTGCCCTTTTGGTCGGTACTCAAGTACACACGGCTCCCGAGGCATTCGGCAAGGTAATGAGTTTGGTGAAGCCTCGGATGGCGGTTGCCTACCACTTCTTCAAAGATCCCGACACCGCACCCCAGGTTTATGACCGGATTCGTAAGACCTACGACGGCCCCCTGAGTCTGGCGGAGGATTTCATGGTCTGGAACGTTACGAAGGATGACATCCGCGTGCGTATGGCGGTTACGGAAGAGCGTACTTGGGCGCCGCCACTCGCTCGTCCAGCGATGGCCCCCAAACCGGAAGATAAGGAAACTTTCGCGAAGAATCACGGACTTCGCGTCGACGACCTTCAGTACAGCAAATTTATCAAGTCTGGTTACATGGACGTGGATGATGTTCTGAGGCCGATCTATCAAGAGGCGAGTGAGGCGCTCGGCCGGCACTTCGAGTATCCACGGAAAGATGAAAAGTGAAGCTTGTTGCGGCAGCTACCAAGCTTGACGAGACGTTGTTGCGAGTCGAGGCGTCTCACTTTGCAATTTCGTGGAGCAAACACCGTGTAAATTGCTATTCGGACGTTCATTCTCACCGCAATCTTCCGCGGGCAGTGCCGAACACTCGCAACGGCTCAGAACACCCCGCCTGAAGCGGCACAGCCTGCTGCCGATACGAAAGCAATTCGAAGCGACGCGGAGCAGAGACGTTCCTCAGAGAGACACCCGATAACGCAACTTGTTGCTTAGACTTAGGATAGAAACGAAGATTTTGGGGTAGCCGGATTTCGCTACCGCGGAAACAAGTTGCGGAAATGGTTTCAAACCTGTGAATGCGGGGTCAAAGGGACGGGAACAAAGGACTTCAGTGGCTTCGCGACCTCGTATTCTTAATAACCCAACAACGCCATTTCGATCTCGGCCGCTTCAGCTCTCAGAAGCCAACCCCGGTAGTTTGCGACCGATTGGGCGAAGCCAACCCCTCGATAACCCAGGCGTGGCGAGACTGTGAGACGGCCGAGAGTTGGGGCCGTAAACAGGACGTCGGAGGGCCGAGCGTGTGAATCGTTGGAGTCGCGCGCGACGTCGGAGGAGAGACCCAGACTGCTCTGGAAGTGTCGCAAACCCTTGTGTTTTCGGGGCGAAGTTCGTCCTGTCTCACCGACAGCGCACAACAAAACCCCACGGTCGCGATCTTTCGCTACCGTGGGGTTCAAGTGGCGGGGACAGGATTCGAACCTGCGACCTCGAGGTTATGAGCCTCGCGAGCTACCGGGCTGCTCCACCCCGCGTCCATGTTGTGGCGTCATCGAGAAAAATCGGCCGTGAAGGCCAGTTTTTCGAAGGTGGCCGCAAAACTGCACCACCTGCGTTGAGAACAGTCAAAAACTGCCCTCAATCTCGTCGACACCGAGACTATACCCTGTGGGATCGCAGGAGAGAAGCCCACCATCTCTGCGTCCATCGTTTCCCCGCCCTCCGCGGCCACCGTTCAACCAGCCATGGCTCCCGCCAACCGACCACCACCGCCGCCGTTGCCAAAGACACCTCCACCGGCCCCCACGCCAACGACGGTGCCGGTGGTGGGAGGACTGCCCTGGGCAAGCACCGCTCCCACGGATGCCGCGTCGCCGCAGCGTGGTGCAGAACAGCAGCTGTTGCCACGGCGGCCAGAGTCGCAATCCGCAGGCCGCGACCGCTTCGATCAGCTCCTCGAGCAGGTCAAAGCGGCAAGCGCCAGCCTGATCGTGCACACGCTGCTGCTCGTGGTGTTTGCCGTGATCGTGACCCGTGACACGTCGACACCGCTGGCTCCCTTGGAGTTGGCCTTCTCAACACCGGGCGACAATCCGGGCGGTAGCCAGGCGGAGGTGGTCATCGACAACACCGACGAGCCCGCTGAGGTGGCCACTGACGAGGTCGACCCACGCGAAAACGAGAACGACCCCACCCCTCCCACGGAAACTGTCGCCGAAGACACGGCCAGCGAAGCACCACCGGAAACCGTTGATGCCGCAGAAGCCGACGTCGCGGTCGCGTCTGCCGATGGTGACGCGGCCCCAGAGGCGGGAGCGCCCACCGTCGAACAGCTCCTCTCCGGCCGCTCGCCCGCACGCCGGGCCGACCTCCTCGGGCGGCATGGCGGCAGTGCGGAAACGGAAACCGCCGTCGTTCGGGCGCTGGAATGGATTGTGCGACAGCAGCGACGGGACGGCTCGTGGAGCCTGACCGGGCCCTATAAGGATGGTGGCCGGGTCGAGAATGCTCTCGCCGCCACCTCGATGTCGCTGCTCGCCCTGCAAGGCGCCGGCAACACGACCGTGGAGGGGCCATACCGTGAAGCGGTCAGCAAGGCTGCCCGCAAGCTCGTGCTCGCCCAGGGGGATGACGGACGCTTCGACCTTGGCCAGACACTTGAGCAGCAGTCGATGTATGCCCAAGCCCAGGCCACGATCGCCATCTGCGAACTCTTCGCCATGACCGGCGACCCGTCACTTGAGGTCACCGCCCGCCGGGCGCTCGAGTTTGCCCAGCGGGCTCAGATGCCTGACGGCGGCTGGAAGTATCGTCTGCCCACCGGCATGAGCAACGATGTTGGCGACATGTCAGTGACTGGCTGGTTCATGATGGCGTTGAAGAGCGGTGAAATGGCGGGCCTGCCGCCAGCGCCGGCTGCCTATGAGCAGATCGGTAGCTTCCTCGATCAGGTGTTTGTCTCGGCAGAGCAGGGCTACGGCTACCAGATCAACAATCACAATCGCGGCTTCAAGCTCCGCCCCGCCCTCACCGCTGAAGGCCTCCTCTGCCGGCAGTATCTCGGCATCCCCCGAGAGGCCGCCGAGCTCACCAGCGGTGTCGACCTGCTGCTCGACAACGTGCGGATCGATTTTGGCAGCGACGACGCTCCGGCCTGGGAGAAAGACCTCTACGCCTGGTACTACATCACGCAGGTCTGCCACCATCTCGGCGGCACTCCCTGGCGGAAGTGGAATGCCCAGCTCCGCACGCGTGTGCCCGCCGCGCAGGTGTCAACCGGCTCGGAGAAGGGCAGCTGGGATCCGGCTTACGACCAGTGGGGCGATGTGGGCGGCCGGCTCTACGCCACCTGCCTCTGCACCGCGATGCTTGAGGTCTACTACCGACACCTGCCGATCTACGGCGAGATCCCGTTGGACGCGGTGCCGCCGGTGACCGCAGCAGTGCCCGACGACAACCCACCCCACTGACGCACCGCCTCGTAGCAGACCACTGCGGCGGCATTGGAGAGGTTGAGGCTCCGCACCTGTGGCCGCGACGGAATCGTCAGCAGCTGTTCTCGATGGGCCTCCATCAGCTTCTTCGGCAAGCCCCGCGTCTCACTCCCAAACACCACCGCGTCACCGCGTTGATACGCCACCTCGGCATACGAACGGGTGGCCCGCGCCGAGAAGAACCACATCCGGCAGTCGCCAAGTCGCTCTCGCAGCCGATCCCAGTTGGCGACGAGTTCCCATTCCAGTTCGGGCCAGTAGTCGAGCCCAGCCCGCTTCAGCGACGCATCGTCAAGCCGAAAGGCGACCGGCTCAACCAGCCAGAGTTTGGCCCCAATCGCCACGCAGGTCCGCGCGATGTTGCCGGTATTGGGAGGAATCTCGGGCTCATTGAGCACGACGTGCAGGACTGGCTCGTAACGCATCAACGGTTCTCAGTGTGGGATTCGCGGCAAACGTGGGGCGCGGGGCTGCTCGCCTCCCCGCCAGGCCGGGGCGCTGGTATCGTTGCATAAGCAAATAGCCTACCGATCTGCCCCCAGCCGAAGGAGCCGGCCTTGGTCGAGATCCAGCGTAACCCCACCCGCAGCGTCCGCATCGGCTCGATCACCATCGGGGCGGGTCAACCGATTGCTGCCCAGAGCATGACCGCCACCCACACCTCCGATGTGGAGGCGACGCTCGAACAGGTCAACGCCTTGCACGCAGCCGGAGCAGGCGTGGTGCGGATCGCGGTCGATAGCAAGAAAGACGCCGCCGCCCTGCCAGCCATCCGCTCAAGCAGCGAGGCGAACCTGGCGATCGACCTGCAGGAAAACTACCGCCTGGCCGCTGAGGTTGCCCAGCATGTCGACAAACTTCGCTATAACCCCGGCCACCTCTACCATCATGAGCGTGAGAAGCCCTGGCAGGAGAAGGTGAAGTTCATCGCGGGGATTGCCGGTGAGCATGACTGCGCTTTGCGGGTGGGAGTGAACTGCGGCAGTGTTGACCCTGACAAGAAGGCGCAGTTCGCCGCCGACGATTCGATCGGCCCGATGCTCGCCAGCGCCCACGAACACTGCGAACTGCTCGACTCCCTCGGCTTCACCCGCTACTGCGTGTCGCTGAAGGACTCCGACCCTGCCAAGGTAATTGAGGTCAACCGTCGCTTTGCTGAAGAGCGTCCGCATGTGCCACTCCACCTTGGCGTGACCGAGGCGGGCATGCCGCCTGATGGCATCATCAAGACCCGCATCGCCTTTGAGCAGCTGATCAGCCGAGGCATCGGCGACACGGTGCGGGTCTCCCTCACCGTGCCCAACTCCCGCAAGGGAGAGGAGATCGCAGCGGCCCAGCAGATCCTCGACGACATCGCGGCTGGACGTGTGCGGAGCGTGGTCGACTTCGGCCGCGATAGCCTCAACATCATCAGCTGCCCGAGCTGCTCTCGCGTGGAGAATGAAGCCTTCATCGAACTCGCCGAAGAGGTCAAGAAGATGACGGCCTATGCCAAAGACCATGCAATCACGATCGCCGTCATGGGCTGTCGTGTGAACGGTCCCGGCGAGACCGACGACGCCGACCTCGGGCTCTGGTGTGGCCCCACGCATGTCAACCTCAAGAAGCAGAGCGCCGAACTGGGCGCGTTTGCCTACGACGAAATCCTGCCGAGGCTGCGAGCAGAGCTCGACGCGTTGATCGAAGCGCGGTCCACGGCCACCCCCAGCTGAGACCTTCATGCAGCTCCCTGTCATCGATCGATCGGCCGCCTCGTTTCCGCTCGCCTCACCACCTTCTGATGCCCCCAAGCGGGGCACGTTCTCGGTGATCAGCCTCGGCTGCCCGAAGAACCTCGTCGACAGCGAACGCATGCTCGGCCTGCTCCGCGAGGACGGCTGGGAGCTGGTCGGCCGGCCAGAGGGTTCCGACTTTGTGGTGGTCAACACCTGCGGCTTCCTCGAGTCGTCACGGGCTGAGTCGTATGCCACTGTGCAGGAAATGCTCGCCCTGAAGGCCGGCGGTGGCACGCGTGGAGTGGTGGTGGCTGGCTGCCTCGCGGAGCGACAGAAAGAGGCCATCATCGACGAGCTGCCCGGCGTTGATGCTGTGCTCGGCGTGTTTTCTCGTGACGAGGTGGCCCGCGCAGCAGAGCGGCTGGTCGGTGGCCTAGCTGAGCAGCGAAGCCTGTTTCGACCAGCACCGGCGACAGCCCTGGTCGACACCGGCCGACTGCGTGTGACCCCACGGCATCTGGCCTACCTCAAGATCTCTGAAGGCTGCGACCGCACCTGCACCTTCTGCTCGATTCCCAAGATGCGTGGCAAGCATGCCACCAAGCCCTTGGAAGAAGTCGTCCGTGAGGCAACCGAGCTCGCCGCCGACGGCGTCAAAGAGCTGGTGCTCGTCGCCCAAGACACGACCTACTACGGAATCGACCTCTACGGTGAACCGCGGCTGGTCGAACTCCTCAACGCCCTCGAACAGGTGCCGGGGATTGAGTGGATTCGCCTGATGTATCTCTACCCGATCCACTTTAGCGATCAGCTGATCGACACCATCGCTGGTAGCAGCAAGATTCTGCCCTACCTCGACATGCCACTGCAGCACGCCAGCGATGCCGTGCTCAAGCGGATGCAGCGTCGCGTGAATCGAGCAGCGACCGAAGAGCTGCTCACCAAACTCCGTGACCGCATCGATGACCTCGTCTTGCGGACCACATTTATTACCGGGTTCCCTGGGGAGACGGAGGCTCAGTTTGAAGAACTGCTGGATTTCGTGGAGCGGTGGCAGTTTGAACGACTTGGAGTCTTCCCCTACTCGCTGGAGTCTGACACACCCTCTGCCAAGCTCGACGGCCACATGCCCAACGAGGTCAAGGAAACACGCCGCGACCAGTTGATGGCCCTTCAGCAGCAGATCGCCCACGCTCATGCGGAGGCCCAGGTTGGTCGCACGCTACCTTGCATTCTCGACATGCCGTCGGAGCAGGCCGCCGCCGAGGGCCGCGGGGACGTCTGGCTTGGCCGCACGGCCGCCGATGCCCCTGATATCGACTGCGTGGTGTATGTCACTCCGAGGCCGGATCAGCCGCTGGCTGCAGGACAGATCATTCCAGTGGAGGTCGTCGCCGCGAGTGGCTACGACCTCGCCGGCGTGCCCGCCTAACCTTTGCCTGCCACGGGGTGCCCATGTCGACGAAGCCCATCGCCTCCAACGACATCCTAACCGTTCCCAACGTGATCTCAGGGCTGCGACTCGTGGTGTCAGCGGCCGTGTTTGTGCTGCTTGCCTGGCAATGGTGGGGCTGGGGTCTTGCCGCGTTTGTGCTCGCCGCCAGCACCGACGCAGTCGATGGCTGGTATGCCCGTCGCTACAACGCGGTCAGCGTGCTCGGCCGGATCCTTGATCCTCTCGTCGACAAGGTGCTCATCTGCGGCACCTACGTGATGCTGGCCGCCACCCCCGCAGCAGCCGGCCAGCCGGTGTCGATTGTGGGCTGGATGGCGGTGGTGGTGGTGGTCCGCGAACTGGTGGTCACCGGCGTCCGCGGCGAAATGGAGCGGCAGGGGATCGATTTCTCTGCTGGATTCTCCGGCAAGCTGAAGATGATCCTGCAGTCGATCGCGATTCCGGCCGACCTGATCGTCCGTGGCGATCTTGCTGCCGGTCTGGGAGAGCCCGCCCGAGGGATGCTACCAACGGTGGCTCTGGTCACTGCCTGGCTGGCGATCCTGCTCACCATCTGGTCAGGCGTTGAGTATCTCTGGGCCGCTCGTGGCGTGCTCACCGGGAGCCACCGCCGATGATGCAGCAGGCAGGCGAGCAGACCGACGCCAGTGTGGTCAGCGACGCCGACCTCCCTGCCACGACCTCACTAGGCCCAATCGAGGGCGTGGTGGTGATCGCAGCCCTGCTGGCATCTGGCCTGGCCACGCTGTCGCTCGGCCGTGGGGCAGGGCGAAGGCTGCTCCAAACACAGCCGAGCAGTCCGCCACCGTGGCTCCCTAGCGATGTCGTCACGATCATCTTGGTGCACCTGGCGTGCCAGGTCGTGGCGGCCTCACTGCTGCTACCGAAGCCGCTGCCGGAGGGCACGGTGGTCTGGCAGCAGCTCGCCGCCGGCACGCTTGCCTCACTGATGTCACTGGCCGTGGCGATTCCCTTGCTTCGGATCCGCTCAGGCAGCTGGTCTGCCCTGCAGCTGACCAGCCGCCGGGTGGGGGGCGACATCGCCGTCGGTCTGCTGATGCTGCTGGCCATCACACCGCCGCTGCTGATGCTTGCCGGCATCCTCAATCAGATCGTGCCCTACCATCACCCCATCCTCGATTTCCTTGCCAACGAACGTGGGCCAACAGGCCTGCTGCTGACGGCTGTCTCGGCAGTTGTGGTGGCACCGGTCGCGGAGGAGTTTTTCTTTCGAGGGGTGCTGCAAGGCTGGCTGACGCGGGTGGCGCCGGCGGCTGCGATTCCGATTTCCGCCGCTGCCTTTGGGCTGGCCCACCTTGACCACGGCCTCGGCTGGATTCCCCTGGTTGGCTTTGGCATCGCCGCGGGCGTGCTGGCCCGACAGACCGGCTCGCTGGTGGCGAGCATCGCCCTCCATGCGGGTTTTAACGCGATCGGCCTCGCCGCAGCACTCGCCCAGCTTCCCGCAAGCCCCTGAGGACCGACTGCTGAGGACCGACTGCTGATGACCGACTGCTGAGGACCGACTGCTCAGG
>JADHNY010000025.1 GCA_016779265.1 Pirellulales bacterium | reverse complement strand
ACGACAGCCGACATCGTCGGCGATCTCTTTGGCACGCTCAACCGTGCGGGAGGTGACTGTGACTTCCATCGCGTTGTGCCTCAGGCCGAAGGCCACCGCCCGAGCAGCCCCTCCCGCCCCTAAGACCAGCGCTGACTTTGTGCCGGCCCGCGGTCCTCCGAGATCACCCGCCTGTTCAGCGATTGCTGCCTGCAGGCTTTCCACAGCGGCCGTTGCATCGGTGTTGCGTGCTTCGATGCCGCCGTCACGAAGGAAGCGAAGAGTGTTCGAGGCTCCAATACCCTTCACCAGCTCATCGCAGTCGGTGGCACGGTCAAGGACTGCCTGTTTGTGAGGGATCGTGACGCTGAGTCCAGCGAGCGGCCAGCGTTTCGCTTCTGCAAGAAAGTCGTCGAGATCTTCTGCGGGCACGCGAAACGGCAGGTAGACCGCATCGATACCCGCATCGGCGAGAGCAGCGTTGTGCACCGCAGGACTCAGGCTGTGGGCCACCGGATCTGCAATCACTCCGTAGATCGCTGTCGACTCTGTGATCGAGTCAACGCGGTAGACATCTCGCATCGGCTTCCATGCCAGCTGCCCGGGAGCCAGCACACGGTCCTGATGAAACGTTGCAAAGGTGAAAGGAGCGCCATAGCGGCAGGCCAGCACCCGACTGGGTACGCCCATCTCCCCCATGCACAGCCCCACCGTCGGCACGCGACTCGACTGCACCATTTCCAGCATCCGCAGGTTGTCACCAGGATGATCCGCCATGGTCGCGATCTTCACGACATCGGCATTCATGCCTGCCAGCCTGGCATGCAGACTCTCCAGATCAGCAGGCGTCCGTTGAAAGTCGTGATGACTGACAATCCGCTTCGTCTTTCCGAAGCGTGGAACGCTCTCCGCGATATCGTCTTCGAGATCGACCCAGTCAGCGCCTTCGGCAATCGCCGTTCGCAGCACAAGCAGCCGCTCTTCCTCGGTGCCCCGCCAACGCCCGCCGTCTTCAGCGCGACGGCAGGTCACAATCGCTGGGCAGGGCCTCTCACGCAGGAGCCGCTTCACCTGCACCGGCCCCTGGATGTAGTCAAGCCGCAGTTCCACAAGCTTCACGCCGTTCTCGGCAAGAAAGCGATGCTCGGCGATCATGTGCCGATGGCGTCCGCGACCGATACTCACACAGATCATGGGTGTCGACTCTCTCCAATGAATGGCTTTAGGTGCGACGAAACTGACGGTCTAGCTCTCGGTTCGTCAGCGTCAGCGTTGTGGGCCGTCCGTGCGGACAATGCGATGACGCGGCGAGATGACGATCCCGCACTAGCGTATCAACCTCTGACTGCGAAAGCCGGTCTCCCGCCTTGATCGCCGCTCTGCAGGCCAAGGAGTGCAGCACTTCCTCAACGACGGTCTCCGTCGACGGTGAGGCCGCTGCTTCGAGACGTGGCAGGATTTCCTGCAGAATCGCAGTGGCAGGGGTGTCGGCGGTGAGCGCAGGCTTCGACGATACGAGCACCGCATTCCCCGAGAATGAATCGATCGCCACCCCGGCCTTCGCGAGGGAGTCGGCATGCTCAAGCAGCAGTTCAGCCTCAGCCGACGAGAGTTCGACCGACTCCGGCACCAGCATCCGTTGTATCTCAAGGCCTTCACCCGCCACTTCGGTCTTCAGTCGCTCGAACAGCAACCGCTCATGAAGCGCATGCTGGTCAATCACTTCAATCCCGTCAGGCGTCTGCACCACGAGATACCGATCATGCATCTGGACCGCATACTCTCGCGGCACGGCGGGGCGTGCTGCCGACTTCTCTGACTCGGCGTCGGCGGGCGTGCCGGACTCCATGGGTGAGTATGGAGCCACTGACTTGGCTGGCGACTCCGCGACAAACGGAAGCGAGGGGTGAGGCTGCGGGAACGACGACGGTGCGGCGGCAGGCGTGTGGAAGGAGGTCTGCCCAAAGACTGCCGGTGGCCTGCTCCCAGTGGAGCCATCAGCACGGCCACTCTCAAATGGCCGAAACGCCGACACCGCCCCAGCACTTCCGGAGACCGCAGGCGGCTTCAATGCAGTGGACAAGTCTGAGTCGAGCAGGGCGGTGCGGGCGGCGGCGAGCAGAAGTCGATAGACCCGAGACGGGTCACGAAACCGCACTTCACTCTTTGCCGGATGCACATTCACATCCACCTGATCAGCTGGCAGATCGATGCGGAGAAAGACCATCGGGTGCCGTCCAGTCAGCATCGTGCCCCGGTAGGCTTCCTGGATCGCGTGGGAGAGGGAGCGATCTCGAATCGGTCGACCACGCACCAACAGGTGTTGCAGTCGCGGACTGGCCATGTCTGCCTCAGGTCTCCCGATGTAGCCAGAGACACGGAGATCACCGTCGTCAGCCTCGACTGTGATCAGCCGCTGACCAACCGAGCGGCCGAATATGCCCTCGATACGGTCTGCCCAGGACTCCACCGCCGGCAGGTCATGCGCCCGTCGGCTGCCATGAACGAGAGAGAACGCTACCTGCGGGTTGGCAAGCGCCGCACGAGTAAACACATCCGACGCATGCGACCATTCGGTCGATGCTGTTCTCAGAAAAGAACGGCGAGCAGGCACCTTCGCAAACAGCTGGTGGACCTCCACTGTCGTGCCGACCGCACAGCCCTCCGGCTGCACCTCTCCCGCCTCCCCACCATCAACCTCAAGCATGCTTCCGCCCGCATCCTCTGGACGACGGGAACGAATCACCATCCGCGACACCTCCGCAATAGAAGCCAGCGCCTCTCCGCGAAAGCCAAAGGTGTCAATCCGCTCAAGGTCATCAGCCGTGGAGAGTTTGCTCGTGGCATGAGCAGCCACCGCCAAGGGAAGCTCTTCGGCGGCAATCCCACCTCCGTTATCGACGACTCTCACCAGCCCGATGCCGCCCTGCTCGAGCGTGACATCAATCCGCTGGGCACCAGAATCGAGAGCATTGTCGAGGAGTTCACGCAGCACACTCGCAGGCCGCTCCACCACTTCACCAGCAGCGATGCGATTGACAACGGACTGCGAGAGACGATGAATCTGGCCCATAACATGCTCAGCAGCCAAGGCCCGCGTTCCCCCTCAGGGCTCACGGGGCTCAGGAAAGCTGAAACTCCTTGATCTTGCGATAGAGCGTCCGCTCACCGATTCCGAGCAGTTCGGCCGCCTGCTCTCGATTTCCCCCGGTGAGTTTGAGCGTTTCAGCGATGAAGATGCGTTCAATCTCTTCGAGCGATTTACCAACGAGCGTGGCGAGCCCCGCGTGCATATCGACATTCTCCGGGACGTGCGGCTCCTCCCCAGCCTGCGGCTCCAGTTCGAGGGGCAGGTCGTCCATGTCGAGGGTGCCATCGATGTCGACCACGACCATGCTCTCGATCACGTTGCGAAGCTGACGCACGTTGCCAGGCCAGTCGTAGGCAAGTAGTCGCATCCGTGCCGCTGGCGACACACCACGAATCTTCTTCGCATGTCGCTTGGCAAACTGCTTGAGGAAGTGCTCTATCAGCAACGGGATGTCTGCCGAACGCTCTTTCAGCCGTGGAATCGCGATCGTGACGACCTTCAGCCGATGGTAGAGATCGCTGCGGAATGTGCCGGCTGAAATCGCCTCTTCCAGGTTGCGGTTGGTCGCCGAAAGGATGCGAACATTCACCCGCACCGGCGTGTTACTGCCTACGCGAGTGATTTCCGATGACTCCAAAACCCGCAGCAGCTTGATCTGGGTTGCCATCGGCATGTCGCCCACCTCATCGAGGAAGAGCGTGCCGCCATTGGCATATTCGAACTTGCCGATCCGATCACTCGATGCATCCGTGAAGGCGCCTTTGATATGGCCGAAGAGTTCACTCTCAAGGATGTTTTCCGAAAGCGCCGCACAGTTCAGCGCGACAAATGGCTTGGACTTCCGAGGGCTGTTCTGATGAATCGCCTGCGCAACGAGTTCTTTCCCAGTCCCGGTCTCGCCCTGCACGAGCACCGTGGCATCCGTGGGGGCGATTCGCTTCAGCCGATCGATTAACGTCAGCATCTGTGGGCTGCTGCCAACCACTCCCTCGAACCCGAACTTCTCATCGAGTCGCCGGTTGAGTTCGAGATTCTGCCGTCGGAGGAGCACCCCCTCTGCCGCCTTCTCGACTGCTGACCGAAGCTGAGAAAGATCCAGCGGCTTCTGCAGGTAGGAATACGCTCCCTGCTGCATTGCGGAGACCGCTGAGGGGATCGTGCCATGCCCTGTCACCAGGATCACCTGGGTGTCGGCTGAGACCTGCTTCGCTGCAGCAAGAATGTCGAGCCCACCGATGTCGTTCATCATCAAGTCGGTCACGACGACATCGAAAACCTCCTCGGTGATCCGCTGGGCACCCTCCTTGCCCCCGCCGGCCACGACACACCGATAACCTTGCCTCTCGAGAACCTCCGCCATTGTTCGAGCATGCGCGAGGTCGTTATCGACCACTAGCACACTCACCAACGATGTGGGGAGTTCTTCCTCAGCTCCAACGGCGTTTTCAGTTTTTGCTGCAGACATGACGTGTGTTGTAAGAGGGAGGGCGAGGTGTCGTCCAGGTTCTGCATAGAGTGAACATGCCTTGCGTGACGATTGGCAGAAAGCCTGAACACGCCAGCTCGCCACACTCGTTGGGGTGCATCAATCCACTTCTTCCCTGGCTCTACTCCTCGTCTTGGGTCGCCAACTCGTCTTGGGTCGCCAAGCGGGGCGGGGCAGGGAGCCAGATCGCCACCTTGGTGCCACGGCCGGGAGCGCTCTCGACGTCAATACTTCCACCATGCGACTCGATCATTTTACGGGCGGTGGGCAGACCTAAGCCGGAGCCTCCCTGCTTGGTGGAGTAGAAGGCCCGAAATGCCTTCGCCAGCGTCTCGGCATCCATGCCCGGGCCGGTGTCAATCAGCTCCAGGAGCACACCCAAGCCTGAAGCCCGGGTTCGAACGACCAGCTGTCCGCCCTCCTTCATCGCCTGCACGGCGTTGATCAAGAGGTTCAGAACTGCCGATCGGAACGTCTCGCGATCAAAGCGAACTTTCGGCAGGGCCGGATCGAGGTAGCGGATCACCTCCACGCCAGCCTCAGCAGCCCGGGCCGCAAAGAAGTCGAGCGTCTGCTCAATCTCCTCATTGAGATTCCCAAGCTCGAGGGTGAGCGTTTCCTGCCGAGCAAAGTCGAGAAAGTCCCCCAGGAGGCGTTGCAGTCGCTCGCACTCCTGGCGGACTAACTCAATTTTTGCCCGTGCACGCCGGTCCCGCTGACGCTGTGGACCAGTGGAACTGTCATCCGAGAAATCCTCGGCGAGCAGTTCCATGTTTAACTGGATCGTGGAGAGCGGGTTGCGAATCTCGTGGGCCAATCCGCCCACGAGAGCGGAGAGCTCTGAGTAGACATCGGCTACCGATCGCCCCGCATCGTCACCCGCCGCCATCGATCACCCGTCAGAGGACTCGGTCTCGTTCGCCTCAGCAGCCGCCTCACCGCCCTCGTCGCCAGCGAGTTCACGCATCGCAGCCCGACGGCTGAGCTTGACTCGATCCTGGTCGTCAACGGCGATCACCTTGACTCGCATCGTGTCGCCAACCTGGCAGACATCACCGACGCTCGAGACATACTCGTCAGACAGCTCGCTGATGTGGCAAAGGCCATCCTTGCCTGGCACCAGTTCCACGAACGCACCGAAGTCCTTCACGCTGGTGACGCGACCTTCGTAGATGCGGCCAATCTGGATCGACGCGGTGAGTGCCTCAACCTTGGCCATCGCAGCCATGGCGCTCTCTCCGTCGTGAGCCGCCACCGTGACGGTGCCGTCATCCTCGACTTCGATGTTGGCGCCAGTGGTTTCCTGAATCGAGCGAATCGTCTTGCCACCAGGACCGATGAGCAAGCCGATCTTCTCTGGGTTAATCTGCGTGCGGAGCAGACGTGGAGCATGGCCCGAAATCTCACCACGTGGACGACGGATCGCCCCGATCATGTTCCGCAGGATCTCCATGCGGGCATCACGCGACTGAGAGAGTGTCGCCTGGATGATCTCACGAGAGATACCCGCGATCTTCAGGTCGAGCTGAATGCCCGTGATGCCTGCCTGTGAGCCGGCAATCTTGAAGTCCATATCACCGAAGTGATCTTCATCACCGATGATGTCAGTCAGCAGCGTCCAGCGGTCGTCGGTCTCCTTGACGAGACCAACCGAAATGCCTGCAACCGGGTTGGTGATCGGCACACCTGCAGCCATCAGGCCGAGCGTGGCACCACACACAGACGCCATCGAGCTCGAGCCGTTCGACTCGAGGATGTCGGAGATGACACGGATGGTGTAAGGGAAGGTGTCTGGATCCGGCACCACGGGCTTCACGCTTCGCTCGGCGAGAGCACCGTGACCGATCTCGCGGCGACCTGGGCCACGAATCGGACGCACTTCGCCGACCGAGAAGGAGGGGAAGTAGTAGTCGAGCATGAACTTCTTCGAGTATTCGTCGAAGAGGCCGTCGACTCGCTGCTCATCCTTGCCGGTGCCGAGTGTGATCGTCACCAAAGCCTGGGTCTCACCACGCTGGAAGAGAGCTGAGCCATGCACGCGGGGCAGCAGGTCAACTTCGCAGCTGATCGGCCGCAGCGTCTTTGAGTCACGCCCGTCAGGACGACGGCCTTCGAGGATCAGCTCGCGAACAGCCTTTTCCTCAAGGTCGTGCCAGACATGGGAGAAGTGTGCATCGCACACGGCACCCTCAGCATTGGGATCAGGAATGATCTCAGCCTTGGCCTTTTCCTTGAGCTGCTTGCTCACTTCGTTTCGCTCGAGCTTGCCCTCGATCGCCTTGGCCTGCTTCATCTCAGCGAGATAGCTGCCATAGATGCGATCCTGGAGTGGCTTATAGTCCGGAATGTCATATTCCTTCTTCGCCTTGCCACCCTTCTCCATGAGTTCCTTCTGCATCAGGCAGAGCTCACGGATGATCCGCTGACACTCGTCGATCGCCTCGAGCATCCGGTCTTCTGGCATTTCGCGGGCAAAGCCCTCGATCATCAGCACCGAGTCTTCGCTGCCCGAAACAATCAGGTCGAGGTCGCTCTCCTCGAGCTGATCCTGCGAGGGAAACGGCACAAACACGCCATCAATCTGAGCCAGCCGAACGCTACCAATCGGCCCCTGGAAGGGAAGTTCGGAGATACAGAGGGCCGCCGAGGCACCATTCATGGCGAGCACGTCGCCATCGGTCTGCCGGTCGCTGGCGAGGACATTGGCCTGCACCTGAACTTCATCGTAGAAGCCCACAGGGAAGAGCGGACGAATCGGCCGGTCGATCAGTCGACTGGTGAGCGTCTCCTTCATCGTTGGACGGCCTTCTCGCTTGAGAAAGCCTCCAGGGAACTTGCCGGCAGCGGCAGCCCGCTCACGGTAGTCGCACGTCAGCGGGAAGAAATCGATTCCCGCTCGAGGAGCGCCAGTCGCAGCGGCCACAAGGACCACAGTCTCGCCATACTGAACAAGCACACTCCCGGCAGCCTGCTTGGCCAGTAGCCCGGTTTCCATGCTTAAAACACGATCGCCAATAGTGCGTTCAACTCGAACTTTCACAGCCATTCCATCCTTCCAGACATTTGCTTCCTGCTCAGCACGTCGCGAATCGCAGTCACAGCGTTTTGTGTGACCGACTCACGTGCAACTATCGAGCAGGTGTGGACGGCACTGACGTCAGACCCATTCCGACCCAGATGCTCCGCCCGAATCCAATTCCTAACCCAAAACCTTGGTTTGTTGCGGCTCCCATTGGAGCCCTGAAAAGCCAGTCACTGGCGAGGGAACATAGCGACGAACACCGCCTGCTGTTCGCTGCTGAAAATCCCGTGCACTCCTCAACTGATGCGGTTCTGATTCACCGGTGCACTGCCTTAGGCTCGCTGCCGCAAATAAACTGCCGGACGCCACCATTCCTCGCGTCACTTCGCAGCTCACGCATCGGCGTTGGTACCCGGCGAAACCGAAGCCCGCGGCACCCAGCCCATCAGGACCGCACAACTGCAATCCCCGATGAGAAGCCACCCTATGAAAAACTGCCCGACGGCAACAACCGCCGGAACCATCCCCCCAGCAACCGCCTTCTGTGCGTCTGCCTTCTTGCAGAAAGCAGACAGACAAAAACTCGATCACTTCCGGATGTTCAGCCGCTGGATGACATCGAGGTAGCGATTGGGCGCGACCCGCTTGAGGTAGTCAAGCAGACGTCGACGACGGCTAACCATCATGAGCAGCCCGCGACGGCTCGCGTGATCTTTCGCGTGCTTCTTGAAGTGTTGCGTGAGCTGCGTGATGCGGTCAGAGAGCAGCGCGATCTGCACCTCGGCCGACCCCGTGTCGGCGTTGCCCCTCTTGAACTCACCGATCAGTTCCGACTTACGATCTTTTGTCAACGACATGGAGACCCAAACAGTTTCTGCAAGTTGTGTGCTTCAATTCTGTCAAAATGTGACCCGAAGTCTACCGGGAGCCTCGGGGAATGCAATAACAGCAGCCCCCGCTGCAGAAGCAGATCGGACATGCCAGGCAGCTTCAGCCCTCATCGGCATTTCTGGCCACCCAGTCTGCGGGAACCGCTCCAACCCCGCACGAACACCACCCCCCATAGTGGGAAGGCCGCTCTCAGGACGCCTCGGCGGTGACTCGGGCTTTGGTCGCCGAAGACGAACGGGGAATGGTGTGCACCACATCCCAGGCAAGCCCCAGTTTCTCCATCACCAGAATCGCCCAGTATGTCACGTCAAGCTCCCACCAGCGGTGACCATGACGGGCCATTCGCTGATAGGCGTGGTGATTGTTGTGCCAGCCTTCACCGAAAGCCAGCAACCCCACCCACCAGAGATTGGTGGAGTCGTCTGTGGTTTCATAGTTGCGGTAGCCCCACATGTGCGTGGCAGAGTTGACGAACCAGGTGACGTGGAAGACGTAGACCATCCGCACAGCCATCCCCCATACAAGCCACGAAACGCCGACATACTGGCCACCGTATGCCCATCCGGCAGCCAACAGCCCCACCCCCAGCGCGATGTGCCACAGCAAAAAAGTGCTGTGCAGGAACCGCAACCCGGCGTCTCGCTGCAGGTCTGGTGCCCAGCGTTTGATGTGTGCGTCGACCTCAGCCGAGGGATGCCGCGGAAAGAGCCAGAGCATGTGAGCCCAGAGTCCACCTTCTCGGGGTGAATGCGGGTCGCCTTCCTGATCGCTGAACACATGGTGCTTGCGATGGTTGGCCACCCAGATCAGCGAAGACCCTTCACCCGAAATTCCCCCAAGCAAAGCGAACAGCCAACGCACCGGCCGGTAGGTCCCGAAACTTCCGTGCGTCAGGAGTCGGTGGTAGCCCAGACAGACGCCCAGACCTCCCGTGATCCACGCCAGCAAGGCGAAGACCGCCAGGCCGGACCACGTGAAATAGAAGGGAGCAGCGAGGGCGGCGATATGAATACCGCCAATCCAGCCGAGCACGACCCAATCAAGGTCACGCCAACTGCCTTTGAGCAGTTCTTTTGCACCATCGCGACGGACTTCGTCGTCATCTTCCTGCACGATGACCGCACCAAGATGTCCACCCGGACGGTCATCGGCGACCACTGCAGTCACCACTGCGTCGCCGGCCTCAGCCATATCCGACACGCCACCGATCGCTTCGATCTCAACGTCGTCGTGTTTCGGTGCTCCGGTCTGGCGGGTGACTGGCTCGAGTGTGCTGTTGGGTGTCATGCAATCGTCCTCGGAAGGCATCCTCGAAAGGCGTTTCTTCATGCCGCGCGACATGTCAATCGCCGCAGCCACATCAATACTGTGCGCGATCGTGCGGGATTTGCCATCCACATCCCGTCATATCCGCGTTGCGTGAATGTCAAAAACCGGTCAAAACCGCCCCGCAGGGGCCTCGGGAACCTCCGGCAGGTGAGAAAGCACCTCAACTGCACGCGGCGAGGCCGGAATGGTCGCGGGGATCGCCCCGGGGATCATAGGGGCAAACAGCCACGCAAACCGGTCGTAGCCGATCTTGGTCGACTTGGTTTCAAGCAGCCCCCGACCACCGAGCACCGCCAACGTGTCACCAGCAGCCCCCACACCACGCAGCGTGACTCCGGAGCGGTCGAGGCTGACCGCAAATGACGCCTCATCAAACGCCAGTGGTGGACCAGCCATCCAGGCTTCTCCTGTCACAAGCGTTGCTGCGGCAGGGCCGAGACGACAGCCAAAGACGGTGATCAGCCGCTCGACAAGGCCGCGGCCGAGTTCACCTTCCGTCGCCGATAGCGTCATTCGTGCTGCGGCAATACGGCTGTCTTCAACCGCCAGGTCTTCAATCTGCAGCACCGCTTCACCGTTTGCCTGCTGCCCGGCGGCCTCCGCCAACTCGCTCAGCGCAACGTCCGTCACTACGCCTTGCCCACCGCCACTCCACCGCCAGCCACCTCCGTCCTCAGTCTTGGGCGTGGCGGTCGCCTGCAGGCTGCCACGGATGACCGCGGCGTCTCCGAAGTTCGGCAGCCAACCAGCCACCGCTGCCGCGAGATCGGCTGGGAGCCCCTGTTCAGCGATCAGCTCAGCCTCGAGCCGCAGACCGGCAGACGAGGCAACAGCCCGCAGCCGCAGTTCATCACTGTCTGCCGGCTCTCGACGGATGCGAATCGCTCGACCGGTGTCGGCCACCACAAACTCCATCCGGAAGCCGCCCTGCGGCTGCGGAAGGCCAGCAGCTCCCCAGGTGAGCGAGTCAACTTCGATCACGCCTCCCTCGGGAAACCGAACGGCCTCGGTGAGCCATGCCAGCGAAAGCCGTGCGAGCGTCGTCACCCCAGTCTGATCGATCGCGAGTGAGGGGAGGCGGACCAGGCTTCCCTGATCCCGCGTCTCAACCTCCACAACCTCAACGCCCAAGAGAAAACGATTGGTGGCTGTGGTGAGGGCGACATTTCGCAACCGCATCACAGCCGGGCGGATGTTTTCCACCGAGTCTGCAGTGACCGCGACCCCGAGCGTTCGCGACCAGGCCGATAGCAGGGAATCTCGGGAGAGACTGCTGCGTCGATACGCCGCCCAGCCGACGAGGCCAACCGTCGGCAGCAGACAGACAAGCACGAAGAGTATTCGCACCAGCCGAATTCTGGCAGCAGATCGCTCGACGAACATCCCTGTTCTCCCGGCGAGGCCTGCGCGAGCCGCGGTTCCGCAGACATCACGCCACCACCACACACGTTCGCATCACGCCTTGTGCTATCGCTGACGGGCGAGGGCGTGAAACTGCTCATACCGCGCCTGCATCTCCTCGATGCTGTCGCCGCCAAACTTCTCCACAAACGCGGCCGCCACCTCGAATGCCACCACGTTCTCCACGATCACGCTACAGGCCGAGACCGCACAGACATCACTGCGTTCATAGGCCGCCGACTCCGGCTGCTTGGTAGACAGGTTGACCGAACCAAGCGGCTTCCGAAGCGTTGCGATCGGCTTCATTGCAGCCCGCAACACCAAAGGCTGGCCGTTCGTCATGCCCGCTTCAAGTCCACCGGCATTATTCGTTGGCCGCACAAAGCCGAGCTGCGGCGTTTCACGAAGCGACTCGTCGTAGGCAATTTCGTCGTGGACTTCCGAGCCACGCCGTCGGGCTGTTTCAAAGCCCATGCCGATTTCCACACCCTTGATCGCCTGAATACTCATCACAGCCTGAGCGAGGCGGCCATCAAGTTTGCGATCCCACTGGATGTGGCTGCCGAGCCCAACCGGCAGCCCGGTTACGCGAGCCTCCACGACACCACCAACCGTGTCGCCCTCCTTGCCGATCCGGTCGATCATGTCCTTGATTTCGTGGTCTCGCTCCGGATGCAGCGAGTAGACAGCACTCTGATCGCGGAGGCTCCGAAGCTCGGTCAATGTGCCATCGCGGTCGCCAAGTTCCACATCGCCCAGCGACACAACCCAGCCGGCAACATCGATGCCAAACACGGCGAGCATCTGTCGCGCGAGCGCACCGGCAGCAACACGGGCCGCGGTTTCACGGGCGCTGGCACGCTCCAGCACGCTGCGAACCCCACCCAGGTGCTTCACGGCTCCAGCCAGATCGGCGTGACCTGGACGTGGCCGGTCGACATCCTCCAGCCGCTCCAGCTTCGCATCGCGGTTGACCACCTCGAGCGCCAAGGGGCTGCCCAGAGTGACACCCCGCCAGAGCCCAGAGAGAAACGTTGCGGAGTCGGTTTCGATCCGTTGTCGGCCACCACGCCCATACCCACCCTGACGCCGCACCAGTTCGTGATCGAGGGCCGCCGTGTCGACGGTGAGCCCAGCAGGAAAACCATCGATCAAGGCCACAAGGGCGGGGCCGTGAGATTCGCCAGCGGTGAGATAACGGAGCATGAAACTCTAGTGCAGCAACGGGGAAGCCGGGGCCGTCCCACACGAATGGGGACGCATCCCAGAGTCTAGTTGGCCTGGGGCAGCCCCCCTAGAGCAGGTCTCCCAGCCGCCAGCACGGGCAGTTCCTGCGGCTACACAGGCAGTTCTTGGCCTGTCAGACGCCGGTAGGCCTCCAGGTATTTCCGCCTCGTTTCTGCGACGATTTCCTCGGGGAGGGGCGGTGGCGGGCTGGACTTGTCCCAGTCGGTTCCTTCCAGCCAGTCGCGAACAAACTGCTTGTCGAACGAACTGGGCACCTGCCCGTGCCCAGCCTCTTCCTGCGGCCAAAACCGAGAACTGTCCGGGGTGAGCACCTCATCCACAAGAATGAGCTGACCGTTGTCGGCCTGCCCAAACTCGAACTTGGTGTCAGCCAGCACAATACCACGCTCAGCGGCATACTCGGCCGCGCGGCAGTAGATGTCGAGGCTCTGCGCACGGAGTGTGTCGGCAATCGGGCCCACCGCCTCGTGCATCACCTCGTACGACACATTTTCATCATGACCGCTGGTGGCTTTGGTGGCCGGTGTGAAGATCGGCTCAGGCAACCGATCACCAGGCCGCAGACCAGCAGGCAGCTGGATGCCACAGACCGTACCAGCTTCGCGATATTCCTTGAGCCCGCTGCCTGCGAGCCACCCGCGGACCACACACTCAAAGGGCACGACACGAGCTTTGCGGACCAACATCGAGCGGCCAGCGAGCGGCTCCAGGTTGGTGGCAGCAGGCAGGTCCATCGACTCGACATCGGTCGTGATCAGATGATGCTCCACACCGAGCCAGGAAAACCAGAATGACGAGATCGCCGTGAGCACACGCCCCTTGTCTGGAATGGGCGTGGGCAAAATCCAGTCGAAAGCACTGATCCGATCAGTGCTCACGATGAGCATGCGGTCGCCGAGGTCATAGCAATCGCGGACTTTTCCGCGATGGACGGGACCAAGGCCAAGGTCTGTGTGGAGGAGTGTCATGGAGGAGTTTTAGCAGAACGTGTTAGCAAAAATCCCGCGACTGCCGGGGGAGGGCAGGGGACATTCCCCGCTCACCACGGAGCCGTGTCGCGAGAATATGTACGACCGTTCCCCGCCGCTGGATCCGGCCTTCCACCAGGACGACCGCCCCCCGCCTGGCCTGCACATCGGCTGCCTGCCAAACGGGAGGACGCACCACCACGTTGGCACTGCCCGTCTCATCTTCCACGGTCAGAAAAACGATGCCTTTGGCTGTCGAGGGACGCTGTCGAGAGAGCACCAATCCTGCCACCTGAACCCGCCGTCCCTCTGGCAATCTGGCCGTCTCGGCAGTGGTCACAACGCCACGGCCAGCCAGCTCCCTGCGGAGAAAATGCACGGGATGGGCCTCCAGCGAGAGCCCCGAGGTGCGGTAGTCCGCCAACACACGCTCGCAGCGTGTCATCGGCTCAAGGCCCTCGCCATCCGTTTCCACGAGCCCCACTTCAGCTGCGGCGTGGCCATCGCGGGCCTGCTCAAACAACGGCAGGCTGCCAGGTCGATCGAGGCCATCCATCGCCTCCCAGACAGCCCGGCGACGGTCCGTCTCCAGTGAGCAGAGAGCTCCAGCACGGGCAAGCTGCAGCAGACTCCCTCGATCGAGTGCAGCCCGCTGGGCGAGTTCTTCGATACTCGTAAACCGCCCTCGCTGCCGAGCCTGCTCAACACGTCGCCCTGCGGCCTCACCGAGGCCGTGCACCATCTCAAGCCCGAGCCTCAATGCAGGGGGCCCCACGATGTCGGCATCACTGCCTCTCTGCCCGCCACTGGTGGGCTGCTCCTCCAGCCTTGCATGCCAGCCACTGACCTGCACGTCTGCCGGTAGCACCTTCACGCCATGCGCCCGTGCATCCCGCACAAGCTGAGCGGGAGCATAGAACCCCATCGGCTGGCTGGAGAGGAGTGCGGCGGTGAACGCGGCTGGATGATGATGCTTGAGCCACGCCGAGACGTAGACCAGCAATGCAAAGCTCGCTGCATGCGACTCCGGAAATCCATACTCACCGAAGCCGCGAATCTGCCCGAACACCTGTTCTGCGAATCGCTCCGAGAGCCCTCGAGCGAGCATCCCGGCAATCAGCTTCTGCCGAAAGGCTTCGATCACCCCTGGCCGCCGCCAGGCGCCCATCGCTCGACGCAGCTGATCTGCCTCGCCTGGCGTGAACCCAGCCGCCACGACAGCCAGCCGCATCGCTTGCTCCTGAAACAAAGGCACTCCGAGCGTTTTCTCCAGCACCTCACGAATCGCTTCGCTGGGATACTCCACCTGCTCGTCGCCATTTCGTCGCCGTAGATAGGGATGCACCATATCACCCTGAATCGGCCCTGGTCGCACGATCGCCACTTCAATCACGAGGTCGTAGAAACAGGCAGGCCGCAGCCTTGGCAGCATGCTCATCTGGGCACGGCTCTCGATCTGAAACACCCCCACGGTGTCGGCCTGCGAAATCATCTCGTACACCGCCGGGTCTTCTGCCGGAACACTCGCCAGCGTGAGTTTTGTTCCTCGGCTGCGTTCGATGAGATCAAAGGCTCGTCGAATCGCCGTCAGCATGCCCAGGGCCAGGCAGTCGACCTTAAGAATGCCGAGTTCATCGAGATCGTCTTTATCCCACTGCACAATCGTGCGGCCGGGCATGGTGGCAGGCTGAATGGGCACGAGGTCGCGAAGATCCCCTCGTGTGATCACCATCCCTCCCACATGCTGACCGAGGTGTCGAGGAAAGCCGATCAGCTCGTTCACGAGCCAGAGCAGACGGCGGCCCGTCTCCCCCTCAGGATCGAGTCCCGCCTCACGCAGCCGGCCGGGCAGAGCTTCGCTGCTATCCGCCACATCAAGACACTCCGCCAGCGACGCGAGTCGATCAAGTGAAAGCCCAACCGCCTTCCCCATGTCGCGAACAGCAGAGCGGAGCCGGTAGCGAATAACCTCCGCCGTCATCCCGGCTCGTTCACGTCCATAAGTCGCGTAGATGTACTGCAGCACCTCTTCGCGACGCTGGTGCTCAAAATCGACATCGATGTCGGGAGCCTCCTGCCGCTCTCGGCTGACAAACCGCTCAAACAAGAGGTTGGCCCGGGCCGGATCGACAGAGGTCACACCCAGGCAGTAGCAGATGGCGGAGTTGGCCGCTGAGCCGCGGCCTTGGCAGAGGATGCCCTGCCGACGAGCGAATCGCACGATGTCAAACACGGTCAGAAAGTAGGCCTCGTAGCCGAGTTCTGCGACCAGACTCAGCTCATGTTCAAGAAGCCCTCGCACCTTTTCCGGCACACCTGCGGGGTAGCGTTTGTGGGCTCCTTTCCAGGCCAGATGCGCCAGATGCTCACTCGGCGTGCGGTCGGGAGGCACGGTTGCGTCAGGATATTCGTACCGCAGTTCATCGAGTGAAAAGGAGCACCGAGCCGCGACCTCTGCCGTACGTTCAACGGCCCCAGGAAGTCTGGCGAAACGTTCCCTGACTGCTTCGAGTGGGTGCAGATGGCGTTCGGCATTGGAAAGCAGCTGGCCACGTGCCTCCTCGATCGTGCAGCCATGCCGCACCGCACAGAGGGCATCGAACAGCGGCATCCGACTCCGCACGTGGTAGCGAACATCACCCGCAGCCAGCAGGGGCACATCTGCTTTGCGTCCAACCTTCTCATACCAGCCCAGCAGGGCCTCGTCGTGCCCCTCGCGTGCAACCTCCGCAAGGGCATAGAGGCGTTCGCCAAAAACCTCCTGCCAGCAGACGAGCGTGGCGAGCGCAGCACCACGCGTAGACGACACAGAGAGCCCTTCCTGCTTGTGCGCTGCCTCAGCAAGCGGCCGCAACGCCACTCCTGCCAGCAGACCTTCGGCATGGTCAGCCACCTGCTCATACTCAAGCACGCCTTCCGCAGCATGACCTGCCGTCAGCAGGCGACAGAGGTTCGCATAGCCACCCCGATCCTGCACCCACACCACGAGTTCGTCACAGGCGTCGTCGTCAGTACTGCCTACCCGAGGCTGCTTTTCCAGCCGCGATGATGTTCCAGCAGTACTCACAACAGGAGGCTTCATCCGCAGAACCGCTGGCCCTGCGCAGCCACGCCGAACCGTCAGCACCGCACCCACAATCAGCGGAAAGCCTGCAGACTTTGCTGCACCGTGCGCTCGCACCATCCCCGCAAGGCTCATCCGATCAGTGATCGCCAAAGCGGTATAGCCAAGTTCAGCAGCCCGCAGCACAAGCTCATCTGGATGAGAACCACCGCGGAGAAACGAGAAGTTGCTCGTGCAGTGCAGCTCGGCATACAGGCATTGCGAGACCGTTTTCATCATTCACCACGTCGAAGCCACCAGGCTGGAGAGAGTGTTCTTCATCAGCACACAGGGCGTCACGCAAACTGCCCGTGCACAAACCAGGCCCCACGATCGCGGCTGCCATCACTCCCCTCTCGAGCTGCTCGACTCGCTTGCGGAAGACGATCTGCGTGCACGCTGTGGCCAGAACGCTGGGACCGGCCAGCCAAACGCCTGGGGCCTCGCAGGGCCGAGCCGACACGACCACGGCTCTCACCAAGATGCCGAAACAGCCACCAGCGTTCGCCCGACTCTGTCTCCACGACGTAGTAATCACGACGAATCGAACACCCTCGCCACCAGGCAGTTTCGATCCGCTCGGGCCCCCAGGCGTCGGCGACACGATGCCGAACACCACTGATGCAAAACCACAACGGCGGCCCATCTGGCACCACCGACGCTGTTTCCACGCGAATAGGCCGTGGCGTCATCCACAGAGGCCTCAGCCTGGCAGCCACCACCGCTGCAGCTGTGGCTGATGCCTGCCTGCCTGGCTCAGGTGGAGACGCTACCCACGCATGCTCAGGCTGTGCGTCGACAACAGGCCGTGGCTCAAAGACAGCCATACGACCGAGACGGCCCGCCAAACGATCGAGCAGACCACCAAGCTGCACCGCCTGCTCACCCGCCTTGAGTGACGACGACAACGCCACGCCATCGAAGAGCACCCGCTGCCTCGCTGCGAGGGCCCCTGCCGACACCACCTCCACGGCAATCGACTCCACCTCGCGTGGCAGCCGCATCCTCGCCAGCCGCAGCTGCACAAGATCGACCACATGCCGGGCAGACACACTCGGCCGAAAGAGGCCGATATCAACCACGCTCGGCGTCGGTCTTGCTGAAACAGACACAGCCTCCGACAGTCGTACCTGGAGAACCGTTACTCCAAACCCTCGAGATGCCAGAGCAGCCAGGCACTGTTCCACGAGCGGCTCAAGAACACACGCGACCGCCTCACGTGTGGAGGCCGGTGAAGAGAGATGACACTCCGACTGTGGAAACGTGTCGTCGGCCACGGCAAGCAAAGGTTCGGCGCGACGCCCTTCAAACTCCGCGATCCTCCGCGCAGTAAGCGGCCCGAGACGGCTTGCGACACTCTTCCTCGGCAGCTGCAGCAGCTGCCCGATCGTGAGCACGCCCAGCTCCGCCAGAACAGCGATCGCCTCTGCAGGCACACGCATGGCGGCGACGGGCAGCTCGGCAAGCCACTGCGTCTGCATTCCCGGCGGCACAACCGCCCATCGGCGACCACTGTATTTCCGGGAAGCACTGTATTTCCGGGAAGCACTCAGGGGAGGGCAGAGAGCAGTGGGGTGATGGGCCGCCGCCCAGGCAGCGGCTGGCGTATCAGCAACGGCAGCACGGGCGTAGAGGCCGCGTGAGGCAAGCGTCCAAACGGCGGTTCGCACAACGGTCTGCTCACCCCCGAGCAGTTCGGCCGTGCCGGCAAGATCGACATGAATACACTCCGGATGCTCGGCGTCCTCGAGCGCTGTTGTTGGTGAAAACCGCCGACACCAACGAGCAATCCCTTCCAGCACGAGCCTGTCGGCCTGCGGATCGTCCTGATCCACCTCGGCCATCTGGCCGACCTCTGCTCCAAATGCCAGCGTGAAAGCTGCCAGGGTCTCAGCCAGCGTCTTCCCAGTTGGAATCTGCCTGGGCTTCACACGTGCCGCAGCCCAGGACCAGCCAACAACCCGCTGCACCCCTCGTGGCTCTGTGCGACACACGATCAAGGGAGCCTGCCGTCGCTCAGGCCGCTCAACAAACCGTCGCTGCACCGGCCACCTTGGCAACCAGATCGTCATGATGCGCGACATGCCACACCATCCTTTCCCTTTCTGAGAACCTGTTCAAAACAGACGCTCGCTGAGTCATCACGGCTTCCAACAACACGGCCTCCAGCAACACTGCCTAGAGCGGCATTGCCCTTAACAACACTGCCCAGAGCGGCATTGCCTTCAACAACACTGCCAAGAGCGGCACGCACCGAAACAGCACCGCCTGCAGAGAGATCTCCCGGGGTTGCACTCACTCTCACGACACCGCCGACAGCCTCGCCGCTCGCACCTTCCTGCCCCAGCGATCCTGGCGTTTGCAGTACCACAACCTCGTTGCCCGCTGTGCGACAGGCAGACTCTCGACGGCTGCGTTCTCCCCCAAGGCTCTGCTGGCGAGGCGGCAGCCAGCGTGCGGCAGGCAGGCCCTCCACACCACGCTCAAGATCGAGCGACAGCTCACAGCTACGTCCTTCGCCGTAGAGCACGCTGGAGAGCCGTTCGATCTGCCAGCGTCTCAGTGACACTTCTGCGTGATGACTCGCCCCCCTCAAGGGACTCGTAACCAGCCGAACCTCAGCCCATGACGGATCTCGCCAACACTGCCAAGGCCGTACGAACATGCCAACAGCACCACTGCCACGAGCTGCCAGCTGCCACCGCCGCATCACCTTGGAACACACCACTGCTTGCGACGGGCATGCCACAACAGCACCAACTCCAGCACACCGCAGCGCCTGATCAATTGCCCAGATCTCGTCATCATCTCGTGACGGACGTGCCACGATGAGCTGCACCTGGCCTCGAGCCACCTGCCAGCGATCTGCTCCCAGCCACCGCATGACAGCCGGCGGGTAAAACCAGCCTGAACGATCCACCACCAGCACCGTGGCAGCAGCCCCCATCTCACTCGCAGCGGTTCGCGTCACCTGCACGGCCGTCGCCATCGCCAGCGTCACAACGCCACTGCCAAGGCTGCCACCTTCTGACGCATTCCAGTTCGAACGCCCCCGAGCCCTCTGATCTCCCGGAGCTTTCTGCTCGCTGCGGTCTGCTTGAGCTGCTTGATGCGTTTGACCTTCACGAACGCCCTGAAGTGCTTGAGCACGGGCAGCAGAGGGAGCCCGGGCAGTCCGAATATTCGGTTGGCTCGTCAAGCATTTCGACGGCGTCCATTCCGGTGGCGTCTCGTGTACGGCCACAGCTGCCGGAAGCCACTCAAGCAGGCTGCCACGCCGCACCCCTCCCGCAGGCAGCAGCTTGTCGAGTTCCCGAAAACCACTGGAAACACACGCCCCCGGCAACAGACCACCCTTTTCCGCAGGCAGACCGGTTTCCGCAGACAGACCTGCTGCAGCAAACGACACCCCCAACTGCTCAGCCATGCCGGAAGGCAGCGTGCTTCGGGTAGGTACCGCTCTGCTGGAAGACGCACGTATCTCAGAAGAAACACCTCTCTCAGGAGCTGCACCAACAGCAGAAACGTCTTTCATCGAAAGCACCGGCTTCTCTGAAAAATCCAGCTCCTGCGATTCCACAACTCCCTCCCGCATGCTGCCTGTAACAGCTCCTGAAAGCGTCACCGGCCGCACACAACACCGGCCGCAAACGACATCGGCACAACGCACCCAAAAAATGAACGTGCGTACACTGCACTGCGAATACTGTACAGAAGTACCCAATCGAGTCAAGCAAACACCTCAAACGCTGCCTCACCCCCACCTGCCAACACTGCGAGAGGACTGCTGTGCGCGGATCTCTCAGCGTGGGCCTTTGGCGTGGGCATCTGGGGGTGGCGGGGGCGTCGAACGCCACCTGAGCGAGGCCTCGAGGAGGGCTCACGCAACAGACGCGGCCGAACAAAACGGCCAGAAGAGAGGCAATCAACAGCCTCGAGCAGCCACACCAACCGGCTCACACGGCACCCGTGCCACCAGCGTCAAGCCGTCCAGGTCCGGGCCGTCGAGCAACAGTACCCCAAGCGCCAGCACCCCAAGCACCTGTGCAGCACATACCTCGACAGCAGATGCGTCGCTCCGCAGTTCAACAAAGCGACCGGGGCCGCGAGAGCAGTTTGACCACCCGCCGGCCCTTCGCCTGATCACCTGCCGCTGCAGCAATGCCTACGACGTGTAGCGGTCGCTGGTGGTATCTGGAGCAATACCTTCTGGCGTCTCATCGCTATCGATATCGAACCAGGAGTCCTGGAACTCGATTCGCGGTGTCGTCCCTGGATTCGCGATCGCCTGATTACTCACCAACGCAATGACCGCATCCGCAAGAGCAACCGAAGGCTTGCACCGCGGCTGGTTTTCCGGGGCTGGGTTGCGGATGCACCAGGCCCAGTGCTCCATCTCTTCGGTGTAGCCACGGGAAGGTGGTGCCGCCGAGCCCTCGGTAGCCGCGGCGACCACACCACCGCCACCGCCACTCTCCGTCGTGTCGAGGGTAGGCGTGCCGTCCTTCGCCTTACCGACAGTCACTCGCGTGTCACGGGCCGAGTCCTTGTAGAGCATGACATCCTGCTCCTGCTCCAGGATCAGGGTGCCCTTGGTTCCCATGACGACTTCGCCATAGCCACCGAACCCATTGCCGTTAATCGACGAGTAGGTGACCACGATCTTCTTGTTGGGATCTGTCACCTCACCAGCCTCGTCGAAGTAGCCGGGAGCTGGATACTCATACATGCAGTAGACGTGGTCATCGACTTCCCGGTCTGCAGGGAAGATACTGCGATTACCCATCGCCATGACCGTCAGTGGCTTCACCTTCTTGCCACCTTCGTGCATCGCTGACACGAAGATGCCAGAGGCATCCAGCTGATGGCTTCCCAGTTCGGCCATCAGGCCACCACCGGTGCGGTTCCAGAGCCGCCAGCGAATCAGCTCTTCCAGAGGCGTTCGCACGCTTCCATCAGCGAGCATCTTCTCCTGATAGCCATAGGCGGCGGCATCCACATCCGTGTCGAGCAGCTGGGCCTCAAGCTGGGCCACCTTCTTCTCCCAGGCTTCGATCTCCGCCGGCTTGGCGTTGTCGCGAGCTCGACGCCAGCTGACAAGCTTCTTCGCCAGGGCTTCGTCACCAGGAAGCGGTGGCTGCCAGCTGTCTTTGCCGGGCAGATTGCCGCGGTGCCACTGAGCTCGGATCGAGTGCACATCACCGATTAGCTTAGCCTTACCGAGCGTGTAGACGGCGTCGTCGTAGAGCACGCTGTAGTGCCGCTGATGACCTGTCGCCAGCAGACGATCGGTCTCAGCCGCCACACGGCCCATCTCTTTGCACTCATGAATGCTGTGCCCCATCAGCTTCTCGGTGAGCACATGCTTGCCAGCACGCATCGCCTTCACCGCAGCCACCGAATGCAGATGCAACGGCAGGGCAATCACCACAGCCTCGATCTCCTCGTCGGCGAGCAGATCCTCGTAAGCCTGGTAGACCTTCACGTTCTTCCGAGCTTCGTCTTCGGTCGCCCAGCCATACTTTTGCATCAGGCCAGGTCGCACGCGATACGCGTTGGGGCTCGACATGTCGCCGTGGAAGGCACGGAACACGTTGTAGGGACGGATATCGGCGATCGCCTTCACCTGCATGTACTCAGGGTTGTGCGCCCCGATCAGCACGCTGCCTTCGTCACCTGTGCCGATCACGCCAATGCGGACCGGATCCCCCACCTTCGCCCCGTAGCCAAAGTAGAGCGAACCGAGGCCCACGCCACTGGCGATGCCAGCTGCGACCGTCCCAGTGAGGAAATCACGCCGAGTCACCGAAACCGCGTCGGTAAAGTTGGCCTTTCCGATTGCCTTCTGCTCTTCCGTCAGGTTCATCGTGAATCCTTGCTCAGGGGACAGCACCGCCGCGTGAGCGGCGAGAGTAAATAGTCGAGGCCCATCCAGCCACCGCACGGCATTGATGCCAGCACTAGCAGGCCAGCCATCTCCACCCATTGGTCATACGTTGCCTGGGCGCCTGGCACCCAGAATGGCTGCGTCGCCACCACAGACGCCAGAAACAGCACGCCACCCATCGCGTTGAACTTCGTCAGGAAGCCCACCACCAGGCAGCCACCAATCGTCACCAGCGACCAGCTGACAAACTGATCGGCTTTCCAGAGGTCGGTGCGATCGGCAACAGCGGAGACCGCCGCCCGAGATGCCGGCGAAACCGCGTCGGCCAATCGGCCTACAACACGATCACCAAAGGCCTCGGCGTCTGACTTCCAGCCAGCAGCCTGGCCTCCGAGTTCCCGCTGCTTGTCGCGAATCCGCTCGATCACGTACGGAATTTCCTCCGCACCGCCCGACCTCCGCATCGCCGCCAAGCGAGCAAGTTCGCCTCGGTAGGCTTCGATGTCGGGCGTGATCTCTTCAAGATATGCCTTCCACTCTGCGGTGGTTGACTCGATCGCCTGCTGTCCCGCCTCAGTGGCGGCAGCCGCGTCGTCAGCCGCCACGACTGCGAGCCGTGCTGCGACCCGCTTCTGCCAGTCGGCGACCACGTTTGCTTCCCAGGTCGCCAGCACCTCTTCCGTGCTGCGATCGTCGAGCGCCGCGACCGTGGCTGAGAAGTTACCCGGTTCGGGCAGCGATTGCTTGTAGAAGTCGCTTAGGGGCCCCACAGCCGCCCTGCGAAAGCCAGCACTCGACCACTGGGGATCGAGCAGATGGCTTGAGCCTTCGAGGAAGAAATGCAGGCCGATCACCACCCGTAGAGCGATCAGTGCGAGGGTTGCTAAGAGCGTCAGCCGCATGAGCACTGCCAGCCGCGCTTGCAGGCTGGCCCACGGAGGATCACGATTGCGCGAACGCAAGGAACGAGAGCCCCAGGACGTCCCCACGGCTTCTCCCCGAAACCCCGAGTATGCCATCCGTGCCTTCGCCAGACAACGACACATCCCGCGACCCGCAAGCCTCCTCCCTGGAAGCAACGCCCCGCGTCGAACCGAAACGAATCGTGCTCTGCTATCCAGTCGAACCGCATCACATCAAGGCGATTCAGGCAGCCGCCCCAACCGCCGAGATTGTCAACGCTGGCCAGGAAAGGGTCGCGGAGGAACTCCCGACTGCAGACATCTTCTGCGGACATGCCAAGGTGCCCGTGCCCTGGGAAAAAGTCGTTGAGACAGGCCGGCTCCGCTGGATCCAGTCCTCAGCAGCGGGTCTCGACCACTGTCTCGTGCCGGCTGTGATTGACTCATCGATCACCGTCACGAGCGCCTCTGGCGTGCTCGCCGACCAGGTGGCAGAGCATGCCCTGGGACTTGCGATCGCCTGCACTCGCCGGCTACCGCTGTTCCTCCAGCAGCAACAGGCACGCGAGTTTGTTCGACGCCCCACCCGCGACCTGACCGGGGCCACCGTGGGCATCATCGGCCTCGGTGGCGTTGGCCGCCGGCTCGTTGAGGTGCTCGAGCCGTTTCGCTGCCGGATTCTCGCCACTGATTATTTCCCGGTCGAAAAGCCGCCGCAGGTGGAACTCCTCCTCCCACCTGACGAGATCCAGACCGTCCTCTCCCAGGTGGACGTGCTGTTCCTGACAGCACCGCTGACCACAGCGACTGACCGCATGATCGATGCCACTGCACTCGCCACGCTGCGGCCATCCAGCATCCTGATTAATGCTGCCCGCGGCAGACTCGTTGTCACCGACGCGCTTGTGGAAGCGCTCGAAAGCGGGCATCTCGATTCGGCTGCCGTCGATGTCACCGCCGAAGAACCTCCTGCGGCCGACAGCCCGCTCTGGACGGCTCCGCGGCTGCTGATCACCCCCCACGTCGCAGGACAGTCCAAACACCGGATTGATGCGATGACAACGTTTTTCTGCGACAATCTCCACCGCTATCTCACCGGGGAGCCATTAGCCAACCTCGTCGACAAACACCTCGGATTTCCTGAGCGGCTCTGATCTCCCGAGGCGTCCATGCGATGTCGGTAGCCACACCGGGATCGCTACCGAAAAAGGTTGGGGGAGACGGGATGCACGAATCATCCGACACTGACGCAGGAGCTCGCGAGGCGTCGGGCAACCAGCCACCTCGAAGCAGGCCGCCACGAACTGAGTCCTCGGACAGTCGCCAGCTCGACGAGCAGCCTGGGAATGAGCTTGAAGATGACAACGTCGCAGCACGCCAGCGAGTGACGCAGGATCACACAGTAAGGATGCGGGCGGAAGCCCTCAGTCAGGAGCCGATGACAACGACGATCTACCAAGAGGGCCGGCCGACCATCTCGGTTGACGGAACGGCCATCTCACGGTGCCCCGAGGAGCTGTTCAACCGCTACTCCGACCTGATTTCCGTCGGCCGGATGAACTGGACCGACTACCACCATCTCAGCAAACGGCTCGGGGCTGGCGGCCAAGGCGTCGTCTTCCTCTCCACTCGCCGCGGCGCTGACGGCTTCACCCTTCCGGTTGCCATCAAGATTTTTTCTCCCGAACGGTATGACAGCGAACGGCTCTACGAAGAGGGCATGACGCGAATTGCTGCGGTCTCCGCCCGCGTGGCACAGATTCAGCAAGACAACCTGCTCGACGTCCACAACTTTGTCGAACAACGCCGCATCCGTCTGATGGAAATGGAGTGGATCGACGGCTACGACCTCTCGCGGCTGCTTGCTCCAGAGATGCTCGAACGCACGAGAAAGCTCGTGTCGCCCGAACGGTGGAACTACCTTAATAACGTGATCGTGACCGCGGGGCCTCGGCAGTCACGGCTGAAGCCGGGCATTGCCATTGCGATCGTCCGCGAGTGCCTCGCAGCGCTCGCAGCACTCCATCGACAGCAGATCGTCCACAGCGACATCAAAACGTCGAACATCATGCTCAAGCGGACCGGCAACGCGAAGATTATCGACATCGGTTCCGCAATCGATCTCCAGGACACGCCCACTCAGCGGACCTGCACCCCGGCCTACGCAGCACCGGAAGTGCTGGAAGGCCGTGAGTGTTCACCACGCTCCGACCTCGCCAGCCTGGGCTACGTGCTCGTTGAGATGCTTTCGGGGCAGCCACCTTTTGCGGGCCTCACCACGTTTCGTGATCTTCTCGAAGCGAAGCGGACGCTCGTCCAACGGCTACCAGAACTCCTACCGCCAGAGGTGGCCTCGAGCGAGCTGCTACTCAACTTCTGCACCGGCCTTGTCGCCGCCGATCCGACTCGCAGGTTCCCGAGTGCCGAAGCCGCAGACCTCGTTCCGGAAGGGGCCGCAAGCTTCCATCGGCAGCTCATTCTTGGCGGACTTGCGAGCGAGTACGAAAACGAGATCCGCCTCTGGCTCGAAGACCTGGAATAGGCGTCAGAAGCCCCGATTTCGACAGCGAGACCGCCTCGAGTCTTCGTGCTCGATCTCACTGGAGGCGGGTGTCATCGGGTACCCATCGCTGGAGAAACACCGCGGAGGAAAGAACATCTCCGCGAGAAGCAAGCGAGGGTGACGGGACTCGAACCCGCGGCCTCCAACGTGACAGGCTGGCGCTCTAACCAACTGAGCTACACCCCCGACGTCAGGCCATGGCTCCTGCCCAACCGTTCAGAATGCTCGCTGCCTCGGGGCAGGGAAGCATCCTGCGGAAAAGATGAACCGAGCATGTGGGCTCTCGCTCCGCCACCTCCTGTTCATCAACAGGATCAAGCCTGAGACAGGTGACTGCCTCGCTCGAACGCTGGAAGTATAGCAGCGAATTCGCCGCAAAGAAGACGTCTCTCTCGACAGCGAAAAGAGTGCCATTTTTGCCTTTCTTGAAGGCTTTTCAGCAGACCACTGCGTTAGAGGATGCCACGCTCTGGAGCAAATCCTTTCTGCCGAGCCGCATCGAAGTCTGCCTGCGCCTGCTCCGACTGCCCCAGGGCCTCCAGCACGAGCCCGCGATGATGGCACATCACCGCTAAGGCATGGTCCAGCGAACGCATTCCCTGCAGGAGTTCGATGCCATCCATGTGACCGCGAAGACGCATCATCTGCCGACGCTGCAGGTGCGTCTGCTCGATCGCTGCGTCCAGATCAGCGAGCGCTCCCTCCTGCCGCCCGGCGAGGTGACGGAGGAACCCACGGGTGTCGAGATACTCCGGCGGGGGCTCCGGCATTCCCATCATCAGCCGCTCAATTTCATCAAGACCCTGGTCAATCTCGCGGCCGACAAGCCCCCTTACGTACGCCCGCAGATTGATCGCTTCGGCGTTTCCGTCGCCGGCAAGATCGACCACCCGTGCCACATCTGCCAACGCAGCCTCAGGACGCCCCGTGCAGACGTGCACAATCGATCGCACCCGATACGCTTCGGATCTCCCGGGCGAAAGCATCACAGCCCGATCGGCATCCTGTTGCGCCCCGACCGGATCACCATTCTCCAGCCGCAGCATCGCCCGAGCCGCCAGCAGTGACGGATCGTCACCATGCCAGGCCACAGCACGGCCGAGCTCGGCGACAGCCCCCGCCACATCATCACGTGCCTCACAGGCAAACGCCCGCTCGAGCGACCAGCGGACCACTGCCTGCTTGGCCAATGGCACCAGTTCAGGCCCCACGATCGCCGGCAACAGGACGCCTGCGGCAATCAGCAACACCACCCAACGCTTGGTCCGACTTGGCCTGCCTTGTCGCAGACGTTGCCGGCGGCGACGGCCGTCAGCCGTCCCCGGAACCTCAAACTCAGCCGGTATCGGAAAACCGAGGTCGTCGTAGGCCTGTCCCATCGCCAGCCTCGTGAGAGAAGAGCCACCACAGAAAAACCGCTCCTGCCATGATAGCTGCGGAAAAGCCATGAGAAACTCTGCCGCACGCGTGGGCCTGCCGGGTGACCGTTCGCGTTTGGGCCCGCGGTGGTACACTCCAGACTTCGGGTGCGACCGCGGAGACAACGATGCCATTGTTCGAGATCGAGACCGTCGCCCACATCATCATTTCGTGGGCCGTGGACGAAGATGCCGCCCGACTTGTGGTCGCTGATGCCTACCCAGGCGAGCCGATTGTGCGACTGACCCGTCGTCCTCGTGACACCTGGGTCATCTCCAAATCAGCCCTGGGCCTGCCAACGGCCCACGGTGACCCCTGCAGCACTGCCCGCGAGTGCCTCTCCAAGGCCTCCGGCGACAAGGTGCACGCAATCCGGCTCTACATGCATGAGACAGGCGACGACCTAGAGCGTGCCCGCAAGGTGATCGAGTCGAATATGGTCATGGGCTGGTAGTTCGCCAGCCGTCCGGCCACTGCGAAGCCAGGCACACTGCGAAGCCAGGCACACTGCGAAGCCAGGCACACTGCGAAGCCCCTACTGCTGTGGCGGCAGTGGAATGGTCTCTTCAAAAGTGGCCATCTGCACCGGCGAACGAGACGCTGGCTCGTTCGGAAAAATCGGTTCTGCAGGGCGGTAGCTCGATGTTCCGGCAGGACGATACATCGGGTCGGGCCGCCGCGGCGGACGGCTACCCTCTTCAGCAGAGGGCTGCGACGCCTGGGAACCAAAACTCGGCTCAGAAAACTCGGCAGCACCTGCTGTGCCAAACGACTGGTCAGCAGAAGCCTCTGTCGCACTCGCAGCCGCCACGTTCTCAGCAGGGGAAGTCGCAGGCCAGGCTGAGGAGGCGGGTGTCGTCTGCTCTGTCGCCGGACTGCTCGCCCCCTGCTGCCACGGAGAGGCCTGGGCCGTCTGCTGAGGTGGAGCCAGAAGCGGATCTTCTGCAGGCGTGGACGCCGTCACCCCAGCCGGCTCCGTAAACCCGCCACCTCCAAACCGACTGCCTGCTGAGGCATACCGCTGATCGGCAACGGGAGATGCAGCGGAGCTGCCGGAGGGGACACCAGCAGCTGACACCTCGGCAGAGGACGCTGCTGGCTGCTGAACGAAGGCCGAGGCCGTCGGTGCAGCGGCGTACGATGACTGACCGAAGGCAGAGCCTGTTTCCGCCGGGGCTGTCGCCCCACCGACCTGACCGCCAGCTGACGGCACCGGCTCGGGCTGTGTGGAAAATGCCGAACCGCCAGCGGCAGCCGCCGCGGCAAAAGCAGATGACTGCGGCATCGCCTCACTTGTGGGAGCAAAGCCAGCTGACGGCTGGCCCATCGCGTCTTGTGCTGCCGGAGAGCCTGCTGTGGCACTGGCCGCTGGAGCGAGCCCCACGGTCTCTTCCGGCGGGTAAACACCTGCCGAAGTTCCACCAGCTGCCGAGAAGCCTGACGCGACGGTGTCGGCGGGTGGTGTCGCGGAGCCAGCAGCAGGCGTTGTCTGCGTCAGGGGGGCATACAGGCCTTCTTGCGCTGCAACGCTCTCCTGTGCAGGCTGCGGCTGCGGCTGCGGAGGGGTGGCCGCGGCGGCGGTGCCTGTCAGGGCAGCCACCTCTGCCGGCTTCATTCCGTAGGTCACCGGAGCGGTTGGCGTGGCAGCCGCAGCAGGTGCATCCGCGGCTGCGATCTGCGCTGCGGCCGGCTGTTCGCCCGCTTCGCTCATCACGTAGCCCTGAGGCGTGGAGGTGGTGGGATAGGGCGTTGCCTTTGAGGATGGCTTGACGATTGCTCCCTCAAAGGGTGGGGCTGAAGCGAGTTCTTCACCGTCGTCGGCAGCAGAACCCTGGCCCGGAAGCCAGCTGGTCATGCTCGAACTCCCACCAAGACGGCAGCCTGTACCGAGGGGAAGTGCAAGCATCATGAGGGCGGCTGGAAGGGCCAAACGGCATCGCATAGTCAGTCTCCGGGCTGGTGGACAAGCTCCACATGGCGGGGAGATAAGGACAGTCCGCCCTTGGCGTCAACCGCATGTTGCTCAGGGCAGCCCCAGGCGGCACCCTGAACCTCCAGAATGGCAAGAGGGGCAAACAGGAGAATATCCTGCTGCCCCTCTGCTTAAGTGAGCGTATACGGGCTGATCGTCCGCGACACGCATGGCCGCCTGACACTGCCGCGAAACTACAGCGACGCGAAACGCTGTCCGATCACGTCCCAGTCGATCACGTTGAAGAAGGCGCCGACGTAGTCCGCACGACGATTCTGGTAGTGCAGGTAATAGGCGTGCTCCCAGACGTCGATGCCCAGCAGCGGCGTGTTGCCATGCATCAACGGGCTGTCTTGGTTGGCCGTGCTTTCAACGAGGAGCTTGCCGTCAGCCCCAGCCGAGAGCCAGGCCCAGCCACTACCGAAGCGTGTCATGGCTGCCTTGGAAAAGTCTTCCTTGAACTTCTCAAAGCCGCCGAGCTGGCCCTGAATCGCATCCCCGAGAGCTCCGCTCGGCTCGCCACCCTTCCCGGGAGCCATCGACTCCCAAAACAGCGTGTGGTTGGCATGCCCGCCACCATTGTTGCGAACCGCAGTCCGGATTGCCTCAGGCACCTGCTCGAGATCACGAATCAGATCCTCAACCGACTTGTCGGCCAGCGGGCTGCCTTCGAGCGCCTTGTTAACGTTGGCGACGTAAGCAGCGTGATGCTTGTCGTGATGAATCTCCATGGTCCGCGCGTCGATGTGCGGCTCGAGGGCATCAAAGGCATACGGGAGCGAGGGCAGGGTGTAGGCCATGACGAAGACAACTCCAGACCAAGGGGGTAGGCGACAAACAGAAAGACGACAGCGATGCGGCTCTCGCGAACCGACGCCACTCTAGACGCGAGGATACCGAAGCGTCTGCATGTGGACAATCGGCGGCCCTATCACCTGCTGCATCGCCGCCTCGTCGCAGGTCAGAAAGGTCGCAGGGCTGGAAGACTGCACAACTCCTGACGGTTGCTCTGGTTCGCGGAAGCTCGCTCAATCGACGAGGCCTGTCTGGCCGACCCTGCACGCGGGGGGCTTTGCAAACCTCCGACGTTCCGAACCCCAATGAGGAGTTGATCACCCGCCATGCCGTCGTTTCAGGGAAGCCAGCGTCGCGATGCTCGCCGTCGACTCGCCGCTGCCGAGCAGGCGGGAATCGATGCGGCCGAGCCAGGGTTCGACACCCAGACGCCTCCTCGCGGAAGCCAACGCAAGGCCGGTATCTACGCGTCGAAGGCTCTTCCTGAGCAGCACGCCTCCGTCGCCACCCGGATCCCTGTCGGCACAGCTCCCTTCATCGCGACGCTGCTCGGGCTGCTGACAGTGCCATCGCTGCTCACAGGCCTGGCGATTGCCGGGCCGGGCGTGGACACCCTGGAGAGGCTCGCAGGCGTCCGCTGGCGGCAGAGTCTCGCCTTCCTCCACAGCCTGACAGACCTCCGAGCGGACAGTGGGTTCACCGCTGCGGTGGGGCTCGCCTGCTTTCTGATCGCCGCTATGCTCGCCACCGTCACCAAGAATGTTCGCCGGCATCGACTCGACGATCGGCAGGGCCGACATCGCAGATGGGGACTGATGAGCGTGCTGTTTGGAATCGCTGCGGTGGCCTTCGTGCTTCCGCTCCACAAGATCGCATCAGTTGTGATGATGGATGCCACCGGCCGCAGCCTGGGAACGACAGGGCAGGGCTGGTGGATGCTTGTGGTGGCAGCGGTGTGGCTGCCCGTCGGCCTGTGGGCAGTGCTGCCATTGACGCAGCGACTGGGAACGGCCGCCTTCCTCGGCTGCTCACTGGCAGCCTGGCTCGCCGCGGGAGGAATTGAAGAAGCGCTGGTGGCGGGCTGGCAGCCGCCCACATGGCAGCTCGGCTCGGCGGAAACATGGGCCCTGGTCGCGGCATCCCTGCGGGTGTTTACCCCGACGTTGGCAACAATCGGCGGACTGATCGCCTGCCGGAGCGTGATCCGTGAAGCACGCGGGCTCGTTCCACCACGTGCGGCACGCCCAACACGCCAACGCCGAGCCAAAAAGCGGGCTCTCTCCACCGCCACGGCCGCAGCCATGTCAGCCGCAGCCGAAGTGGCTGAGGATGCTGAACCACAGAGCGGTGATATCGCCAAACAAGAACAGGATGCCGAGCCGGCCGAGGAGCCCGCTGAAGCCGCAGAGGAGTCAATCGACTGGGAAGAAGCCACTGCTCCAGACCAGCCGTCACAGCTCCTTGAGAATGGTGACGACCTGCGGACGGACTCCGACGAACCTCGGCTCAGCAAGGCTGAGCGGAGACGCTTGCGGAAGCTCGCTCGCAAGAACCGGGCCGCCTGAGTGCTCGCCCCGACGCCGGCAAGAACAAGGCCGGCTCTCGTCAGGCAGGCTTGAGGACATCCCAGGGGGTCGCTTGGCCGACGCCGCAGCCGGGGCCTTGGGATGCCACGTTTCCAGCCGCGGATCGCGGCATCTGCTTTGACGAAGCCGCCGGCAGCGTCGTACGTTCTGCACACCCCCAAGCCGTTCCCCGCGATCCGCCTCGAGGCATTTCTGCATGACTGTCCGCACCCGCTTCGCTCCAAGTCCTACCGGCTACCTGCACATCGGCGGTGTTCGCACCGCGTTGTTCAACTGGCTCTTCGCCCGGCAACACGGCGGACAGTTCATCCTGCGAATCGACGACACCGACGTGGCCCGCAACATCGATGAGGCGCTCGAGCCGATTCTCGACGGCCTTCGCTGGCTGGGAATCGACTGGGATGAGGGACCAGGCGTCGATGGCCCCTATGCGCCGTATTATCAATCGCAGCGAAGCGATCGGTACGCGGCCGCCGTAGAGAAACTGCTCGCCAGTGGCCACGCCTACCGCGACTATGCCAGTCCGGCAGAACTTGACGAGGAGCGTGCTGCAGCACAGGCGGCGGGCAGACCGTTTCTCTACAGCCGTCGTTTCGCCGCCTTTGACGAGTCAACCGCCGCTCGGTACGAGGCTGAGGGCAGGGCAGGTGTCGTTCGGCTCAAGATGCCCCGCGAAGGCGTGCTCGTGATCGACGACTGCGTTCGCGGCCGAGTCGAGTTTGCCTGGGAACGCGAGCAGGACCATGTGATCCAGCGTGCCGATGGAACCTGCCTCTATCATCTCGCCACGGTGGTGGATGACCATGACCTGGCGATCAGCCATGTGATCCGTGCGGAAGAGCACCTTTCAAACACGCCGCGGCAGGCCTTCATTGCACAGTCGCTCGGCTATCCCCTCCCGACCTTTGCCCACCTTCCACTGGTGGCTGAACCAGGCAGCAGGACCAAACTTTCCAAGCGAAAGCTCGCCAAGTACCTGAAGAACCAGGATTTCAAACTGGTCATGGATCACGGACTGAAAATCGCCGAACGCATCGGCCTCGCCCCCGAAGCCGACACCTTCAATCCGGTCATCGTCGACTTCTACCGCGAGGTGGGCTACCTGCCATGGGCGATCGACAACTACCTGGCACTGCTCGGCTGGTCATTTGACGACAAGACCGAGTATTTCACTCGCGACGAGCTGATCCGGTGTTTTTCACTGGAACGCATTAACTCATCTCCGGCGAGTTTCGACCCCAAGAAGCTCTGGGCTATGCAGGACACGATGATGGTCGCCCTGCCGACTGAAGAGAAGCTTCAGCTGATGCTGCCGTTTCTCACCAAGGCAGGCCTGCTTGCAGATCCCGTCGCTCCCGCAGACGCGGACATCGTTCGCCAGGTGATCGAGGCCGCGGGTGACCGGCTGAAGGTCGCAGGTGACATCCTCGTCTACGCAGACTTTTTCCTGGTCTCCGAACCCCCGATGGATGAGCAGGCGGTGTCGAAACGGCTTGCCAAACCGGGAACAGCTGCCTTGCTGAAGGCCTACTCAAACGCCCTTGAGAAGCTCGACTCCTTCACCCCAGAACCGCTGGAAGCAGCGCTGAAACAGGTGGTTGAGGAAGCCGGCCTGAAGGTCGGCGATCTGATCCATGCGGTCCGTGTCGCGGTCAGCGGCAAGACAGTTGGCCCAGGGCTTTACGACTGTCTGGCCATCCTGGGCCGAGAGAAGTCACTCGCCAGAATCGCTCAGGCATTGCCTTTGTGTGGCGACTAGAGTCGCCCACAGCCTCGTTGCGTTGCCCACAACTTGGGGAACGCCGTACATTCCGTGTTTTCCGCACTCAGTCTGCAAGGAGTTCTTCATGCCGTTGCTCGTCGTCGGAAGCGTTGCCATCGATTGCGTCGAGACCCCAACCGCGAGCCGCGACGACGTCCTCGGTGGTTCTGCGGTGTTTTTCTCGTATGCCGCGAGCTTCTTCTCGCCGGTCAAGATGATCGGCACCGTCGGAGACGACTTTCCCACCAAGCACACGACGTTCCTGGAGCAGCGGGGCATCGACACCAGCGGCCTCGAGACGATCCCGGGCGGCAAGACGTTTCGTTGGCGTGGTCGCTACCTGCCCAACATGAACGACCGCGAGACGCTCGAGGTGCACCTCAACGTGTTTGGTGAGTTCAAGCCACAGCTCTCCGACGGCCACCGTCAGAGCAAGTTTGTGTTTCTCGGCAACTCCTCACCAGTCACCCAGCTCTCTGTGCTCGACCAGGTGCCCGACGCGGCCTTGACCGTCGCCGACACGATGGACCTCTGGATCAACATTCAGCGAGACGAGCTTGAGCAGCTGCTCAAGCGAATCGATGGCCTGGTACTCAACGACGCCGAGGCCAAGCTTCTCGCAGAGGACGAGAACCTTGTGCGGGCCGGCCATGCGGTCCGTGAGATGGGCCCGAAGTTTGTCGTGATCAAAAAGGGCGAGCACGGGGCGATGTTCTTCAGTGAGCATGAAATGTATGTCATGCCTGCCTTCCCCACACCGCAGGTGCTCGATCCGACAGGCGCCGGAGACAGCTTCGCTGGAGGAATGATGGGCCACCTCGCTTCGCTCGGGCGGTTTGACCCGCAGGCGTTGAAGGAAGCTCTCGCCTACGGCACGGTGACCGCTAGTTTCACGGTGGAAGACTTCAGCCTCGACCGACTCTCAGCAATCGACCGGGCCGAACTCGACCGCCGCGTGGCGGAATATCGCCAGATGCTGACGTTCTAGCTCGTCAGGACATGCCGTTGGCCGGCGTGACAGGGGCTGCCGCCGCACCGGTCGTTTGGCGGGCGCACGGCAGCCGCACCTGCACCTGCGTGCCTTCACCTGGGGCAGCCCGCAGCTCATAGTCACCACCGGCGAGCCGAACCCGCTCACGAATGCCAGTGAGGCCAAAGCCGCGAGTGGGGACTGCCGGATCAAAACCACAGCCGAAATCCTGCACCGCCAATCGCACATTGTCAGCGTCGACTTTGAGCGAGCAGACAACACGTGAGGCGTTGCTGTGCTTGGCAATGTTGTTGAAGAGTTCTTGGAAGACGCGGTAGACGGTGGTCTGGAGCTCGTCATCGATGCCGTCGATCGTTCCCTCGATGTGCATCTCAACGGTGACGCCGTCTGCCTCCAGTTCGCCCACGAGATCGTCCACGGCGGCCTGCAGACCAAGATCATCGAGGCTTGCCGGGCGAATGCCACGAATCACCCGGCGGGCGTCCTCGAGGCCTTTGCTCAGGCAGCGACTGACACTTTCCAGTGTGCTGAAGCAGTGTTCGGGGAGCTGCGGATCCTCCAGCAATCGCTCCAGCAGCATGGTCGCGCCCACGACATACTGGATCAGCCCATCATGAAACTCGTGGCAGATCAGCTGTCGCTCCTGTTCCTGCAGATCGATCAGGTTGCGAAGCACTTTTTCACGCTCTGCCAACTGTCTGTGCGCCTGCTCGACCGCCGACACATCGGTGGAGATGCCTCCCACCGCCGTGATCTCGCCACGGTCATTGCGAATGGGAAACTTGACTGAGAGGTACGTGCTCGCTTCACCGTCGTGCGGAATCACTTCCTCAAAGGTGTGCACTTCGCCACTCTCAAACACCGCCCGATCCGACGCCTCAAACGACCGTGCCACCTCTTCTGAAAACCAGTCGTAAGCGGTCGCACCGGGCTGGAAGTCACTCATAGAGGGCCAGAGCTCGATGTGTCGTTTGTTGGCGAGGAGATAGCGGCCTTCTCGATCCTTGACGTAGATGGCCGAGGCAGAGTGATCCAGCACGTCTTGGAGCAAGCGGTCCTTCTCCTGAACCTGTCGACGGGCTTCACTCAGTTCGGTGACATCCAGCACGACACCGATAAACCCGGCCGCCTGCTCGTTGTCGTCTTGGACGGGATGAATCACCGCCACGACTTCGCGTTCGGTTCCATCCGGCTTCACCAGTCGCAGCTGATTTGTGTAGGCCCGTTGCGTCCTCACCGCGGCTTCCCAACGGGCCGTGACCTGCGGCAGGTCGTCCGGATGGATGACCTGCTGCCAGTTGGCGGCCGTCACTTCTGTCGACAAGCCACTCAGCTCAGTCCAGGCGGCATTTGACAGGATGTGGCGACCATTCGCGTCAGTCTGAATCACTCCAACGGGAGCCTCTGTGACCAGCGTGTCGAACGATCGCTTGAGTGTGTGGAACTCGCGACGGAGATTCCTGACTCGCAACGCCAGGCCAGCACAGACCACCAGGCTGATGAGAAGCAGCACAGTCGAGAGGGAGTTCATGGGAGTCGCACGCTCGTGTGACGGAAGATGATGGCTGGCGATGGTCGACCTGCTCTAGACTAACCGCCCGTTCGTTCCGCTGGCTCACCAGGAGGTGTTTCTCATGCCGATGTCGCTCGCCGCTCGCTCGATTCGTCTTGCAGCCGGTTTCAGCAGCCTTGCCACCACAGCCCTGAGAACGTTTGCCGGAGTGCTGCTCCCCAGAGCGGCTGTCGTGCTTGTGGCCGTGGTTGCAGTTGCCGCCGCCTCGGGAGACGAGGCCGTGCCGGTTGATGCATCGCCGCAGTGGTGGAAAGGCAACATCCACACCCACACCTTCTGGAGCGATGGCAACGATTTTCCTGAGATGGTTGCTGAGTGGTATCGCACCCGCGACTACAACTTTTTAGCCCTCACCGACCACAATGTACTGGCCCAAGGCATCCGCTGGATCCCGGAAAAGCGTGCCCTCGATCGCGGTGGGCCGGATGTGATCACGAAATACCTCGACCGTTTTGGACCGACCTGGGTCGATCGGCGAGGCGAGGGCGACGCGGCTGAGATTCGGCTCAAACCGTTTGACGAGTTTCGAGCCCTTGTGGAGCAACGAGGGCAGTTCCTGCTGATTCCAGCGGAAGAGATCAGTGACGCGGTTGCTGGCAAGCCGGTCCACATCAATGCCAGCAACATTGCCGAGGCGATTCAGCCGGTCGGCGGCCAGACCGTCAGCGAGGCGATTCAGAACAACCTGCGGGCTGTCCGCGAACAGGCGGAGCGAGCTGGCCGTTCGATTCTGGCCCATCTCAACCATCCCAACTTTGGCAATGCGGTCACCCCAGCTGATCTTGCTCACGCGACGCTTGAGCAGCATTTCGAAGTCTTCAACGGCCATCCTTCCGTCAAACAACTCGGTGACGACACCACTCCGTCGATCGAACAACTGTGGGACATTGCCAACGTGATCCGCCTGACAGAACTCGGTGCGGCACCGCTGTTTGGCGTCGCGACCGATGACTGCCACGACTACCACTCCGGACCTGGCGACCGGCAGTCCTCACGACCAGGACGAGGCTGGGTGATGGTCAAGACAACCCACCTCACTCCAGAAAAGATCATTCAGGCGTTGCAGGTCGGCGACTTCTACGCCTCAAGCGGCGTGACCCTCACAGCCGTGACCTTTGACGACACGAGCAACACCCTCAGTCTGGCGGTCAAGCCTGACGGAGACGCCACCTTCACAACACGATTTATCGGATCGGTCACCGAAGCGGGCAGCAAACCTCAGATCGGTATTGAGCTGGCTGCGGTCGAAGGGCTCACCCCGAGCTACACACTCACGGGGCGTGAGTTGTACGTACGGGCGGTTGTGAGTTCGAGCGAGCCGCCGGTCGATCCGGTCTGGAAAGAGCAGCGTCAGCAGGCCTGGACCCAGCCGTTCGGCTGGCAGAAGCCCTCCGACGACTGAACTATCTACAGGCTGCTGCCGGCAGATCCCACCCGACCAGCCCAGCACGACGCCTGCGGCCTACGCACCTGAACATGAGTCCATTTTTTCCTGCTTGCTCCCTACTGAACAAACCGATACCATACGGGTGTTCAGTATACGTTTCCGCGGCAAATCGCTCGATTCATGGTGGTGACGCAGCCACCCCGACGATGTCGCCGGGAAACGCGGGAGGTGTCGCCATGGTTTTGGCAACAGCAGGAGTGAATGGTCGGATGGCAAAGGCAGCAAAGCCACAAAAGGCAGAGACGGCCACGGCAAGTGGTCGTGGCAAGAAGAAGGCCGCACGGGGCAAAGATGCCGGCGGGAGCGTGGTCGACTCGATGATGGATGCGAATCCCGCGCTCAAGTCGGCGCTGGCCCAGATCGAAAAAGAGTTTGGGCAGGGCTCGATCATGTCGCTCGGCGGCGATGGCTTTGGTGCCATTGAAGGCATCTCGACTGGCAGCCTCTCAGTCGACCTTGCGCTAGGGGGCGGTGGGTTTCCGCGTGGCCGCATCATCGAGGTGTTTGGGCCTGAGTCGTCTGGCAAAACAACCCTCGCACTCCACGCCGTTGCCGCTGCTCAAAAAGCAGGCGGCGTGGCCGCGTTCATCGACGCGGAGCATGCGCTCGACCCGTCATGGGCCAAGAAACTGGGCATCTCGCTGGAGAGTCTTCTAGTCAGTCAGCCGACCAGCGGTGAAGACGCGATGCACATTGTCGAGATGCTCATCCGCAGCAACGCGGTCGATATCATCATCGTCGACTCGGTTGCCGCCCTCGTGCCTCAGAAGGAACTCGATGGTGAAATCGGTGACTCCTTCGTCGGCCTGCAGGCCCGGCTGATGAGTCAGACGATGCGAAAGCTGACCGGTGCGATTGCCAAGAGCAAGACCACGGTGATCTTCATCAACCAGATCCGCGAGAAGATCGGCGTGATGTTTGGCAGTCCTGAAACAACTCCGGGCGGCCGGGCGTTGAAGTTCTACTCCTCATGCCGAATCGATGTCCGGCGCATTGGCACACTGAAGGATGGCGAAGATGTCGTCGGTCAGCGGGTTCGCGTGAAGGTGGTCAAGAACAAGGTCGCCCCGCCGTTCCGAGTGGCAGAGTTCGACATGATGCATGCCGATGGCATCAGCCTCGAAGGCGACATCATCGATATGGCGGTCACTGCGAAACTGATCGAGAAGAGCGGCACCTGGATGCGGTTTGGAGACACCCACCTTGGCCAGGGGCGGGAGCGAGCCCGCCAGTTCCTCAAGGACAACCCGGAGATGGCTCGGGAAATCCGCGACAAGGTGATGGCCCACCACAAGCCCGCTGAGCCCGAGGCCGAAGCCGAAGAGGCCGACGACAACAACTCGGAGGAACCGGCCGCCGAGTGAGGCTGCCGAGCCACCTGTTGTCGCATCTGGTCTGCCCATCGTAAGTCGTCCCAGGGAAAGTCTGCCCGACAGCAGTTCTGCCGCCACCGTGCGGCAGGACTGGCCGTCGGAAGACGGCGAGGGCCTGCTATAGTGTGCGGCTTGATCCCTCGCACCCACGTGAATAGCCCCACCGACCATGAAAGCCGACGAACTCCGCGAAGCCTTCCTGACTTTCTTTGAAACGAAAGGCTGCGTCCGGCGGCCGAGTGACGTGCTGGTCCCTCGCTGGGACCCGTCGGTTCTGTTCACACCCGCTGGTATGAACCAGTTCAAGGATCACTTCCTGGGCAAGTGCAAGCTTGACTTCACCCGAGCTACGACCTGCCAGAAGTGCCTGCGGACGGGCGACATCGACAACGTCGGCCGTACGGCACGGCATCACACCTTCTTCGAGATGCTCGGCAACTTCAGCTTCGGGGACTACTTCAAACGTGAAGCAATCCACTGGGCCTGGGAGTTTCTCACCAGCGACAAGTGGCTCAAGATCGCGCCTGAACGGCTGACGATCTCCGTCTACGAAGACGACTCCGAGGCCTACACGATCTGGTCTGACGAGATCGGGATCCCCTCGACCCGCATCACGCGGATGGGCGAAGACGACAACTTCTGGCCAGCGTCTGCACCAAGCCAGGGGCCTGACGGCGTCTGCGGACCATGTAGCGAAATCTTCTACACGATGGAGAACGGGAGCGAGGTGGAGATCTGGAATCTCGTGTTTACCCAGTTCAACCGCGTGGGTGATCCGCCAGACAATCTTCGGCCCCTGCCGAGCCGCAACATCGACACGGGCATGGGACTGGAGCGGACCTGCGCCCTGCTGCAAGGCGTCGACAGCAACTTCCACATCGACATCCTCAAGCCTCTCGTCGAAGCCGTGGCAGAAGTCTGTGGCCGTCCCTATGAAGCAGAGACCGATGATGGCCGGCGGATGCGACGGATTGCCGACCATCTGCGAGCCTGCACGTTTGCCATCCACGAAAACGTGATGCCCGGCAACAACGAAGAGAAGTATGTCGTCAAGCGACTGCTGCGACGGGCTGTGCTCGACGGCCATCAGCTCGGTCTGCGAGAGCCATTCCTCTACCAGCTGCCGCCGGCTGTGGCCGAGATCATGCGGAGCCCGTACCCCGAGCTGGCCGAGACCTCCGAACGGGTATCTTCGGTTATTCAGCGTGAGGAATCCGCCTTCCTCGACACCATCGATGGTGGGCTTGCTCGCATCGAGACCCTGTTTGAGTCGATCGAGTCGGCCGGTTCAGGACTGGTCTCGGGCCAGGATGCAGCGGAACTCTACACCACGCACGGCTTCCCACCAGAGCTCTTAGAGACGCTGGCGGCCGAGCGGAACTGCGCGTTCGACTGGCAGGGCTTTCAGGAAGCGATGGATGCCCATGGACTGCGGTCGGGTGCCGGCACACGCGTGGAGCTGTTTACGTCAGGCCCACTTGATGCCTTGAAGAAGGCAATGCATGGCTCCGAGTTTGTGGGCTATGACGCCACCGAGGCCTCTGGCAAGGCCGTCGGCATCATCGCTCAAGACCGTCTCTGCGAAACACTCGATGAAATCGATCACCATGAGCCGGTGATCGTGGTCCTCGACCGCACGCCGTTTTATGGCGAAGCGGGCGGCCAGGTTGGCGATACCGGCTGGCTCCTTGGGGCCGGCGATGATTCGCTGCGGTTTGAGGTGACTGACACACTGCGGGAAGGCGACTTCATTCTGCACCGTGGCCACCTCCGCGAAGGGCAGCTCGCCCTTGGAGAGCCGCTCACCGCAAAGGTGGATACGGCCCGCCGCAGCGCCCTTCGTCGGGCTCACTCCGCGACGCACCTGGTGCATGCTGCCCTGCAGCACTTCCTGGGACCACACGCCGTGCAGCAGGGCTCGAAGGTCGACACTGATCTTCTTCGCTTTGACTTCTCGCATGGCGGGAGCATTGGCAGCGCCGTGCTCGAGCAGATCGAAGACATGGTCAACGCAAACGTGTTTGCTGCCCTGCCTGTCAGTGCTCAGCGGCTGCCGCTCGCGGATGCCCGACACGCAGGAGCGATGATGCTCTTTGGCGAGAAGTATCCCGATATCGTTCGCATGGTCAGCATGGGCAGCGACGACGAGCGGGTCAGCCGTGAACTCTGCGGTGGCACCCACGTTAGCAACACCGGCGAGATTGGCCTGGTGCGGATTGTGGGTGAAGAGAGCGTGTCCGCCGGCACACGGCGAGTGACTGCCGTGACCGGGTTCGAGAGCCTGCGTCGGATGCGACGGGCCGAGCAGACCTTGTCTGAGGCAGCCTCTTCCCTGAAGGTGCCCACCCACGACCTGCCCACACGACTGACCGCCCTGACCAAGGAACTCAAGGAGCTGCGGAAAGGGAAGGGGGGAGCCGCGGCGGCAGGCGTGTCACCCGACGAACTGCTGGCTGCAGCCGTAACCGTCGGCGATACCCGCCTGGTAGTGGCATCGCTCAGCTCAGGAGACGCAGGCTCAATGCGTCAGTGCATCGATCAGCTGCGTCGTAAGGGAAGCCCAATCGCTGTGCTGCTTGGCGGATGCGACGGTGGCAAGGTTACCCTGGTGGCCGGCATCAGCCGCGAACTCGAGGAGCGGGGGCTCTCCGCGAGCACCTGGATCAACGAAGCGGCTCCGCTGGTGGGTGGCAAGGGAGGTGGCCGCAAAGACCTCGCTCAGGCCGGCGGCAAGGATCCCGACAAGCTTGGCGATGCCCTTGAAGCAGCAAAGGCGGCAATGCAGCGGCTGCTCACGGCCTCGTAAGCCCGGCTGCATCTCTCTGTGATCGCATCTCTCTCGAACGGATGGCGGCGGCTCGCATCAGTTGCGAATCATGTCGTGATAACGATTGACCTCATCCGTAAGCCTTCGGCAAAGCGTTGAACTCTGCCTGAGTTTCACTGCCGGGAGTGGCTGCTGGCTGCCAAAACTAGAGAGCATTTGCTCCACTTGAGGACGCATTGACTCCGCCATACGACCAACCAGGTAAAGAATTAGTGAGAACAGGCTGTTAGCGTCAGGATTGCCTGTTGAAAAGTACGCTGCCAGAAAACTTCCGATCGCTTTTGACT